>DATGEO010000129.1:0-30537 GCA_035310015.1 Candidatus Dormiibacterota bacterium | reverse complement strand
CGTCCCTCGTCGACGCTCGATTGCATGGCGTCGATCAGGACCGGCGCGCCGTGACAGCTCCTGGACTAGGCGCCGGCTTGACGGCCTGCGGTTTCGCGACGGCGGCTTGACGCGTCCGGCGTCGACAAGGGTTGCACGAGCTTGCCGAAGAGCGGGTCCCGGCTCTTCTGATGCGAGAGCGGTACACGGGCCGAGTGCACCCACGCGGGCGGGAGCCCGAGGCTGTCTGAGACGAACATCACCTCGCGGCCCTCGTAGCGCGTGTGGGCGCTGTAGCCGAGGTCGTAAATGATTCGCCGGTGGTCGGCGTAGAGGTCGGCCTCGACCGCGGCCGCGTCGTACGTCACCAGCCAGGGCGCCTTCAGGCGCTCGACGTTGGTCGCCAGCGCGCGGTGGTCGGCGAGGGTGTATTCGTTGAGGTAGAGACCGTCGCCGTTCTCGATGTACGGCGGGTCGCAGAACGCGAATACGTTCCTGCCCAGCTCGGGGACGGTCGTTGTGATGAAGTGAAGCGCCTCTGACTGGTACAGGTGGATCCGGCTCGCGTACCGCGCGATGCGGCGAATCCGGACCACGAGGTCATCTGGGTTGAACCTGGCATCGATGCCCCACTTGGCCGTCTGCTCGAGGCCTCCGATAACCCCGCCATCGATGATTCCCGACCGGTTCGTCCGGTTCAGGTAGAGCGCGGCGAACCCGAGTTCATCGAGCTGGGCTGACTCTCGATCCTCATAGACCTTGCGTTGGCGCTTCCACTCGGTGACCGTGAGCTTAGCTTTCTCGATCCGCCGGCAGAGTTCCTTCGAGTCGTGGAGCACGGTGTGCCAGAAGGCGTAGACGGGTCGACTCAGGTCGTTGATGTGGATGGTCGACGCGTACTCCTCGAGGAGCAGTGCCAACCCGATCGCAGCCCCGCCGGCGAAGGGTTCGACGTAGGTGACGTTCTTGAGGTCGTTCGCCTCGAGCAACTGCGTGACGGCCGACGTCAGGCGGCGCTTGCCGCCGGGGTAGCGAAGCGGGGAGTAGAAGGGCACCGCGGCGAGCCTAGCGGCTCGGCGTCCTCACTGCCAACGTTAACCTCAGCTCGACCACAGCGCGATCATGAAAGGCTGGAGTTTGTCCCAGGTAGCACGGAGATCCGTGGGGCTGGGAGATGCGTGGGGGTTGTGGACGTAGTTGTGCATCGCGGTCACCGACGGTGCCAGGAACGAGTTCATCTGAGTCGCCATACGGGCAGCTCTTGCCTGCGCATCTGTGAGCTTTTTCTGTTGGAGGAGATCATCAAGCGCCTGGCGGAGCTTGGCGTCGAGAGGGGTCCTTTCCTTGAAACCGAGGCCATGCCCCTCGTCATATGTGTCGAGACTCAGCTCGAGGAATACGCGGAAGAGCACGCTGATCGCGTTCGTGTGGGACTCGAGGCTAAGCCTCCGAAACTCTCGCTCGATGTTTCGCATTCGGCCCTCGGGGATGTTCAGAGAGCAGTCGCTCGGGAGGAGCCTATCTCGCTCTTTCGGCGTACGGGCTCGGCGTCTGGTTGGCGGCTTGACGGCCGGCCCGCCGGCGGCTGCTGGGACGCCTTCACCCGCGCTGTGCTTCGCGGCGACCTTCGGATGTTTCTTCGCGTAGGCCTCGATCTGGTGCTGGAGGTAGACGTCGCGAACCTTGAGCTTCTTCGAGATTAACTCGTTGACGACTCGTTTCAGCGCCTTTGCCGACGCGGCCTCGTCTCCGAGCACATAGAGTGTGCCGCCCTCCATCTCGAGGCCCATCTGATCGCGAAAGACCGGGTTTCGAAGCATGCGATCCAAGGTGGTGGATCCCCACCGTCCACGGCGCTGTTCCATCGTCAGCTCGCCGCGTCGTACAAGGAAGTCGAGCGCCTGGTTGACCAGCGTCGACGTTCCGCCTCGAGCCCGGAACCGCCCTACCTCGTCGGCGCCCCATCGCAGTACGCCAGCACCTTCGTTACCGCCGGTGTGTCGCAGTTCGATCCAATGGTGGGCGTCTTCGCGGCTCTTGACGACGACGCACAGCAGCTCCTCGATCGGGTTCTGTTGGTACTGCTTGCTCAGCGAGCGCAAGCGCTTCAGGATCGCCGGCTTCACGGAATCGGCGACGACCTCCGGGTTTTCGAGAGCTCGCAGCGCGGCGAGTCGGCGGTTCCCCTCGAGCACGACGTAGCGGCCAGGTTCTCCCGTCTCCATCACGATCGGGAGGCTGGACGGATCGGTATGGTGCTGGACGATGTCGGCCGCCAGTACCATCAGTTGCCGCCCGAGAAGCTGCGCGAGCTCCTGAAGTGCTTTGTGCTGGCCCACATTCGGTTCGCCGAGGCGGGGGTTCTGCTCATCGATCCGCAGGTCGGCGGGACTGATGGTCTGGTTGTCCGCCATTGGTTGAGTCCTCCGGTGCGCTCTCGGGAACCCTCCGGCCGGCGACTCGTGCCGGGTGTGCTTCCCGGCCGGCTGCGAGGAAGGTGTCGATCCGCGTCGACCGACGCAAGTCTAGGCGCCGAACGCGGGACTTAACAATCCACTTATCAATTCTCTTTCGTCTTAGGCCCGCGCACCTAGGGTTCGAGGGCTCCAGTCGCCGCCAGCGAACCGAACTGGATCTCGGCGCTGGCGTGCTCGGGTCGATGCGGCGGTGGCTCAAGACTCGGCCAGGCGCATCAGCCCGTAAGACGCCGCAGTGCCTCGCCGATTCGGTCCTGGACGAGAGAGACCTTGGCCGAGATGTCGCCCATCTGCCCTGCGGCGGCGAATTGAAACGCCAACGAGCTGACGACTTCCAGGTCGCCTCGGAGGCCATCATCCGTGACCCTGCGGGTCAATACGCGATAGCGGCTCAGTACCAGCGAGGGCTTCGAGTCGAATTCCTGCGTGCCGAGATGGGCCTTGCCTTGCGCGATCTCCGAGATCAGCCCCGACCATTCGCGGTTGAACTCCTCGAGGACGTCCTAGAGCTCTCGAAGAACAGCCGCCTGGCGCTCCTCAGCTGCGTCTCGGCGGCTGGCGGTCCGCCTGACTCGCTCGAGCACCACGGTTCCGATTAGACCGAGTGCAACGCCGGCGAGGGCGATGAGTCCGGTTACGAGAGGGTCGGACATAGGCTCAGCATGCTCGGTCTGTGTCCAGGAAAGGCGGGCCGGAGTCCCGCTGGCCGCCTCGGTCCGTATCGGCGGCCAGGCGAATACTTAGCCTCTCTCCCAAATGGACGAGGCCCCTTCCCCAGCGACCCCAGCCGAGCAGCAGTTGATCGACGCCGCGATCACACATCTGCGCGCCCGTGTTGCGGCGGCGAGCGACTACCACGCTGGAGTCCGGCCCGCGCCTGGGTCAGATCATGCGAATGCGGTCGAAGGTTGGCGAGGCAACGATCCCGGCCCCCTTGCCGAATTGCTCCTGCTCAGTGCCGACTACCACCTACTCACTTTCAGGGCGGCGCTGTCAACCAAGGAGCTCTACCCGCTGGGCGGCCACACATTGCTTCGAGGCGCTGCTGAACCGGCGGCACGCGCCGCCTGGCTCATGGATCCAGCAATAACACCGAAGGCTCGGCGCGCCCGCGTCCTAGTTGAGCGCCTCAACGCGCTGCAGGAACGCCGCAAGTTCGCGGGTCAGCGCAAGCCGGCCGACGACCGGATCAAGACGTTGGTCGCCGATGCAACCGCACTAGGTCATCGGGCGGTCGACGGGAAGCAGAGGAAGCCCGAGCATTTCGGGGAAGCGCGACCTGCCGCCACAACGCTGTTCGCGCGTCTGTTGCCCGATATAGCTGCCGCCGGCGCCGACCCCATTGGGGCCAACCTGTATCGGATTCTGTCCGGCTTCACACACTCAGTTCCGTGGGCGCTCCTCGCTCAGTCCGAGTACTTCCAGGGTGAGCGACCGGGGCGCAAGTGGGCGCGCGTGGAGCTGAACCCCGCCTGGCTGATCGCGCTGCTAAACGAAGTGCTGATGCTGCATGACATTGCCCTCGAGCGCCTGGCCAGCCAGGTCGGCGAGGGCGCCGAGCGATGGCGTACGGTCCTGCGATCTCTCCCGGCGGCGCCGCAGCCGGCGAGCTTGCTACGTCAGCCGCGAACTGGCCCCCGAATCTGACCCACAAACTGACCCACAAACTGGTGCGGTTTGTGGGTCGACGGCGCTTTGGTGCGGCTGATTCGTATTCGAAATCGGGTTCGGCTTGGTGGAGGCGGCGGGAGTTGAACCCGCGTCCGGAGAGGAGTCGTGATCCACTACAAAGCCGCGCTTGGGCTCCTGGATGTGAACTGGATCTGTGACCCGGGCGGTCCGCTTATCGGTACCACAGCGACCGGATAGGCAGCAGATAGGCAGCAGATAGGCAGCAGATAGGCAGCAAAACGTCGAGCTGTCGGAACGAACAGTGCCGGTTAGGCCGAGGTCCAGGTCCATTTTGAACTCAGAAATTTGGTGGACCCGAGGGGATTCGAACCCCTGACCTTCTGAATGCCATTCAGACGCGCTCCCAACTGCGCCACGGGCCCACGCGTCGAGAGAGGATAAGGATACCGCCCGCCTGTTGCTGTCCTGCCGCCACCCGCCGCTAGCATTCTTCGTCGATGCAGACCCGTTACATCGACCGTGCAGACCTCCATACCGGCGGCTACCTCGCCCTGCCCGACGGCTCCAACAGACATCCCGGCGTGGTCGTCATCCACGAGGCCTACGGGCTGAACGAACACATCAAAGAGGTCGCTCGCCGGTTCGCCGGCGAGGGCTACGCGGCGCTGGCCGTCGACCTGTTCGGCGGCCGCAACCGTGCGGTCTGCATGGCCCGGTTCATGGCCGGCATGCTGCGAGGTTCAGTCCAACGTTTCGGGGTCGCCGACCTGAAAGAGGCGCTGTCGTACTTGAGAGCGCTGCCGGAGGTCGACCCCGACCGGGTCGGCGCCGTCGGCTACTGCATGGGCGGCAGCTTCGCGGTGGCCTGGGCATGCACCGACGACCGGCTCAAAGCGATCGCGCCTTATTACGCGGCCAATCCGAGGCCGATCGAGGCGGTGGCGCGCATCTGCCCGGTCATCGGCTCATACCCGGAGAAGGACTTCACCGCCAGCGCGGGCCGCAAGCTCGACGTCGAACTGTCAAAGCGAAACATCCCGCACGACATCAAGATCTACCCGGGCGCGCGGCATTCCTTCTTCAACGACACCCGCGGCCACTACGACAAGGAAGCGGCTGACGACTCGTGGGCGCGCGTTATGAAGTTCTTCGCCACCCACCTCGGCGCCGCCGCCCGCCCGAGCGTCCTGCCGAGGAGGTAGACGCCGGCCGCGCACCATGCGCGGCATGCGTCGAATGCCCTGCGTGCAAAGGCTTGCTCTCCACGTAGAGCCAGCCGCCTTCGTCGAGAAGGACCTTCATGTCGACCTCGCGGATGTCGGGAGCGCCGTCGCGGCTCAGCCTGGTCCACGCGAGCTCGTCTTCGGGCGCGACGATCGTCAGCGCGCGCCCGGCCTCGCCCATTCGCGCGGTGCGGCCGACGCGGTGGGTCAACCACTGCGGCGAGTCCGGCAGCTCGTAGTTGACGACGAGACCGACATGGTCGACGTCGATGCCACGCGCCGCGACGTTGGTGGCCACGAGGATGCGAGTGCGCCCATCGCGGAACGCCGCCATCGTCCGGTCGCGGACCGCCTGGGACAGGTCGCCCTGGAGCTCGACCGAGTCATGGCCCATCTGGCGCAGGTTGCGATTGAGCTTCTTGACGCCGTACCGGGTACGGCCGAACACGATCGCCGACCCGTGATGGCCGTGCAGCAGACGGCTCAGCACCTGCACCTTGTTGGCGCCACCAGTGCGCAGCAGCCCGTGCTCGAGCAGGTCCGCGTGGTCGCTCACCACTCGCACCTGCACCGGGTCCTTGGTGTGCTTGGCCATGAGCCGCGAGACCCAGCTCGGCATCGTCGCCGAGGCAAGAACCGTCTGTGGCTCGTAGGTCAGGCCGAGCAACCGCTCGACGGAAGGCGCAAAGCCGGCGTCCAGCATCTCGTCGGCCTCGTCGAGCACGAGGTACTCGACGCGCGACAGCGAGAGCTTGCCCTGGCCCACCAGGTCGAGGATGCGGCCGGGTGTGCCGACCACGACGTCGACTCCCGCGCGCAGCGCGAGCCGCTGCGTCGCATAACCCACGCCGCCGTAGAGGACGGTCGAGCGCAGGCCGGTGCGCAGCGAGACCAGCACCTTCTCCACCTGCACCGCCAGCTCGCGCGTCGGAGTGACGACGAGCGCTCGCGGACCAGGGCCGTTGGGCCGGATCCGCTCGACGAGCGGCAGCACGAAGGCGAGCGTCTTGCCCGAGCCGGTCGGGGCCTCGATGACCACGTCGCGCCCAGCGATGAGGGCGGGGATGGCCTCGGCCTGAACGGCGACGGGCTCGGTGATTCCGAGGGCGGCAAGCGCCGCCAAAGAGTGCGGGCCTACGCCCGCGTCAGCGAAAGATGACACGTGATGCTCCTGATGCCTCTCCAATCTCGAATATTTGGCGCGACGATCAGGACACCGTTACTTTGACGGCGAGAGAGGACCCGAGCGAGCGGGCCGGAATACCGGCCGAGGACACCAGTCTACGGGAAACGGCGAGGCGCACAGAATTTAGACCCATGAACGCTCTCGTCACCGGTGGCACGGGGGCGCTGGGTCACGAGGTCGTGGCCGAGCTCCGCAGCGCGGGCCATCGCGCGCGCGTCCTGAGCCGTAAGCCCGGAACGGGCGGTGACTGGGCGCAGGGCGACCTCGCGAGCGGCGCCAGTCTCGATCGCGCGCTCGAAGACATCGAGGTGATCGTTCACGCGGCCTCGGCCGCGGCCCAGCCGTGGCGTCTGCACGCGACGGACGTGGTCGGGACTCGCCGCCTCATCGAGGCTGCGGCCCGTGCCCACGTGAAGCACCTCGTGTTCATCTCCATCGTCGGCATGGAGGGCGTCGCGTACCCGTACTACACGCGCAAGCTCGAGGCGGAGAAGGTCGTGCGCGAGGGCTCGCTGCCGTGGACGATCTTGCGCGCGACGAAGTTCCACGCCTCGATCGACTTCTTTTTGAGCAGGTTCTGCAGCATTCCAGGGCTCGCGATGGTTCCGCTGGCCTGGCAGTTCCAGCCCGTCGACGCGCGGGAGGTCGCGCGCCGCCTCACCGAGCTCGCGCTCGGGCCACCCGCGGGCAGGGTTCCCGACTTCGGCGGCCCGGAGGTGCGCACGTTCAGAAGCCTCGCCGAGTCCTGGCTCAAAGCCCGAAGGCAGAACCGCCGGCTCGTCAACCTGCCCATTCCCTTCGCCTTCAGCGGCCAGTTCGCGGCCGGCAAGCTGCTCGTGCCCGAACACAAGGACGGAACTGTGAAATTCGAGCAGTACCTCGTGCGAAAGTACGGGCGGTGGTGAACGGTCTCGTCGAGCGCTACGGCCGGGCCGGCTTCGCCGCGCTCAGCAGCGTCATCTGGGCGCTGCCGATGGCTGCGTGGGCGGGCTCCTCGGACCTTTCGCCGATGGACAAGACGGCCTATCCGTGGATCGCGCTCGCCATCGGTCTCGTGATGCTGCTGGTGTGGATCGCGCTCCTCACCCGCCTCGGCCGCATACCGGTGACGCCGCGCCAGCGGCGCTTCGACCTTTCCCAGATGACCGTGGCCGAGAAGCGCTGGACGCTGGTCTGCGCCGCGTTCATCACCGGCCTCATCGCCTGGCTGAACGCCGCGGCGACGGTGGATTGGGGCCCGCTCGGCAGCGCCCTCGCCGCGCACGAGACGGGCCCGATCGTGCTCGCGGTCGCGCTCGCGGCCTACGTCGTGGTCATGGTCGCCGGCATCGCCTGGAGCGGCCGGCGCGCCAACCGCGCCTATGCCGCGAGGCTGGAAGCCAAGCCGTGACGTTCCGGCGCCGCATCAAGACGGCGTTGATGACGATGAAGGCGACCACGTAGACCCCGAGCCGCGAACCCGAACAGCGCCCAGAGGCCATATATCGCCCTGGGGCCATATATAAGGAAGAGCGCGCCCACACGCTCTGCGTCGGGCCGGATGAGCCCGAGCAGTCAGACCCGCGGGCTCGGCAAGCCCCTATGGCGCCATCGTCGCCGTTGACGCCACTCTGCCGGCTGGCGGTCAGACGAATCCCAGGGGGGGGAATAGTTGCGTGCGCAAGCAAGTTGCTCTGGATACCAACACAGAAAAGGAGGCGACCAAGAATGGTCCGCTACGAAATCGACCCCGCCCACACCAACATCGGCTTCAGCGCGAAGCACCTCGCCGTGACCACGGTGCACGGCCACTTCGCCAAGTTCGAAGGTGCATTGGAAGGCCCCGACGACGACCTGACCCAGGCCCGCGGCACGGTCAAGGTGAGCGTCGCCAGCCTCGACACCCGCAACGAGCAGCGGGACAACCACCTGCGCTCGGCGGACTTCTTCGACGTCGAGAAGTACCCGTACCTGACGTTCGCCGTCACCGGCATCGAGAAGCTCGACGACGAGACCTACCGCGTCAAGGGAGACCTGACGATCAAGGACACCACCCGCCCGATCGAGCTCACCGGCAACATCGAGGGCCGCCTGGCCGACCCGTTCGGCGGCCTCGAGCGCCTCGGCGTGAGCGCCAGCGGACAGGTCAACCGGATGGACTTCGGCCTGAACTGGGACGGTGTCGCCGGCGCAGTGCCGTTTGCCGGCCACGTCATCAAGATCAATCTCGACGCCGAGATCGTGGTCAAGGCGGCGGAAGCGGCGGAAGCCGTCTCCGCATAATTCACGTGGCTAGAGATGCCGAGCGCCGAATCCGACTCCGCCAAGCTGTGGGAAGGCCTCACGCGCGCCCACAACCTGATGGCGGCGGCGTTGGAGAAGGACATGCTTCCCGGCGCCGGCATCCCTCTCGGCTGGTTTGAGGTCCTCAACCACCTGACCCGCGCTCCGGGCGGCCTGCTGCGCTTCCAGGAGCTGGCGAAGGAGAGCGGGATCACCGACAGCGGCGCGTCGCGAAGGCTCGACCAGATGATCAAGGCCGGGCTCATCGAGCGCCAGGAATGCCCGACCGACCGGCGCGGCGCCTTCGCTCACATCACCGCGCAGGGCAAGGCGGCCCACAAGCGCGCGCATGGGGTATTCGTCCGCAGCCTGCGCGAGAACCTGACCAGGCATCTCGAGCCGGAAGACCTCGAGGCCCTTCAGGAAGCGCTGCGAAAGATCCCCTAACGGGGCCTCAGCTCGCCGCCAGCTCGAGCGAAGCGGCGTCCGCCTTTGCCTGCACGACCGGCGGCACCTTCTCCTTCGTCCACCCGAGCACGCCGATGACGACCAGCAGGAGGACCGTGCCTGCGATCTGCGCGGGATACAGCGGCTGGCTGAAGCCCCACGGCGGCGGCCCTGACGCGATGAGCGTCGCGGCCACCGGGTAGGCCATCTCCGCGATGGTCGCGAGCGAGGCCGGAGTGCGCGAAAGCGCGCGGTAGTACAGGAGCAGCGCCACCAGGCCCGGCAGGATCGCGATCGCCAGCAGGTTGGGCACGAAGTCGCTGAACCGGTAGTGCGTGAACCCGGCCGCGCCTTCCTGGGCGAGCACGATGATGATCAGCACAGGCAGCGCGAGGGTGAAGCGCAGCGCGGTCATGCTCCAGAAGGAGATGCTCCCCAGCGCGAACCGACCCAGCACGGTGCCGCTGGCCCAAAGGGCTGCGGCTCCGAGCGCGAGCAATCCCGCCTCGAGGCGCCCGTGCTGCAGGGCCGACACCGGCTGCAGCGGATCCTGCGCGAACACCACCATGTAGACGGCGACCAGGGCCAGCGCGGCCATGGCCCAGAACCACGGCCGGCGGCGCTCGCCGAGCACGATCCAGGCGAGTGCGATGGCGATGAGGGGCTGGGTCTGCTGCAGCACGAATGTCTCGGCGTAGATCCGGTACGAGAACGAGTACGTGAACAGGATGGTGGCCACCGCCTGCGCGCCCGCGGCGATGATGCCCACCGCCAACCAGCCCCGCGGCGTCAGCTTCTTCAGCTCGCCGCGGCTGCGGTAGAGCACGCCCGCCAGGAAGATCGCGACCAGGGCATCCTCGGCGACCACGATCTCGGTGGCGGTCAGGTGGCTGATCAGCTGGTTGCGGAAGTAAGCGTCCGAAGCCCAGAGCGTCGCGGCCAGCGCCACGAAGACCACGGAGTACCGGTCGATCACGCGATTCATCGAGTTAAATGGAACCGCCTCCCGCATGAGTTGCTTCCGGCCCAGCATAGGGACAGCCGGAGGCGGCGTGTGAGGCCGTCAGTCTTCGGGGACGCTCGCCTCGAGCACGACCTCCGGGTGCTGCAGGACGTAGACCTGCTCCGGCCGGTCGTGGCCCTCCAGGCGGCGATGGCCGACGCTGAGCAGCTGAAGGTCCTCGCGCATGATGTCGGCGACGATCGAGTAGGTCGTCTCCGAGACCAGGATCTGCTGCCCGACCGCCCGGCGGCGGAGCTTCGCGCAGCGGTTGACCGCAGGCGCCCGGTAGTCGCCGTCGTCGGCGTCGGCCTCGCCGGTCAGGATCGCCATGCGCACGCGGATCGGGATGTCGTCGGGCCAAGACTCGGCCTGCAGCGCGCGCTGGCCGTCGACCGCCGCCGCCAGCGCGTCGGTGGCGCGCAGGAACACGGCGAAGAAGCTGTCGCCTTCCCCGCGCTCCTTGAGCACCACGCCGTTGTTGGCCTCGATCGCCTGCGTCAGCAGCTGGTCGTGCCGCTTCATCGCGACGTACATCTGGGCTCGGCTGCGCAGCCAGAGGGGAGTCGACTCGACGACGTCGGTCATCAGGAAAGTGACGATCCCGTCGGGCAGCGCCGTCGAGCGCTCGGCGCCGACCGAATCGTCCCGCGGTGTGACCGCGCCGTTCGCACCCTGGCCCTTGGGGTTGAGCGTCGATTCGATCGCGAGGTAGTCGTCGACGGTCGAGACGCGGCGGAAGAAGTGGACGTTGAAGGACGGGATGAAGTTCCACGCCGAGAAGTCGTCCGTGGCGTCACCCTCGCGCCAGACGTCACGCTCGTCGCGCAGGAGCCGCCCCAGCTTCATGACCGCGCCCGGCGTCAGCTGCAGCTCTTGCGCAACGTCCTCTGACGCGATGCGCTGGTCCGACTCGTCGGCGACGACGGCCAGGCGCACGGCGCGCACGAAGTTCGCGATGTCGGCGTCGGTGTCCCGGCAGCGGTGCAGCTCCTCGAGGCTCAGGCGCACCTCGGTCTCGCCGTTCTGGGTGGTGCCCGGGGCGAAGCTCTCGATCACCTTCTCGAAGCTGTCCTCGACGGCGTACTCGCGGGCGACGCGCTGGTACAGCTCGGCGATCGCCGGCCAACGGCAGGCCGCCATGAAGGCGGTCGCCGCCTCCTGCTCGTAGAGCCACCGCGACCCGCCCAGCTCGAGGTCGACGCTGAGCGCCGTCTGGAGGAAGGAGACGAGAGTGCCGTAAAGCTCCTGCACGTAGCGGTAGGGGCCGACCGTCGCGACCTCGAACTCGCGATCGATGCCCAGTCCCGGGTTGGGCTTGGCCTCGCCCTCGTTGTGGGTCGACGCCTCGACCGCCACCAGGGTGCCGTGGTTGCGGAGCTTGACGCGGGTCAAAGAGACGCGTGGACCGGGGCCGCCGACGTCGGGGCTGTCGGCCACGTGCACCAGGCCGCCGGGGCCCCAGGCGCGCTGGATGGGCGTCCGGAGCTCGGCCACCAGGTTGTAGAAGCGCTGGATGAAGCTCCAGGCCTCCTTCCCCTTCTCCAGGTCGTAGCGGTCGTGCCTAACTGCCCGGAGGTCTTCCTGCCAGGCGGCCGTGATCGCTCGCCGGAGAGCGACGATGCCAGGCTGCACTTAACCCATCTCCCCAACTCCCCCTGGTATCCCACCGGGGATTTGCCGTCTAGGTTAGAGCCACCCCTCCGGCTGCGCGCATTCTTAACGACTTTTCACCGCAGACTGCCGGCATTAACTTCCGCACCGATTCGGGCCGGATTTGATGCCGATCTCGAATCGGAATACGATTCGCAACGACGTATTCGGCATGGCGGGAGGTAACGGCTCCCGCGCAAAAGGAGGCTTGGGGATGTCTGAAGTCAGGACCACCTCGGCGCCACCGGTAGTCGCCATAGCCAACCCCGCCGCATTAGGCCTGGGCGGGTTTGCGCTCACCACGTTCGTGTTGAGCACCCACAACGCAGGCCTTGCGCCAGACCTGACGTGGGTGGGCCTGGCGTTCTTCTACGGGGGCCTGGCCCAGTTTGCCGCCGGGATGTGGGAGTTCAAGACCGGCAACACGTTCGGAGCCACCGCTTTTTCCACCTACGGCGCTTTCTGGCTTGCGCTCGCCACCTTCGTCGTCATGCTTCTGGCCGGCAAAGTGCCGGCGAAGGATGTCACCAACGACCTCGGCTGGTTTCTGCTTGCGTTCTTCATTTTCAACACCTACATGCTCATCCTGAGCGCGCGAATCAACATGGCCGTCTTCGGCGTGTTCCTCACCCTCGAGGTGACCGAGCTGCTCCTGTGGATAGGCTTCTTCGGGAACAACACGGGGCTGATCCAGCTCGGCGGCTGGGTGGGCATCCTGACGGCTGCCGTCGCCTGGTACACATCCTTCGCAACCGTCGCCAACAGCCAGCGCGCCAAGGCCGTACTGCCGGTTGGCGGTCCGCTCTGGCCATAGAAATGAGTCCCAGTCATGGAGGTCGACCATGAGTGAAGTCCAGGTCTCCGAGGCGGAGATTGCGGTCCACTGGCGAGAAGAGGAGTACTTCCACCCGTCGGCGAAGTTCATCGGGCAGGCGAACGCCAACGACCCCGCGATCCGCGAGCGGTTCGCCGAGAAGAACTATCCCGAATGCTTCAAGGAGTACGCCGACCTACTGACCTGGGACAAGTACTGGCACACGACCCTCGACGCGAGCAACGCGCCTTTCTGGAGGTGGTTCGTCGGCGGCAAGCTCAACGCGTCCTTCAACTGCGTCGACCGGCACCTGGCGAAATACCGCAACAAGGCTGCGTTCATCTGGGTTCCCGAACCCGAGGACCAGGTGACACAGGCGATCACCTACCAGGAGCTCTACGCCCGGGTCAACGAAATGGCCGCCCTGCTGCGCGACTACTGCGGCCTCAAGGCCGGTGATCGGGTGACCCTGCACCTGCCGATGGTCCCCGACCTGCCGGTCACCATGCTCGCGTGCGCCCGTCTCGGCGTCATCCATTCGGAAGTGTTCGGAGGGTTCAGCGGTGCGGCCTGTGGCGACCGCATCGCCGACTCACAGAGCGACGTGCTGATCACCATGGACGCCTACTACCGCAACGGTGAGCTGCTCGACCACAAGGTGAAGGCCGACGAGGCGGTCGCCGTGGCCGAGAAGCAGGGGCACAAGGTCAAAAAGGTCCTCATCTGGCAGCGCCACCCCGGCCAGTACTCGGCCAAGACGCCGCTGGTCAACGGCCGTGACTTCATCGTCAACGACCTACTGGCCGACTACAAGGGCCAGCGCGTAGATCCGGTGTCGATGCCGGCCGAGGCGCCGCTGTTCCTCATGTACACCAGCGGCACCACCGCCCGACCGAAGGGCTGCCAGCACAGCACAGGGGGCTACCTGGCTTACGTCGCCGGCACCTCGAAGTACTACCAGGACATCCATCCCGAAGACACCTACTGGTGCTTCGCCGACATCGGCTGGATCACCGGTCACTCGTACATCGTCTATGGGCCGCTCGCCCTGGGGGCGACCAGCGTGATGTACGAGGGCGTACCCACGTATCCCGACCCGGGCCGGCCGTGGAGGATCGCCGAGCGTTTGGGCGTGAACATCTTCCACACGGCCCCGACGACCATCCGCATGCTGCGCAAGCTCGGCCCGGACGAGCCGCGCAAGTACAACTACCACTTCAAGCACATGACCACGGTCGGCGAGCCGATCGAGCCCGAAGTGTGGCGCTGGTACTACCACACGGTGGGCAAGGACGAGGCCGTGATCGTCGACACGTGGTGGCAGACCGAGAACGGAGGATTTCTCTGCTCGACGCTGCCGGCGTTCGACAAGATGAAGCCCGGCAGCGCCGGACCCGGCGTGCTGGGTATCTTCCCGATGATCCTCGACGAGAACGGCAACGAGATTCCAAAGGGAAGCAGCAAGGCGGGCAACATCTGCATCAAGTACCCGTGGCCCGGGATCTTCCAGACCATCTGGGGCGACCCGGACAAGTTCGTCAGCACCTACTTCAAGAAGTACAACAAGAACCCCAAGAGCAAGGACTTCCGCGACTGGCCTTACTTCGCCGGTGACGGCGCCCTGCTCGCCGAGGACGGCTACTTCCGGATCCTCGGCCGCGTCGACGACGTCATCAACGTCGCCGGCCACCGCCTGGGCACGAAGGAGCTCGAGTCGGCCGCATTGACCGTGGAGGAGATCGCCGAAGCGGCGGCCGTTCCGGTGGTGGACGAGCTTCGAGGGCGCGCGGTCGAGATGTACGTCGCGCTCAAGCCAGGTCTCAAACCGAGCAAGCAGATCGAGGACAAGGTCTCGGGCGCGATCGAGCACCTGATCGGCAAGATCGCGAGACCGAAGAACGTATGGATCGTCGCCGACATGCCGAAGACGCGCTCCGGCAAGATCATGCGCCGCGTCATCGCGGGCATCTCCAACTTCACCAGCCCGGGCGACATCACGACGCTCGCGAATCCCGAGGTCGTCGACGGCATCAAGCATCACGTCCAGGCGGAGAAGCTGAACCGCGGCCAGCAGCCGCGCGAGCTGACGCCGCAGGAGATGGAGGAGATCAAGGCCTTCGGCAAGGCCGAATAGCAGAGACGTCCCTGCCGCACCGCGGGAGGGGGTAGGGTGAGGGCCGTGCGTTTCGTCAACAGCGCCGCGGCCCTCATCGTCTCCGCCGCGGTCCTGTACGCCGCGTTCTTCGGCGCCGGCCCGCTGCCCGCCCTCGGCCCGGCCTTCAACCCCGCCACCGGCGCATGGACCATGGCCGCCGATGCGAGCTCGTACGGCTCTCAGAGCCTTCACCTCGACGGCCTCCAGCAGCCCGCGCGCGTCGTGCTCGAGGCCGGCGGCACGGCGCACGTCGTCGCGGCAACCGACCACGACCTCTACCTCGCCGTCGGCTACGTGCACGCGAAGTTCCGCCTGTTCCAGATGGACCTGCTGCGGCGACAGGGCGAAGGCCTGCTGTCCCAGGTGGTCGGCAAGGTCGCGCTGGACAGCGATCGCTTCGAGCTGCAGCTCGGGTTGCTGCGCACCGCCCAGGTCGAGTGGTCACAGCTGCCGGCCGGCGACCAGTCGCGTTTGGCGCTGACCGCGTACGCGCAGGGTGTGAACGACCGCATCCGTGAGGCCGAGCGGCAGCACCAGCTGCCGGCGATGTTCACGCTGCTCGGCTACCAGCCCGAGCCGTGGACGCCGATCGACTCACTGATCGTCAAGGGCGACATGACGCAGACCCTCAACTTCACCGACACGCCACTCGTGATGGCGCTGCTGAACAAGTCGCTCGGGCCCGACCTGACCTCGGAGTGGTTCCCGGTGCTGCCTCCGAACCAGCAGTCGCCGTACGATCCCGGGCCGTATCCGGCGGCCGCCGCGCCCGCGCCGATCGCCGCGGTCACATCGATCACCGAGGCGCAGGCGAGCAGCGACGCCGCGCTGTACGCGAAGCTCAACGCCCTACCTCCAGGACTCATCGCCACCGGCGGCGCGTCCAACAACTGGGCGATCGCCGGCTCCAGGACCGCCAGCGGAGGGGCGCTGATGTCGGGCGACCCGCACCTCCACCTCACGCTGCCTTCGATCTGGTTTCAGCTCTCGATGGACTCGCCCGGCTATCACGCGAGCGGGGTGAGCATCCCGGGCACGCCGGTCGTGCTCATCGGCCACAACCAGCACATCTCCTGGAGCCTCACCGACGCGCAGAACCAGCAGACGTTCTTCTACGACGAGCAGGAGGACTCGGCGCACCCGAACCAGTACTTCTGGCAGGGCGCGTGGCACCGGTACGAGATGGTGAGCTACGACATCCCCGTGCTCGGCTCGTCGCCCCAACACCTGACGGTGAAGCTCAGCGTGCACGGCCCGGTGATCAGCGAACGCGGCCTGACCACGAGCGTGTGGTGGGCGGGCAACATCCCCTCGCAGGACCTCGGCGTGCTCCTGCGCATCGGCCAGGCCGCCGACTTCAAGGGTTTTCGCGACGCGCTGCGCGCCTGGTATTCGCCGACGCACAACTTCGTGTACGCCGACGACAAGGGCAACATCGGGCTCATCTCGGCGGGCTACTACCCGCAGGTCGCCAAGGGCCAGCCCTGGCTGCCGATGCCCGGCACCGGCGAGTACGACGTCACCGGCACCATCCCCTACGACCAGATCCCGCAGGTCTACGATCCGCCGAGCGGCTACGTGTGGTCGGCCAACCAGCGCCAGGTGACGGGCGATTACCCGTATTACATCGGCACCGCGTCCAACTTCTTCGACCCGGGCTATCGCGCGAACGAGATCAACCGCTTTCTGGCGCAGAACAAGAAGTTCACGGCGGCCGACATGATGGCGCTGCAGATCGACACCCGCGACTACCTCGCGTCGGAGATGGTGCCGGTGCTGCTGCAGTCGCTCAACGGCGAGCAGCTCGACGCCGACGAGCAGAAGGCGCAGGCGGCGCTCGCCGCGTGGGACGACCGCATGGAGACCGGCTCGACGGCGGCGTCGATCTGGTGGACGTTCTGGCAGCAATACCTCAGCGCGACATTCGATCCGTGGTGGAAGTCGCACAACGTCAAGGTCGACCGCTCCGAGCTCGATGACGCTCTCGGGCAGGACCTCGAAGCGTGGTCGCTGCGCGACCAGACCAATCCGGCCTTCACTCTGATCGGCTCGGCGCAGAACGCCCTGGACGTGATGAAGCAGACGTTCCACGTGACCGTGAAGCTGCTCGCCACGCGGCTCGGCCCCGACCCCGCGCAGTGGACGTGGGGCCGCGTCCACCAGCGCACGCTCGAGAACCTGGCCGCCGTCAGCGGCCTGGACTACGGGCCGCGTCCCGACCGCGGCGACTCCCGCACGCCGCTCGCCGCGCCCGACTTTCCGTCGACCCATGGGCCGAGCTGGCGGATGATCGTCGACTGGGGCGCAGCCACGTTCTCGGGCATCTATCCCGGTGGGCAGAGCGAGAATCCGGCGTCGGCCTGGTACACGAACCGCGCCGAAACCTGGTGGGACGGGCGCTACGAGCCGATGCTCGACGCCACGGCCGCCGCTTCGTCGCCGCACGCCGTGACCTGGAGCCTCGAGTTGTGAACGGGCCGGCGCGTTTCATCGCGGTGCTCGTGGTGGCGGTCGCGGTGGCGCTGCTCGGCGTCTATCTCGGGGCCTGGTGGCTGCCCTTCCCGGTGGGCGCCGGCGCGGGCCTCATCCTGAGGCGGGCCCGCTGGGCGCTCGTCGCCGGTGCACTGGCCGGACTCGCCGCGTGGTCGGTGCCGCTCATCGCGGAGCAGGTTCAGTTCGGGCTCAAGGAGACGTCACTCAGCCTCGCGGCGATCATGGGCTTCAATGGGGCGGCCACGATCCCAATCGCATTGACGGTCGCGGTCGGCTTGCTCCTCGGCCTGACCGGCGCCTGGCTTGGCTCGGCCGCGCGGGCCTTCCTGCCGGCGCCGCCGCGACCGGCTCAAAAACTCAGTGGGCAACGACTCGAAGTGAAAGAGCCCGTTCTCGCAAAGCGCTGAGAATCGCAGGCGACCTCAACCTCACCGGCCACGCCCTGACGCCAGGCGCCCAGCGCAGCTGGTGGCTGCGCGAAGCACTCGCGGCCGAGGCGGGGGAATCGTGCCCGCCGCTCTTGCGGGACGCGACCGCGGACGTCGTGATCATCGGCGGCGGCTTCACGGGCCTGTGGACCGCCTATCACCTCAAGCGCAGCCAGCCCGACCTCGGCGTGTTGGTGCTCGAGCAGGACATCTGCGGCGGCGGCCCGAGCGGCCGCAACGGCGGGTTCGCGAGCGGATGGTGGGATGAGCTCGACGGCCTGGTCGAGCTCTACGGCGTCGAGGCCGCGGTGACCGCTTGCCGCGAGGTGGCGAGGTCCATCGACGCCATCGGCGCGTTCTGCACCGAGCACGGTGTCGACGCCTGGTTCCGCAAGTCCGGCTACGTCTTCGCCGCCACCGGACCGCGGCACGAGGAGCTCTGCGCGGCGATGGCGCACGCGGCGGCGGAGGCCGGCGTGCCGGAGGAGATGATCCGCCTCACGCCGGAAGACGTGCAGTCGCGATGCAAGTCGCCCGCGTTTCGCAGCGGTGCGTTCATGCGCGACGGCGCGTCCGTGCAGCCGGCCATCCTCGCGCGCGGCCTGCGTCGCGTGGTGCTCGGCATGGGCGTGACGATTCACGAGGGCACAAGAGTCCAGCGGCTCGACCCGGGCCCGACCGCGGTCACCGAGCACGGCGTCGTGCGGGCCAGGCACGCGGTGCTGGCGGTGAACGCCTGGGGCATCGAGTGGCCGGCCATCTCGCGTCGTGTCGCCGCCTGGAGCACCTACATCGTGCTCACCGCTCCCGCTCCCGGAAAGCTCGCGGAGATCGGATGGACGGGCGGCGAGCTGATCAGCGACCTGCGCCAGTCGCTGCGCTACTTCCGCACGACTCGCGACGGCCGGATCGCGTTCGGCGGCGGCGGCGGCCGCGCCGCGGCGACGATCGGCCGCTCGTTCACGCACAGCCTGCGCGCGGTCGAAGAGGCGGCCGGCGGCTTCCGTCGCTTCTTCCCTTCCTGGAGCGACGTGCCCATCGAGGACGGCTGGGGCGGGCCGGTCGACGTCGGGCCGACCCACCTGCCGGCATTCGGAACCGTCGAGCCGGGCAACGTCCACTACGCCGTCGGCTACACGGGCAACGGCGTGGCGCCGTCGCACCTGGCCGGTCGCGTGCTCGCGGACCTGATCATCGGCGTGGACAGCGATGTCGTCCGGCTGCCGGTCGTCAACCCCAAGACGGGCCGGTTCCCGCCTGAGCCGCTGCGCTCGCTGGGCGCCTTTGCCGTGCGCCGGGCGATCATCGCGTTCGACAACGCCGAGGAGGCGGGCCGGCGTCCCAACCTCGCGGCGTCGGCCGTCGCCCGCCTCCCGCGGCGGCTCGGCTACCTCCTCGGGCCCTGAATCCCGTTTGACGGATCAACGAACAGGTGCTAGCTTCGTCGCCAATTCTGTAACGAACGTTTCGGTCGGCCGACCGAAGGAGGGCACGACTTGAGCATCACCCAGAAGCCAGCCGCCCCGTCCGGCGAGCATCCGCCGGCCGACGAGAGCCAGCACGCGGACGTCCGCGACCTGGCGCGATTCGGACACCGCCAGGAGCTCCGGCGCGCGCTCGGCGTGTACTCGAGCTTTGCCGTCGCGTTCTCATACATCTCGCCGTCGACCGGCATCTTCACCCTGTACGCCCTCGGCATCGGCATCGGCGGCCCGGCCTTCATCTGGAGCTGGCCCATCGTCTTCGTCGGTCAGCTGCTCGTGGCGCTGAACTTCGCCGAGGTGAGCTCGCACTTCCCGCTGGCCGGATCGGTGTACCAGTGGACGAAGTACCTCTCCAACAAGCACTACGCATGGTTCACGGGCTGGATCTACCTCTTCGCCGGGATCCTCACCGTAACGGCCGTCGACGTCACGGTGCCGATCGTCCTCATCCCGCTGCTCAACAACCTCAACATCAACATCCCGAACGACGCACAGCACCAGGTGATCGTGGGCGCGCTCGTGCTCGTGAGCACCACGCTGCTGAACATCTACGGGGTGCGGCTGGTGGCGCTGGTCAACAACACCGGCGTGGTGTTCGAGATCCTGGGCATGGTGGTCTTCGCGCTGATCCTCCTGATCTTCTACAACCACCAGTCGCCGTCGGTCCTTTTCGACACCAGCACGCTTACCGCCGGAGGGGCCAACCTGTTCGGCACCTTCTTTGCGGCGATGTTCATGTCCCTGTTCGTGATCTACGGATTCGACACCGCCAGCACGCTCGCGGAGGAGACGAACAACCCGCGCCGAGAGGCGCCCAAGGCCGTTCTGGCCTCGATCTGCGGCGCGTTCGTCATCGGCGCGATCTTCCTGCTGGCGACGATCCTTGCCATTCCCGGCGACATCGACAAGTACGTGGCGGCGGTCGGCGCGGGCAAGGCCGCGCCTCCGGTCGACATCATCACCAGCAACTTCACCGGCAACCTGGCCTGGCTCGGCAACGTGTACCTGTTCGTCGTGTTCGCCGCGATCTACGTGTGCTGCCTCGCCATCCAGACGGCGACCATCCGGCTCGCGTTCGGCATGGCGCGCGACGGCAAGCTGCCATTCGGCCGCATCTACAACAAGGTGAGCCCGACCCTGCACACTCCGGTCGGCACCTGCATCGTGATCGGCGTCCTGGCGGGGATCCCGCTTCTCTACTACGCCGGCGCGGGCCTGATCGCGATCGCCGCGACCGGGATGATCTACCTCTCGTACCTGCTGGGCAACCTGGCCGTGATGCTGGCTCGGACCAAGGGCTGGCCGACGGAGAAGACGCCGTTCAAGCTCGGCAGCTGGGGCACCATCGTCAACGTGCTCGCCCTGGTGTGGGGCGCGAGCATGCTCGTGAACTTCCTGTGGCCGCGCGCGAGCAGCAACCCTGCGCTGAGCTCGCTGCCCAACATCCCGAACCTGGGGGCGATCGGCAACATCCCGATCTTCGAGGCGACGCTGGGCGTGATCGTGATCGTGGGCGCCGTCTACTACTTCTTCGCGCGCCGCGGCATGCCCGAAACGCAGGCGGTCAAGCCGGCCGAAGCGCCGGCGGTCTGAGGTTGGCTCGGGGCCGGACGCGGTCCGGCCCCTTTCCACACCCGTGCCCTTGAGAACGCACGCGCGGGCGGTCGTGGTCGGTGGCGGCGTCGGGGGCGCGTCGATCCTGTACTGGCTGGCGCGGCTGGGCTGGCGGGACCTCGTGCTGGTCGAGCGCGCCCGGGTGACGAGCGGATCGACCTTTCACTCCGCCGGCCTGGTCGGCCAGCTGCGCGGCTCGCTGAGCCTGACCCGGATGATGATGAACTCGGTCGACCTCTACCGGTCGCTCAAGGACGAGGTCGGGCTCGAGACCGGCTGGCACGAGGTCGGCTCACTCCGGCTGGCGTCGAGCCGGGAGCGCATGGAGGAGCTGGACCGCCAGGCGGGCTGGGCCAAGACGTTCGGGCTTCCGCTCGAGCTGGTTTCGGCGGAGGAGGCCCAGCGGCTCTTCCCTCCGATGTCGACCGAGGGAGTGCTCGGCGCGGCCTATCTCCCCACCGACGGATACATCGACCCCAGCCAGCTCACGTTTGCGCTGGTCGAGGGCGCGAGGCGCCGCGGCGCGGAGATCTGCGAAGAGACGCGCGTCACCGGCGTCGAGGTCTCGGACGGCGCGGTGCGCGCGGTGGTCACGGACCGGGGGCGCATCGAGACCGACCTCGCCGTCAACGCGGGCGGCATGTTCGCCGGCGAGATTGGCCGGCTGGCGGGCGTGAACGTGCCGCTGATCCCGATGGCGCACGAGTACCTGATCACCAAGCCCACCGGGCTCCGGCTCGACATGCCGACCATGCGCGACCCGTCCCTTCTGGTCTACTTCCGGCCCGAGTCGGGCGGCCTGGTGATGGGCGGCTACGAGCGCAACCCCGCGCCGTGGGGGCTCGACGGAATTCCCGCGGACTTCAACGGGAAGCTGCTGGAGGAGGACTGGGACCGCTTCGAGCCGCTGATGCAGAACGCGATCATTCGCGTCCCGTCACTGCGCGACGCCGAGGTGGTGAAGCTCGTCAACGGGCCGGAGGCGTTCACCCCCGACGGCGAGTTCATCCTCGGCCCTTCCGAGGTGCGCGGCTTCTGGGTGGCCGCCGGGTTCTGCGCCCACGGGCTGGCGGGCGCCGGCGGCCTGGGCCGGCTGGTCGCGGAGTGGATCGTCGAGGGCCGGCCCTCGCTCGACGCGTGGGAGATGGACTCGCGGCGCTTCGGCCGGCACTACGTCAGCCGCGAGTACACCCTCGCGCGCACGACCGAGGTCTATTCGACCTACTACGACGTCAAGTACCCGGGCCACGAGCGCTCGGCGGGCCGGCCGCTGCGCCTCTCGCCCGCCTACCCGCGGCTGAAGGAGCTGGGCGCCGCCTTCGGCGAGAAATCGGGCTGGGAGCGGGCCAACTGGTTCGAGCCCAACGCCGTGCAGGGCGACGAATCGCTGCGCCCGCGCGGGTGGGCCGGGCGGCTGTGGTCGCCCGCGATCGAGGCCGAGCACCGCGCGTGCCGCTCGAGCGCGGCGCTGTTCGACTTCACGTCCTTCGCCAAGATCGAGATTCGCGGACGCGGCGCGGCCGATTTTCTCGAGGGCCTGTGCGACAACCAGGTCGCCCGCGACGTCGGCCGGCTGACGTACACACAGATGCTGAATGACGGCGGCGGCATCGAATGCGACTTCACCGTCACCCGGCTGGGCGAGTCGCGATTCCGCATCGTGACCGGGACGGCGTTCGGCCGCCACGACCTGTCATACATCCAGGAGCACGCCCCGGGCGACGGGTCCGTCGAGGTCGAGGACGTCACGTCGGCGTATGCGTGCATCGGGCTTTGGGGACCGGCCGCGCGGTCGATCCTGCAGAGCGTCACCACCACCGACGTCTCGAACGCGGCATTTCCTTACATGACCGCGCGCGAGCTGCCCGTCGGCTCGGTGCCGTGCCTCGCGCTTCGCGTGACCTACGTCGGCGAGCTCGGGTGGGAGCTGTACTGCCCGGCGGAGTTCGGCCTGCGACTGTGGGACACGCTGTGGCAGGCGGGGGCGGCGCACGGCCTCGTCGCGGGCGGCTACAAGGCGGTCGACTCCCTGCGCCTGGAGAAGGGCTACCGCGTGTGGGGGTCCGACATCGGGCCCGAGGTGGACCCATATGCGGCGGGGCTGGGATTCTGCGTGAAGCTCGACAAGGGTGAGTTCATCGGTCGCGAGGCGCTGCTGAAGAAGCGCTCGGAGCCTGCACCGGCTCGGCTGGCGTGCCTGGTCCTGGACGAGCCACACTCGGTCGCGCTGGGCTCGGAGCCGGTGCGGATCGACGGCGAGATCAGCGGCCGCGTGACCAGCGGGGGGTTCGGCTACACAGTGGGGAAGCCGATCGCGTACGCGTTCGTGCCGGAGGCGGTCCCGGTGGGGGCGCCGGTCGAGGTCGAGATCTTCGGCCAGTGGGTCGGGGGCCGCACCTCGGCCGAACCCCTCTACGACCCGCGGGGCGAAAAAATCCGGGCCTGATTTCGGTCGAGTGCCGGCTCCCGGATGCATTTTCGCGCCCCGGGCGTCCGAGTGCCGGCTCCCGGAGGTCTTACCCGCGCCCCGGGCGTCCGAGTGCCGGCTCTCGGAGCGTTGTGGGCTCACATCCCGCTCAGCATTCGTGCGAAATGTTTTTCGGCGTAGGCCTTGAAGTCGAAGTCGAGCTCTGAGATGCCGCTCTGGAGCACGCCCCACATCGCCTCCCGGAAGTCGGACATGAACTTCATGCGCTGGACGTCGCGCACCGCGTCCTCCCGCGGCTCGCCGAAGTAGGCCCCGACCAGCGCCCGGTCGTCCTCGATGCCGAACTCATGGTTCACGGAGAAGTTCGCGAGGTCGAAGAACCGGTCCCCCATTCCCGCGTACTCCCAGTCGACGATTCGGATCTCGCCGTCGTCGAGGAAGTTCGCGTTGAGCAGGTCGTTGTGGCACGGCACGAGGCGCTGCGGCCCGCGCTCGGCGCGGATCCGTTCCGAAACCTCGTGCGCGCGTGCGTACGCCGCCGGGATCTCGACGCCGCGGCCCGACGCCTCGCGGTGGTACGCCTCCACGACCTCGTGCGCGTCAAACCGGCCGGGGATCGCTGGCGCGTCGTGGAACCGGCGCAGAGCGCCCGCGACGCGACGGATGTTCTCCGGCCGGCGCATCGCTTCGACCGGGATCGGCTTGCCCTCGATGAACCGCGTGACGAGCCAGCCCTCCGGCTCGACGAAGCGCTCCACCGCCGGTCCCAGCCCGACACCGGCGGCGCGCCGGCTGGCCTCGCGCTCGATGCGCCGGTCGATGCCGAGGAGGTCGGTCTGCGCACCGCCCATGCGCAGCACGTACGCGCGACCGTCCACGTCCACGCGGAAGTTGTGGTTGGTGATGCCGCCCGACAAAGGCGTCACGACTGCTGTCCGCCCCGGCCACAGCCGCTCGACCGCCGCCGACGGGTCCATACGCGCGCGATCTTAGAATCTAGGGGCCTTGGGGAAGGGTGACGGCTCAGACGAGCTGAGGTCGCTGCGCGAGCGCTTCGTCCCTCGCGGCATCACGACGGCCCACCCGCTCGTCGCGGATCACGCGAACGGCGCGGAGATCTGGGACGTCGACGGCAGGCGCTACATCGACTTCGTCGGTGGCATCGGCGTCATGAACGTCGGCCACAGCCACCCGCGCGTCATGAAGGCGGTGCAGGAGCAGCTCGAGCGCGTCACGCACACGTCCTTCCAGGTGGTGATGTACGAGTCGTACCTTCGCCTGGCCCAGCGTCTGAGCGAGCTCGCGCCGGGCGATGGGCCGAAGAAAGCAATCTTCTTCAGCACCGGCGCCGAGGCGGTCGAGAACGCGGTCAAGATCGCGCGGGCGCACACCGGCCGGCCCGCCGTCATCAGCTTCCGCGGAGGCTTCCACGGCCGGACGCTGCTGGCGCTCAGCCTCACCGGTTCGGTGGAGCCCTACAAGCAGAACTTCGGCCCGTACGCGGCCGAGGTCTACCAGGCGCCGTATCCCTACGAGTACCGCGGCTGGAGCACCGAGCGCGCGCTCTCGGCTCTCGAGGACCTCTTCGAGTCCGACGTGTCGCCGCAGCGGGTCGCCGCGATCATCATCGAGCCGGTGCTCGGCGAGGGCGGCTTCGTGCCCGCGCCGCGCGACTTCCTGGTCGCCCTGCGCGCCCTCGCCGATCGCCACGGCATCCTCTTGATCGTCGACGAGATCCAGAGCGGCTTCGGCCGCACGGGCAAGCTGTTCGCCATCGAGCATTCGGGCGTCAAGCCCGACCTCATCACCGTCGCCAAGAGCCTCGCCGCCGGCTTCCCGCTGTCGGGCGTCGTCGGCCGCGCTGAGGTCATGGACTCGCCGGCGCCCGGCGGCCTCGGCGGCACGTACGGCGGCAACCCGATCGCATGCGCCGCGGCCCTGGCCGTCCTCGACGTCATGCGCGACGAGCGCCTGCCCGAGCGCGCCGCGCGCATCGGCTCCGTCATCGAGGAGCGCATGCGGAGCTGGCAGGACGAGCACGACATCATCGGCGACGTGCGCGTGATGGGGGCGATGGCGGGCATGGAGCTCGTGCGCGATCGCACCAGCAAGGAGCCGGCCGGCACCGAGACCGCGCGCGTGCTTGCGCTGGCGCGCGACAGGGGCCTGATCCTCCTGCGTTCGGGAATGCACCACAACGTCATCCGCACGCTGATGCCGCTCACCATTCCCGACGAGCAGCTCCACGAGGGCCTCGACATGCTCGGCTCCGCCCTCGCCGACCTCGCCGCCGCCGTTCCTCGGTGAAGGTAGATTGATCACCCTCACCCAACCCTGTCCCTCGAGGGAGAGGGAATAGGAGTCGCGATGAAGACCGCCATTCGACGCCACCAGATGTTCATCGGCGGCCGCTGGGCCGACAGCGCCGGCGGCGAGGTGCAAGAGGTCAAGAACCCGGCCACCGGTGAGGTCATCGCGACAGTGCCCAAGGGCACGGCCGAGGATGTCGACCGCGCCGTCGCCGCCGCGCGCAAGGCGTACGACGAGACGTGGCGCGACAGCACGCCGCGCGACCGCGGCGAGCGGCTGCTCAAGCTCGCCGACACGATCCAGGAGCACGGCGAGGAGCTGGCGCGAATCGAGTCGGAGAACGTGGGCAAGCCGCTCGCGGCCACGATCTCCGAAGAGATCCCGCCGATCGCCGACTGCTTCCGCTTCTTCGCCGGCGCCGCGCGCCTGCTCGAAGGCCGCGCGGCGGGCGAATACATGCAGGGCTTCACGAGCATGATCCGGCGCGAGTCCCTCGGCGTCGTCGGCTCCATCGCGCCGTGGAACTACCCGCTGATGATGGCCGCGTGGAAGCTCGGCCCCGCGCTGGCGGCCGGCAATACGGTCGTGCTCAAGCCTTCGGAATGGACGCCGCTCACGGCGCTGCGCCTCGCCGAGCTCGCGGCCGGCGTCCTGCCCGAGGGCGTGCTCAACGTCATCACGGGCGACGGCGAGCCGGTCGGCGCCGGCCTGGTGCGCCACCCGGGCGTCGCGATGGTGTCGCTCACCGGCGACGTCGCCACCGGCAAAGAAGTCGCGCGCGCGGCCGCGTCGACGCTCAAGCGCGTACACCTCGAGCTCGGCGGCAAGGCGCCGGTGGTGGTCTTCGACGACGCCGATCTCGAGAAGGTCGTGGAGTGGATCAAGATCGGCGGCTTCTTCAACGCTGGCCAGGACTGCACCGCGGCGACCCGCATCATCGCCGGCCCACAGATCGAAGAGAAGCTGCTCGCCGGCCTGGTTCCGGCCGTGAAAGGCCTGAAGGTCGGCGACCCGCTCGCCGGCGACACCGAGATGGGCCCGCTCGTCACCGACGAGCACCTGGAGCGCGTGAGCGGCTTCGTCGACCGCGCGCGGAACGAGGGCGCGCAGGTCCTGACCGGCGGCGCGCGCATCAAGAAGGCGGGCTCGTGGTATGAGCCGACCGTGGTCGTGCCCAAGAGCCCTGACGCCGAGATCGTCCGCAAGGAAGTCTTCGGCCCGGTCGTCACGGTGCAGCGGTTCGGCGACGAGGAGCAGGCTCTCGAGTGGGCCAACGGCGTGGACTACGGGCTCGCGGCCTCGGTGTGGACCCGCGACGTCGGCCGCGCGCTGCGCATGGCCCGCCGCCTCCAGTTCGGAACCGTGTGGATCAACACCCATATCCCGCTCGTCAACGAGATGCCGCACGGCGGCTACAAGCAGAGCGGCTACGGCAAGGACATGTCGATCTACTCGCTCGAGGAGTACACGCAGGTCAAGCACGTGATGGCGTCCTTGGATTGACCGCCGGCTCGTCAAAGCCTGCCCTGCGGCTGCAGGGCATTCGCAAGAGCTACGGCCCGGTCATCGCCGTCGACGGCGTGGACCTCGAGGTGCGAGAGGGCGAGTTCTTCACGCTCCTCGGCCCCTCGGGCTCGGGCAAGACCACGCTCCTCCGCTTGATCGCGGGCTTTGAGCGCCCGGACTCGGGACGCATCGAGCTCGGCGGCCGCGACGTCACCTCGCTGCCGCCATACGCGCGAGAGACGAACACCGTCTTCCAGGACTACGCACTCTTCCCCCACATGACCGTGGGGGACAACATCGGGTACGGGCTTCGCGTCAAGGGCGTGCCGCGCGCCGAACGGCGCGACCGCGTGAAGCGCGCGCTGCAGATGGTCCGCCTCTCCGGGCTCGAATCGCGCCGGCCCAACCAGCTCAGCGGCGGCCAGCGCCAGCGGGTCGCGCTCGCGCGCGCCGTCATCAACGAACCCGAGGTCATGCTCCTCGACGAGCCGCTCGGCGCGCTCGACCTCAAGCTCCGCCAGGACATGCAGCTCGAGCTCAAGCGCATCCAGAAAGAGGTCGGCATCACGTTCGTGTACGTGACCCACGACCAGGAAGAGGCGCTGACCATGAGCGACCGGATGGCGGTGATGTCGAATGGCCGGATCGAGCAGACCGGGCCGCCGGTCGAGGTCTACGAGCGGCCGGCGACCGAGTTCGTCGCCGGCTTCATCGGCATCTCCAACGTGCTCGAGCGCGACGGGGTGCGGTTCGTGGTGCGGCCTGAGAAGCTGCGCCTCCTCGAGGACGGCGAAAGAGCCGAGATGGGGATGAGGTCCGAGCCGGGGACCATCGAGCAGGTCGTCTATGTGGGCATGACGACCCGGTTCACGCTGCATCTCGACCGTGGCGAGACCGTCGTCGCGGTACGCCAGAATATGGACGCCCCTGGCCAGAGTCAGAGCTACGAGGGCCGGCGCGTGAGCGTCGCCTGGGCGCCGGACCACACCTATGTCCTGGACCGAGCGAAGAGTGGAGAGAAGGAGTCATGAAAGAAACGGATTTGCAATTGGGGCGACTGCGATCGCTTGCGCTGGCAGCTGTCGCGATCGTCACGGTGGCAGGGTGCGGCTCGACGTCGACCGCAGGCGTGACGACCCAGCCGCCGCCGACGGCGAACATGAAGCCGCAGAGCTCGATCGGAGCCGGCGAGGGCCAGCTCAACCTCATCGCCTGGGGCGGCTACGTGGACAAGTCCTGGGCCGACCCGTTCACCCAGCAGACCGGCTGCAAGATCAACGAGAAGGACGCGGGGTCGTCCGACGAGATGGTCAGCCTCATGGCCGACGGTGGCGGCGGGCAGTGGGACATGGTCTCGGCCTCCGGTGACGCCGATCTGCGGCTCATCTACGGCGGCGACGTCCGCCCGATGAACGTCAGCCTCATCCCCGACTGGCAGAACTTCCAGGACCAGTTCAAGGCGCCGGCGTTCAACACCATCGACGGCATCCACTACGGCATCTCGCTGCAGTGGGGACCGAACACGCTGCTCTACAGCACCAAGCAGTTCCCCAACCCGCCGACGAGCTGGAGCGTGATCTACGACCCACAGTACAAGGGCCTGATCACGATCCCGGACAACCCGATCCAGATCGCCGACGCCGCGCTGTACCTCAGCAAGAAGCAACCGAGCCTCGGCATCAAGGACCCGTACGAGCTGAAGCAGAAGCAGTTCGACGCGGTGGTCAACCTGCTCAAGCAGCAGCAGCCCCTCGTCAAGAAGTACTGGGCCGCGATCCCCGACGAAGAGGACCTCTTCAAGAGCGGTGACGCGGTCGTCGGCGCCGCCTGGCCGATCATGACCAGCGACCTCAAGGCCGCCGGCGCACCGGTCGCGGACACGATCCCGCAGGAAGGGGCCACGGGCTGGGTGGACACGTGGATGCTCGCCACCAAGGCTCCTCACCCCAACTGCGCGTACCTCTGGGACAAGTGGGTCAGCACCCCGAAGGTGCAGGCGATGCAGGCGCTCTCGTACGGCGAGACGCCGGTCAACACCAAGGCCTGCGCGGAGATGGAGGCGCTGACTCCGGGCTCGTGCGCGGCCTTCCACGCCAACGCGCCGGGCTCGTACTACGAGACCATCAAGTTCTGGAAGACGCCGATCGCCCAGTGCGGCGACGGCTCGAACGACTGCATCCCCTACTCGCAGTGGCAGTCGGCCTGGACGACGGTCAAGGGATAAATCCCCTCTCCCGTTTACGGGAGAGGTTTAGGGGGAGGGCTCTTTGGTAGAGACAGCATCAGGGCGGCCCCGCCGCAAGGGCGGGGCCTCCGGCCTCCAGGCCCTCATGTGGCGCCTGCCGTGGCTGCGGTCGCTTCTCCTGCTGCTCCCGCCGCTGGGCTGGATGCTGCTGGTCTACCTGGCCTCGCTCGCCCTGCTGCTGATCACGGCCTTCTGGACGATCGACACGTTCACCACGCAGATCGTGCAGGTCTGGAACCTGGACAACTTCCGGATCATCCTCACCGACCAGACCTACTACCGGATCATCGGCCGCACGGTCGGGCTCGCCGCCCTCGTGACTGTCACCGACATCGTCCTCGCCTTCCCGCTCGCGTACTACATGGCGCGTGTGGCGTCGCGGCGGGTGCAGACGCTTCTCTTCGCGGCCGTGCTCCTGCCGCTATGGGCGTCGTATCTCGCCCGCCTCTACTCGTGGGTGCTGATCCTCAATCACAGTGGGCTCCTGAACTGGAGCCTGCAGTCGGTCGGCCTGCCGCCGGCGAACATCGGCTACACGAACGTCGCGATGTGGCTCGTCTTCTCTTATATCTGGCTGCCGTTCATGATCGTGCCGGCGTACGCGGCGCTCGAGCGCGTGCCCGACTCGCTGCTCGAGGCGGCCGCCGACCTCGGCGCGCATCAATGGCGAGCGGTGCGCGACATCGTGCTGCCGCTCGTGGTGCCCGGCATCGCCGCGGGGTCGATCTTCACGTTCTCGCTCACGCTCGGCGACTACATCACGCCGATCCTCGTCGGCGGGGCTAGCTCGCAGTTCATCGGCAACGTGGTCTACAACAACATCGGCATCGCCAACAACGTGCCGTTCGCAGCCGCGCTGGCGATGGTGCCGGTGGTGATCATGGCGGTCTACCTGCTGATCGCCAAGCGCCTCGGGGCGTTCGAGGCCTTATGAGTACAGATATCGCCCCCCTCCGGCCCGCGTTCGCTTCGCGAACTGGGTCCACCTCCCCACACGGTGCGGAGGGCGTATGAGCTACTGGACTCGGATGGCGCTGCGGCTGTGGGCCGTCCTGGTGATGCTCTTCCTCTTCCTCCCGATCCTCGTGATCTTTCTCTACGCCTTCAACCAGTCGAACATCGAGACGTGGCCGATCTCGGGTCTCAGCACGAAGTGGATCGTCAGCACCTGGAACGACCCCGAGGTCCAGACGTCTCTGGT
>DATGEO010000128.1:0-10061 GCA_035310015.1 Candidatus Dormiibacterota bacterium | reverse complement strand
CTCGAGCTTCTGAAGCGAGCTGCGGCAGAGGCGCACGTCCGCGCCTGGGTGGTCGGCGGCTACGTTCGGGACAAGCTGCTGGGCCGCCGGCATCCGAACCCCGACGTCGTCGTGGAGGAAGGCGGAGGAGAGCGCATGGCGGAGACCTTCGCCGAGCTGGCGCACGCGAGGCGGCCGGCGATCTTCGAGCGCTTCGGCACGGCGCAGGTCGTCGTGCCCGGGCACGATGTCGAGTTCGTATCCGCCCGCGCCGAGTCCTATGCACGCGACTCGCGCAAGCCGGTCGTGCGGCCGGCGACGCTCGAGGAGGACCTGAAGCGCCGCGACTTCACCGTCAACACGCTGCTGATGGACTTCGACGGCAACGTCATCGACCCGCTCGGCGCCGGCCGTGCGGACCTGGAGGCGCGCATCCTCCGGACGCCGGCGCCGCCGGAGCAGACGTTCAACGACGACCCCCTGCGCATGCTGCGCGCGATCCGGTTTGCCGCCGAGCTCGGCTTCGAGCTCGCCGCCGACATCCCGCCGGCGATGCGCGCCATGCGCTCGCGGCTGGCGTACCCGGTGATCTCGCCCGAGCGCGTGGCCGACGAGCTGCGCAAGATGCTTGTCTCGGAGCGGCCGCGGCGCGCGATCGAGCTGCTCGACGAGGGCGGGCTGCTGGGCGTGGTGCTCCCTGAGGTCGAAGCCACCAAGGGCGTCGCGCAGGGCGGCTTCCACAGCCACGACGTCTACGGCCACACGGTGCGGGCCGTCGAGGCCACGCGACCCGACCTGCTGCTGCGCCTGGCGGCGCTCTTTCACGACGTCGGCAAGCCGTCCACGGCGACCGCGGACGGCGCTTTCACCGGCCACGAGGAGGTGGGCGCGAAGCTCGCCTCCGAGGCGCTCACGCGCCTGCGCTTCGCGCAGAGAGACATCGACGTCATCGTCAGGCTCGTCCGCCTGCACCTGCGGCCCGTCTATTACGGCAGCGAGTGGAAGGACGGCGCCGTCCGCAGGCTCGCCCGCGACGCCGGCGATGAGCTCGACCGCCTGGTGGCCCTGGCGCGGGCGGATCTCGCGGCGTCGGCGTACCCGCATCCGGAGAAGCTCGACGAGCTGCAGCGCCGGCTCGAGCAGGTGATGTCCGAGCGGCCGTCCCGGTTGCGACCGCCGGTCGACGGCGCCGACATAATGCGGGTCCTCAACCTTCCGGCCGGGCCGGAGGTGGGCCGCATAAAGGCTCGGCTCATCGAGCTGGTGGTCGATGGGGAGATCCCTGCCGACCGCGACGCGGTGCTGAGCTATCTGAGGAAACACCCGAACCCTTAACCGAACGTTGATCGCTCTGATCGGCCTGGTTGCCGCTATGCTGGCCGAAAAGGAGGGCCGCGGGTTAGGGCGACCCACGGCTGGGGCTTCGGCTTTGCGCGCCGGGGTATGGAGGTCGGCATGGCAGAGAACGGTTTGGAAACGATGGTGGCGCGGCCGGTCAAGGGCGAGCACGCCGAGCCCGGCGATTCTTCGGAGCGGCCGCAGGAGGTCGCGACGGTTCTCGCGAGGGAGGACAGCCTGTCGGGGCGCCTGCAGATTCGCGGCAGCGGCGTCGTCCAGGGCACGTTCAGCGGCCGGATCGAGTGCGACGGCGATCTCATGATCGGTCCCGAGGCGCACGTCGAGGCGGACATTCGCGGCGCGCGCGTGACCATTGCCGGATTCGTACGCGGCAACGTGGTCGCCAGCTCGCGCCTGAAGCTGACCAGCACCGCGCGCCTCGAAGGCGACGCCCGGGTCGGCGCGCTGGTCGTGCAGGAGGGTGGCGTGCATCACGGCGTGATCCGCGTCCACCCCGAGGGCGTGCCCGAGGGCTCGGACCAGGTGATCGCCGGCGGCGCGCCCGCGCCGTCTGCGCGCGGCGGCCTCGAAGCGCTCTCCAGCCCGGTCGGCAGGGTCAGGAAGCTCTGGGGTGAGTTCTTCTAAGCGCCCGATCCGCAAGCCTTCGGCCAAGACGGGTCCGCCGGCGTCGGCGCGCCTGACCATCAAGCCCATGGCGGCATCGGGCCGTCCCCGCTCCGTGACCCTGCCTCCCCGGCCCAGACCGGGCGGCGCTCGCCGGCTGAGCGAGGTCGTGCTCGAAGAGGACGAGATCCTCGCCGAGGGCTTCGAGGCCGTGCTGGCCGGGAACAGGGTTCGGATCACCGCCGTCCTCGAGCGCACGTGCGTCTACCTGGGGACGGAAGGTGAGCGCAGGCTGGCCAGCAAGAAGGATCTCTGGGTCGAGGCCGACAAGCTGCCGATCCGCCGGCGCGGATACGGCTAGACGGTTCGTGCTGTCGGCTACGCTACCGACTAGATGGCGCGAAAGGCTGAAGCCGGTCTGATCAACCGCAACCTCGCGCTCGAGCTGCTTCGGGTGACCGAAGCGGGGGCGCTGGCTGCCGCGCCGCTGCAGGGCCGCGGCAACAAGGAGGCGGCCGACGCCAGGGCGGTCGAGGCCATCCGCGAGGCGCTCGCGGACGTCGACATGCGCGGCACCGTGGTGATCGGCGAAGGCGAGAAGGACGAAGCGCCGATGCTCTACTTCGGCGAGCAGATCGGCAACGGCCTGGAGCCGGAGGTAGACGTGGCGGTCGACCCCATCGAAGGCACCAGCCTGACGGCGAGCGGCCTGCCGGGCGCGATCTCGGTCGTGGCGCTGGCACAGCGCGGCTCGATGCTGACGACCCACGTGCACTACATGACCAAGCTCGTGGTGGGACGGCGAGCTCGCGGCGTCATCGACCTCGAGATGCCGGTGGAGTGGAACCTGCGCCGCATCGCGAAGGCGGAAGGCCTGCCGGTGCAGGAGCTCTCGGTGGTCGTCCTGGAGCGCGACCGGAACAAGGACATCGTGGCCCAGATCCGCGAGGTCGGCGCGCGCATCAAGCTCATCACCGCCGGCGACGTCGCCGGGGCGCTGGAGGCAGCGCTCGAGACGCGTTTCGGAATCCACTGCATGATGGGCTCGGGCGGCGCCACCGAAGGCGTGCTCGCGGCCTGCGCGATCAAGACCATCGGCGGTGACATGCAGGCCAAGCTCTTCTTCCGCAACGACGAGGAGCGCGAAATGGCCATCAAGGAGGGGCACAAGCCGGGCAAGGTGCTGTGCCTCGACGACCTGTGCTCCGGCGACGACATCTTCTTCGCCGCCACCGGCATCACCTCGGGCGAGCTGCTCAAGGGCGTGCGCTACGAGGACGTGTACGCGTACACACAGTCGATGGTGCTGCGCTCCACGTCGGGCACGATGCGCATCGTCGACGCCTACCACCCGATCGAGAAGCTCCGGGCCAAGGGCCTGCTGCCCGAACAGGTAGCGATCCGCTGAGCGCCACCGAGGCGGGACAGTTTCTCGCCGCCGCGACCAAATCGCTGGGCAAGGCTCAGTGGGAGTGGATCGCGGTGGCGCGCGTCCTGTCGCGGCAGCGCGCGTCGACGCTCGCCCAGGAGGAGCGCCTCGACCTGCTGCTCTCGAACGCCGACCCGAACATGGTGAACGCCTTCACGAGCGGGTTCCGCGTGGCGCAGACGAAGCGCGCCATCAGCGCGCTGCTGCCGGACGAGTTCGCCGCCGCCGCGCTGGAGTCGGCGCAGGTGGTCGCCCTGGCGATCCTGTGCCGCGAGCAGATGAGCCAGGGCGAGTTCGACCGCCACTACCGGCCTTTTGCCACGGTCCTGCCCGGCCCGGGTTACATGCTGCCGCCGCCGGTCGACCGCCAGATCGCGCTGTTCATGGAGTTCCTGCCCACGCTGGACGGCGAGGCCAAGGCCGAGGTCATGGCGGTGTCGAAGGTGCTCTCCGAGCCGCCGAAGACCCCGGCCACGCCGGCTCAGCCTGGCGCACTCGGCGCGCCCGCCGCGGCCGAGCTGGTCGCCTCGACGGTGGCGGCGAAGTACGCCGCCGCCTGGAAGGCGGCCATCGACACCGCGCACTCGTCGGGCCGGACGATCTCGTTCCGGGCGGCGCAGGACCTGGCCGAGCAGGCGGCGCCGCACGACGGGTCGGGGATCGTCGGCACCGCGGGCGTGGCCGCGGGCGGCATCTTCATGCGCGACCTGCTGCCGGTGGAGCAGGTGCTGATCCTCTACGAGCCGTTTGCCGGAGCATTCGCGTACGAAGCCCTGCGCTGACGGGCGAACCCGCGCCGTCAGGCCGTTCGCACCCCCGCCGCCTTCTCCAGCCCCAGCTCCTCGATCGCGGTCTCGCGCATCTTGAACTTCTGGACCTTGCCGGTGACCGTCATCGGGAAGCCGTCCACGAACTTCCAGTGGCGCGGGATCTTGTAGCTTGCGATCTTGCCCTTGCACCAGGCCGCGAGCTCATCGCCTGAGGCGCTCGAGCCCTCGCGCAGCTTCACCCAGGCCATGACCTCCTCGCCGTACTTTTCGGAGGGCACGCCGATCACCTGGACGTCCGCGATGTCGGGGTGCGTGTACAGGAACTCCTCGACCTCCCGCGGGTAGATGTTCTCGCCGCCGCGGATGATCATGTCCTTGATGCGGCCGACGATGTTGACGTAGCCCTCGTCGTCCATCGTCGCCAGGTCGCCGGTGTGCATCCAGCGCGCCGAATCGATGGCGACGCGAGTCGCCTCCTCGTTGTTCCAGTAGCCGCGCATGACCATGTAGCCGCGGCTGCACAGCTCGCCGGGCGTGCCGCGGGGCACGACCTGGTTCGTCGAGGGGTCGACGATCTTGATCTCGACGTGCGGATGCACGCGGCCGACGGTCGAGACGCGCTTCTCCAGCGGGTCGTCGGTGGCGCACTGGGTCGAGACCGGCGAGGTCTCCGTCATCCCGTACGCGATCGTCATCTCCGGGATGTGCATGACCGTCTGAACCTTCTTCATCACCTCCACGGGGCAGGGCGAGCCGGCCATGATGCCGGTGCGCAGGGTCGAGAAGTCGAACTCGTTGAACCGCGGATGCTCGAGCTCGCCTATGAACATGGTCGGCACGCCGTAGAGCGAGGTGCACCGCTCCTTCTGCACCGTCTCCATGACCGCGAGCGGGTCGTAAGCCTCGCCCGGGATGACCATCGTCGCGCCGTGAGTGGTGCACGCGAGGTTGCCGAGCACCATGCCGAAGCAGTGATAGAACGGCACCGGGATGCAGACGCGATCGTCCTCGGTGTAGCGCAGCGCCTCGCCGATGAAGAAGCCGTTGTTGAGGATGTTGTGGTGGGAGAGGGTTGCGCCTTTCGGGAAGCCGGTCGTGCCGGAGGTGTACTGGATGTTGATCGGGTCGTCGAACTGCAGCGTGCGCTCGCGCTCGTGCAGCTCGCTCATCGGCGTCTTCGCCCCGTCGCGCACCAGCGCTTCCCAGCCGTCCTCCAGGACGAGCGCTTCGCGGAGCTCCGGGCAGCGGCCCTTGACCTCGGCCAGGGTCGCGCGATAGTCGGCCTGCCGGAAGCCGGCGGCGAGGATCAGGAAGGTGATGCCGGACTGGTTCAGCGCGTACTCGAGCTCATGCGTCCGGTACGCGGGGTTGATGTTGACCAGGATCGCGCCCATGGCCGCGGTCGCGTACTGGGTGAGCACCCACTCGTAGCGGTTGGGCGACCAGATGCCGACCCGATCGCCGGCCTTCACGCCGCGCGCCATCAGGCCGCGGGCGATCAGCTCGCACCGTTCGACCAGCTCGCGGTAGCTCGCGCGGTAGTTCTGGTGGGCGACGACCAGCGCCTCACGGTCGCCGTGGCGTGCCGCCGTCCGGCGCAGGTTCTGGAAGATCGTCTCGCCCAGCAGCGGGACCCTGCTCGCCCCGTGGACATAGCTCAGCTCGGTCATCTACACACCTCCGTCGCCCCATTTTGCGCCCGGAGGGGGCCCACGTCCTTCGGGAAAATCCAACCTCTTGACATGTGGACAAAGTCGTCGCACCGTGATTCCAACGTCGATCGAGTTGGATCCTCGATGAGTCCACGCAAAGGTTGGCCTCCACAAGAGGCAACGGCCGTAAAGCGGCGCGAATAACCAAGAAAGCGTGTCACCCGAGGAACCAGCTGGAGGCGGTGGCCCTGCGGCGCCGCCTCATTTCGTGTCCGGGGCTAGGGTGAGGTTTTCCCTCTCCCGCTCGCGGGAGCGATCAATAGGGCCAATCCTTACCGCGTTTGACGCGAAGGGTTAGGGTGAGGGCTCAGCCCTAGATAATTTCGGCGCGTGAGCCGATCGCCCCTCGACAACGCTCGCTTCCGCGGCCTGCTGCTCGTGCTCGCTGGCGTACCCATCGCCGCGCTCTATCTCTGGCGGACGGCAGTGCTGCCCCTCGCGCTCGGTGCGCTGCCGGGCGACTTCAGCCAGAACTACCTGGCGGCGGCGGCGAGGATCGCGGCCGGCAAAGACCCGTACGACCTCTGCGCCATCGGCGTCCAGCAGTGCGCGGGCGCGCCCTCGGGCGGTTTCACGCCGCTCCCGCTGGCGGGCGCCCAGTACGTCACGCCGCTGCCGGTCGCCTGGGCGATGCAGCCGCTGCTCCACCTCGGCCCGGCGGCGCAGCTGGCCGTCATCCTCGCGGTCCTGCAGGTGTCGCTCGTCCTGTTCGTAGGGACGGCGCTCCGAGCGCTGCGCGTCCCGGGCTGGCAGATGGCGCTCTTCCTCGTGCTGGTGACGATCGGCTTCGAGCCCGTCGCCGCGAACTTCGACGAGGGCCAGGTCAACCTCGTGCTGCTGGGGCTCAGCGGCGTCTGGCTGCTCGGCTGGGTTGCCGGCGACCGCTGGTGGGGAGGGGCGGCGCTCGGCGCGGCCGTGGCGGTGAAGCTGCTGCAGGCGCCGGTCGGCCTGCTGCTGCTGTGGGGCCGGCGCTGGCGGATGCTCGCCGCCGCCGCGGCGGCGGGCCTGGTGCTGTGGCTAGCGGCCGTGCCGCAGTACCTGCCCGAGTTCCTCTTCAAGGTCGCGCCGGTGCTCACCGCCGGCACCGGGCTGTTCGAGAACCACTCGCCCGGCGGAACCGTCACGCGCCTGCTCGACCCGGCGACGTTCCTCGGCGCCGCCCGAGACACGCCGGTCGCAGCGCGTGTGATCACGCTGCTCATCGGGCTCGCCGTGCTCGGCGCGACCTTCTGGGTGCTGCGCCGGCCGAGCGCCACCCGCTCGGGCCGCGCCCTCGAGGCGGCGGCGGTGGTCGCCGCCGGCCCCCTGATCGCAAGCTACTCGTGGGGCACGCACCTCGTGCTGCTGCTGCTGCCCATGGTCGTGCTTTTGGAGTGGTCGATCCGCCGGCGCGACTGGATGGTGACCGCGCTCGTCGCCGCCGGCTGGCTGCTCATCGGTCCGGCCCACAAGGGCTTCCAGACGCTGCTGCTCTCGGGCTACTCGAACCTGCTGGTGCTGCGGCTGACGGCGGAGCTCGGCCTGGTAGGCATCACCGCCATCTGGGTCGCGTCGCTGCTGACCATCAGCCGCGAGCGGTCAGCGCAGGCGCGAGCCCGCTCAACGAACGGACCGGATTCGGCTCACGAAGATCGTGCCGATCAGGAGCAGGACGATCGCGCTCGCGAACACCACCCTGTAGCCCAGGTTGGGTGACACGGCGTTGAAGTGGTCGAGCGCCGGCCCGGCGAAGAACGGCACCACGAACTGCGGCAGGGTCAGGGCGATGTGGAAGAGGCCCATGTCCTTGGCGCTGCTCGAGCGATTGGGCAGCGTGTCGCACGCCAGGGCCCAGTCGACGGCGTAGTAGAGGCCGTAGCCGATCCCGTACGCCGCGCCGAGGCCGAAGACGATCGGCAGTGCTTTGGGAAAAAAGACGATGAAGACCAGGGCCACGAATGCCTGGAATCCGCCGCTCGCGAATACGAACAGCTTGCGTTTGTGCATGCGGTCGGAGAGGTAGCCGCCCGCGAGCCCGAACGGGATCGCGACCAGCAGCACGACGAGAAACCACTCCGACGTGAACGTCCCTGGGTCCGTGGCGCCGACCACGTCACGGAAGAAGTTGTTGAGGTAGTAAGCCACGGCCGTGATGCCCGCCGAGACGAAGAACCGCGTCGCGATGACCCACGCGAAGTCTCCGCCGAGCATCGGCCTGAAGAACTCGTGGACCGCCGCGCCGAGCGGCATCGGTTGGCGCGGGGGCGGCGGCTGCGTGCCTTCGCCCGCGGCCGCGAGCGAGGTGGGCACGAGGGTCAGCACCATCACGACCGCGAACGCGAGATAGATCCAGCGGTCGAGGTGCGCGCCGGCGATGAGGGTGTTGGCGAAGAGGCCCGCGCCGCTGCCCAGCTGGACCATGGTCGCGAGAAATCCGCTGGCGCGCCCGAAATCCTGCGCGGGCACGACGTCCGGGATGATGCCCGCGAAGGCGGCGCCCGCGGCGTTGAAGAAGAACTGCACCAGGGCATAGCCGACGACGATCTGCGTGTAGTTGTTCGCGGTCGCCAGCACGAGCAGCCCCGGCAGCGTCAGCAGGGTTGCGCCGACCATGATCGGCCGGCGCCGTCCGAACGAGGTCGAGAGGCGGTCGGAGATCGCGCCGACGATCGGCGGCACGGTCATCGCGAAGAGCCCGCCGACGCTGACCGCGAGCCCGATCGCCGTCCCCTGGTGGGCCTTGGGCACGACAGCGTCGATCTGGTTCTGGATGACGACGGTGGTCAGCGGCTGCCACATGAAGAAGTTGCCGAACCAGAAGGCGCTGAGGGCGGTATGCCTGAGATTCCCGAAGCGGGCGGCTGCTGGAGCCGTCAGGACGGCGACATTCATGCGGCAACCCTAAGTTAAGTGGGATGGAATTGACGGCCCAAACCCGCTAGGCTGTTGCCCGCCCCCTTGCCAAGCGTGGTTTCGCGTGCAATGCAGGTTCTGGTGGAGGTGCCGAAGCACGGCAAGCTCGCCTACTGCCTGCTGCGTGACGAACGGGTGCCGCGAGCGCCGAAGGCGGTGCTGCTCGCCGCCCTGGGCCTGATCGTGAGCCCGATCGACCTGCCCGCATGGGTGCCGCTGTTCGGCGAGCTCGACATGCTCGCCCTCGCCATCCTGGCCGTCGAGACCTTCATCGAGGCATGCCCGGAAGACATCCGGCGCGAGCATCAGAAGGCGCTCGAGGCGAAGCAGAGCGTGTTCGACCGCGACCTGCGCGACACGATGACGGCGGCCCGATCGGGCTTGCGGCGATTGGCGCGGCGGATCCGGTCGCGGTTTGAGCGCGACGACGATTCCTATTCATCGGTAGCGGAGGGCTAACCAATTGCGGGTCATGTTGACGAAGGATGTCGAGCGGGTCGGCAAGGCCGGCGACATCAAAGAGGTCGCCGACGGTTACGGGCGCAACTTCCTGCTGCCGCGCAAGCTCGCGGTGCCCGCGAACAGCGGCGCCGAGGCCGAGGGCAAGCGGCTGCGCGAGGCCACCGCGCGTAAGGAGGCGAAGGAGCGCGTGGAGGCGCAGGCGCTCGCGGACGAGATCGGTAACAAGACGGTGGTCGTGCGTCTCAAGATGGGCGCCGACGACAAGGCCTTCGGGTCGATCACCAACCAGGACGTCGCGGCGGCGCTCAAGGCGCAGCACCGCGTCGACATCGACCGGCACAAGATCGACGTCAAGGAGCCGATCAAGACGCTGGGCGAGCACCAGGTCCCGCTGAGGCTTCACCGCGACGTGACCGCTCACGTCAACCTGATCGTCACGCAGGACCGCTAGGCCGCTCCGGCCGCTGACGCATGGCCACGATCGCGCTGACACCCGGAAGGGTGCCGCCTCACGACCTGGACGCCGAGATGTCGGTGCTCGGATCGATCCTTCTCGACCCGCTTTCGGTCGCGAAGGTCCTGCAGTTCCTGCACCCCGAGGACTTCTACCGCGAGAACAACGGGCAGGTCTATCGCGCGGCGCTCGATCTGTTTGCGGCGGGCGAGCCAATCGACAACGTGACGCTGGCCGCGCAGCTGCAGACGATGGGGGTTCTGGAGCGCATCGGCGGCCGTGCCCAGCTGGCGTCGATGCAGGGGTCGGTGCCGACAGCGGCCAACATCGAGTACTACGGCCGGATCGTCAAGGAGAAGGCTTACAAACGCCGGTTGATCTCGGTGGGCGGCAACATCGCG
>DATGEO010000127.1:0-17914 GCA_035310015.1 Candidatus Dormiibacterota bacterium | reverse complement strand
GTTCGAGATCGTCACCAACATCCGCCGCGCGGACGTGACCGGCGACCACGGATGGGTGATGCTCGAGATCACGGGCGAGCCGGAGGAGCTCGAACGGGGAGTCGAGTACCTCGAATCCCGCGGTGTCACAGTGGAGCCGGCAGAAGGCGACCTGGTGGAGTGACCGGAGCGTCCTCGAGCCGGCGATCCTCTACGGTGTGAAAGAGGACTGGAGATCGTGACCGAGCACATCGTCGAGGACGTCCGTTGAGAATCGCCGTCGCCATGTCCGGGGGCGTGGACTCTTCGGTCGCCGCCGCTCTGCTGCAGGCGCGGGGCCACGACGTCGTCGGCATCACCCTCCAGCAGTGGCCCCGCGAGGACCTCGAGGAGAGCGCGCGGCACGGCGGGTGCTGCTCGCTCTCGGCGGTGGAGGACGCGCGCCGCGTGGCGTCGATCCTTGGCATTCCTTATTACTGCTGGAACCTCGAGCGCGAGTTCGGCGAGCGCGTGATCGAGCCGTTCCACCGCGATTACCTCGAGGGGCGGACGCCCAACCCGTGCGTGCGATGCAACGCCTTCGTGCGGTTCGACCTGATGCTGGCGCGCGTCCTCGAGCTGGGCTTCGACGCGCTCGCGACCGGTCACTACGCACGCGTCATCGCGGGCCCTCACGGTCCGGAGCTGCACGCGGGCGTCGACCCGGCGAAGGACCAGTCGTACATGCTCTACCACCTCGACCGCGACCGGCTTGCGCGCATCGTGTTCCCGCTCGGAGCGATGACCAAGCCGGAGGTGCGCGAGCACGCGCGCGAGTTCGGGCTTCCCGTCGCGCAGAAGGCCGAGAGCCAGGAGATCTGCTTCATCCCGCGCGGCGAGACGACGCGCTATCTCGCCGAGCGCCTGCCGGTGCAGGCGGGTTCGGTGGTGGACGCCGCCGGGCGAGACCTCGGCTCGCACCGTGGGACCGCGACGTACACGGTCGGCCAGCGCGCGGGCTTCGGCTCGCTGCGGGAGGCGGGGCCGTGGTACGTGCTGCGCATCGACGCGCCGGCCAATCGCCTGGTCGTGGGGCGGCGGGAGGAGCTGGCGACGACGGCAGTGGGCCTGCGCGACGTGTCGTTCATCGACCCCGACACCAGAGAGCCGGTCGAGTGCGAGGCGCGCCTGCGCTATCACGCCGGGCCGATGCGCGCGACCTACGCGGGCGGTGTGCTCACCCTGGAGGAGCCCTTCTACGGCGCCGCCCCAGGCCAGGCCGCCGTGCTGTACGACGGCACGCGCGTCCTGGGCGGGGGGACGATCACCGGTAGTCCCGACCAGGGCCTGCGGCCCTGTTAATTTGCCCCGGAGGCGTTGCACTTTCGAACGGGTGTTCGTAGTCTCGGGACGTGCTCGACCACGTCACGACGGCGCAGCCCGAGGGTGCTCGACTCGCCCTGGAGATGGTCGGCCTGCGCCGGCAGATCGACCAGCTGGAGCTGCGGTTCTCGCAGCTCGCCTCCGCATATCGCAAGACCGACCACTGGGATGACGAGGGCGCCTACAGCGCCCTCGACTGGATCCGCTTCAACTGCCGCATGACCTCGAACGCGGCGGCGGACCGCATCGCGGTGGGCGACCGCCTTGCTGATCTCGGCGCCAGCACCAGGTCGATGGAGGGCGGCGAGATCGGCTTTGCGCATCTGACGGTCATGGCCCGGACGGCGGCAGCCGTCGGCCAGGCTTTCGACGAGGGCAAGCTGCTCAGCCTGGCGCGCGCGGGCTCGCCCGGCAAGTTCCACTACCAGTCCATGCACTACCGGCACGCCGTGAACGCCAAGGCTTACGCCGACGAGCAGGCGGAGCAGGCCCGGAGGCGGGCCCTCCGTCTCGGCTCCGCCGACGACGGCTGCCTGCTGCTCTCGGGCATCCTCGACCCTGTGGGTGGTGCGCTGGTCAGAACCGCGCTCGAGCGACTTGCCCGGCCGTCCGGCGCTCATGACGACCGCGGCGTGGAGCGGCGCTTCGCCGATGCTCTGGTCGAGATTGCCTCCAAGGGCGGTAGCGAGAGCATCCAGCTGAACGTGACGACCTCGATCGAGACGCTCCTCGGCCTGATCGGCGCTCCAGGCGCGGAGATGGACTTCGCACTCCCGGTCTCCAGCCGGACGGTCGAGCGGTGGGCGTGTGACTGCAGCCTCACCCGCGTGCTGATGCAGGACTCGGTCGTCATCGACGTCGGCCGGTCGGAGCGGGTGATCAGGGGACCCAGGCGCCGGGCACTAATCGCTCGCGACCAGCACTGCCAGTGGCCGGGTTGCGACCGGCCCGCCTCGTGGTGCGACGGTCACCACATCGTGCACTGGCTGCAGGGCGGCGCCAGCGATCTCGACAACCAGATCCTCTTGTGCGGCCGGCATCACTGGAAGGTTCACGAGGGCCAATGGCAGCTGATCCGGACGGACGAGGGCGCGATCATGGTCGTCGCCCCGACCGTGACTTTCGCAGAATCGCCCGGGCCCGATCAGGACCCGTAGTTCATCGAGCTGTGGCCAAGCCCTTCCTGGTTGCTCGAGGTCGAGGTCTGAGACCGCCCACTGCTGCCTCTCCCACCGGAGGTGGAGGGAGGCCGAGTCGGTGTCGGGCTCGAGGAGCCGGTCCATCTGCGCCTCGACCTGGTCGAACGTCACGGACGCGAGGTCCTTCAGCGGCGCTTCCTCGACGCGGCGCACTGCGTCGGTCGACACTAGTCTAGGGAGCGATTTGATCGAGACGGACAGGCTGATCATCCGGCTGGCCGGCGCCGGGGACGTGCCGGAGATCGTGCGCTACTACGCCGACAACCAGACCTTCCTGCAGCCTTTCTCGCCGACCTTCGGCCCGGACCAGCTCGACGAGAGCACGTGGCACGAGCAGGTCATCGAGCGCCAGCTGGAATTTTCCCGTCGCGACTCGTTCCGGGCCTTCGTCTTCGCCCGCGAGATGCCGCGCCGCATCGTCGGCAACGTCAACCTCACGCAGGTCGTCCGGGGCGCTTTCGACTCCTGCGTGCTCGGCTACAACCTGGCCGAGGAGGCGCAGGGCCGCGGGTACATGACCGAGACGGTCCGGGCGGTGGTCGACTTCGCGTTTCGCCGGTGGGGCCTGCACAGAGTCGCCGCGGCGTACATGCCGCGGAACGAGCGCAGCGCGGCCGTGCTCGCAAGGTGCGGCTTCAAGGTCGAGGGCCACGCGCCGGCTTACCTTCGCATCAACGGCCGGTGGGAGGAGCACGTGCTGACCGCAGCGACCAACCCCGAGTGGTCGCCTGCCCGATCGCCGGATTAGGCGCATCGGCATAAACTGCGGGCGTGACCACGGTGCGGGAGGTCATGTCGACCGGGCTGCATTACGTCACCCCGTCCACGACGGTGGGCGAGGCGGTGGCGCTCATGGCCCAGCATCGAATCGGGTCGACGCTGGTGATGGAGGGCGCCACGCTGGTCGGCATCTTCACCGAGCGGGACACCGTCCGCGCCCTCTCGACCACGTATGACGCTCCGTCCCACGAGGTGTCGTCGTGGATGACCCGCGACCCCATGACCGTCACCCCGGACGTGCCCACCGACGAAGCGCTCCAGACGATGCTCGCCAACAACTTCCGCCACCTCCCGGTCATGGAGAACGGCGACGTCGTGGGCATCGTGTCCATCCGCGACCTCGCGAAATAGGCCGCGGCCCGGGGCAATTTCCGCCCCGGCGCGCCGTTATGCGACCCGATGTTCCGGTGGGGGTGGAACGGGCAGTCGCACAGGCAGGGCCATCCCGACGGCCACCGGGTCCTGGCGTCGGTGCGCGAGCTGTCCTGGGAGGGGTACTCGGCGCTGGTCGCCGACATCTTTCGCCGGCGGGGGCACGCGGTCTTCGCCGGCGAGGGACCCGATCGCGACGTGATCGACATGGAAGTTTCCCGAGACGGCCGCGGCCGCCTGATCGTCAACTGCCAGCTGCGGGGGATGCGCCAGATCAGCAGGGCGCCGCTCGAGGAGATGGCGCAGGTCGCCGAGCGCAACGGCGCCGACGGCGCGCTGCTCATCACCGACGGCGATTTCTCCCAGGAAGCCCATGAGTTTGCGGCCGGCCACTCCCTGATCCTGGTCGACGGCCAGGCCCTGCTCGAGCTCATCTTCGAGCTCACCCTCGGCGACGAGAAGGACCGCAGGATCGGCGCTCGCCTCGCCCGGCTCTTCGTGCGCGATCGCCGCACGCGGCGCAACTTCCTGAACTGACCGCAGTAAACTGAGCGGCTCCCGCCGCCTTGTGGTTCAGTGCGCCCAAAAAAGGGCGCGGAGGAAACCTCGTTGGGCTTGATCGCTCTCCGCAGGTATCTGCCTTACCTGCGGCCGTACGTGGGCCTTGTGGTCGTGTTCGGGCTGGCCCAGGTGGGCAGCCTGGTGACCGCCGCGGCCATCCCGAAGGTGATCCAGTACATCATCGACGGCCCCGTAACTCACCACCAGCAGAGCGCCCTCCTGCCGATGGCGGGGCTCCTGGTGGCGATTGGAGTGGTCGAGTTCCTGCTCATCTTTCTTCGCCGCAACTTTTCGGGCATCGCCTCGCTGCGCATGGAGACCGATCTGCGCAACGACTTCTACGCGCACCTCCAGAGCCTGCAGGTGTCGTTTCACGACAACTGGCAGTCGGGCCAGCTCCTGTCGCGCGCGATCTCCGACATCGGCACCGTGCGCCGGTTCGTGAGCTTCGGCCTCATCTGGTTCCTGCAGACGATCGTCACCTTCCTCGTGGTCTTCATCCTCATGCTGCAGCTCGACTGGCTGCTCGCGATCGCGGTCGTGATCTGCATGCTGCCCATCGCCTATCTCAGCAACAAGTTCCAGGACAAGTACAGAGTCCTCGCGCGCCGCGTGCAGGACCAGCAGGGCGACCTGACCACGATCATCGAAGAGATGGCGACCGGCGTGCGCATCATCAAGGCGTTCGGCCGCATGCCCCTGATGCAGCAGCGCTTCGACGACCAGGCGCGCCTGCTGCGCGCGACCAACCTCGAGGCCATCACCGAGCGGGCGAAGCTGTGGACGCAGCTGACGCTGCTGCCGAACATCTCGCTCGCGATCGTCCTGCTGCTCGGCGGCTACAACGTCATCCACGGGACGCTGACCATCGGCGGCCTTGTCGCCTTCATGAGCTACGTCTTCATGCTCACGTGGCCGATGGACGCCATCGGCTGGGTGCTGTCCATGAGCGAGGAGTGCCAGACCGCGTCCGAGCGGCTCAACGAGGTGCTCGACTCACGGCCGGACATCGCCGACCGGCCCGGAGCGCGTTCGGTCGACAAGGCGCGTGGCCGCATCGAGCTGCGCGGGGTCGGCTTCAAGTACCCGAAGTCGGACGAGTGGATCCTGCGCGGCCTCGACCTGACCATCGAACCCGGCGAGACCGTGGGCCTGGTCGGCCGGACGGGCTCGGGCAAGACCACGCTCGCCTACCTCGTGCCGCGGCTCTATGACGTCACCGAAGGCCAGGTGCTGCTCGACGGGATCGACGTGCGCGACCTGCACCTGCGCTCGCTCCGCTCCCACATCGGGATGGCGTTCGAGGACCCGATCCTGTTCTCGGCGTCGGTGCACGAGAACCTGGTCATGGGCCGCTCGATGGTGCCCGAAGAAGAGATCAAGCGCGCGCTCGACGTGGCGCAGGCGAACTTCGTCTGGGAGCTGCCCTGGGGACTCGAGACGCGAGTCGGCGAGCAGGGCTACACGCTGTCCGGCGGCCAGCGGCAGCGGCTCGCGCTGGCGCGTGCCGTGCTGGGCCGGCCCCAGGTGCTCGTCCTCGACGACCCGCTGTCGTCGGTCGACGTCCACACCGAGGCGGTGATCGAAGAGGCGCTGGCGCGCGTCCTGGAAGGGGTCTCGGGACTGCTCGTCGTCCACCGCCCGTCCACGCTCGCGCTCGCGGACCGGGTGGCGCTCGTCGACAGCGGGACGATCGCCGCCGTCGGCACCCACACCGCGCTGATGCGGTCGAACGACCTCTACCGCGCGCTGCTGTCGCAGGAGTACGAGGAGACGGCGCGCGGTCGGGAAGGGATGGTTTCCGCTTGAGCGTCATCGCCACCGCCGACCGCTGGCGCGGCGTCGCGGCCGAGGAGGTCGACGAGTTCTCGGCCAGCGTCGCCGGGCTCCTGCGGCGCCGCAGCCGCCGGCTGCTCGGCCGGCTGCTGCGGCCCTACCGGCGCCAGCTGCTGCTCGCGGGCGTGCTGATCCTCGTCCGCTCGGTCGCGTATCTCTCGATCCCGTACATCGTCGGCGTCGGCATCGATCAGGGCGTGCGCCACGGGACGAACGGCGACCTGACGGCGCTGTTCGAGATCGGCGCGGCCCTCGTCGGGGTGCTCGTGGTCAACGCCGCCGCCCAGTACGCGTTCCTCCGTGTCTCGGGTGAGGTCGGCCAGAACGCGCTGCGCGACCTGCGCGTGCTGCTGTTCGCTCACATCCAGGAGCTGTCCCTGTCTTTCTTCGAGCGGTACAGCTCCGGCCGCATCATCAGCCGGCTGACCTCGGACATCGACGCGCTCAACGAGCTGCTCGCGACCGGGCTGACGTCAGTGGTGACGTCTCTGGTCTCGGTGGGCGCGATCACGGTGATCCTGATCCGCCTCAACCCGCGGCTTGGCGCGATTGCGCTCGTCGCCATGCCGCTCGTCATCGCGCTCGCTTGGTGGTTCCGGCACAACTCCGCGCGGTCCTACCGCGCGGTGCGGCGCGCGATCGTGCTCGTGATCGTCCAGTACGTCGAGTCGCTGGGAGGCATACGTGCCGTGCACGCGTTTCGACGCGAGCCTCGCAACCAGGAGATCTTCGAGGACGTCAACGGCCGCTACCGCGACGCCAACATCTGGTCCAACCGCCTGGCCTCGACCTTTGGGCCGGGCATAAACGTGCTCGGCCGGCTGACCACCGCCGCGGTGCTCCTGTTCGGCGGCTACCTCGTCATCGAGGGTCAGCTCACCCTGGGTGTGCTGACTGCGTTCGTCCTGTATCTGCGCCAGTTCTTCGAGCCGATGCAGGATCTGTCGCAGTTCTACAACGTGTTTCAGGCCGCCGGCGCCGCGCTCGAGAAGATCTCGGGCGTGATCGAAGAGGTGCCGACGGTGCCGGAGCCCGAGGTGCCGGTGAAGCTGGGCGCCGCGAAGGGCGCGATCGCGGTCGAAGACGTCACCTTCGCCTACCGCGAGCGAGCGGTGCTGCACGACGTCAGCGTCGAGATTCCCGCTGGGCAGATCGTCGCCCTCGTCGGCGAGACCGGTGCGGGGAAGACGACCATCGCGCGGCTCGTCTCGCGCTTCTACGACCCGACGGCCGGTCGCGTGACGCTCGACGGCGTCGACCTGCGCACGATCGCGGTGGCCGAGCTGCGCCGCTCCATCGTCATGGTCACGCAGGAGAGCTTCCTGTTCTCGGGGACCGTCGGCGACAACATCATGTTCGGGAGGCCAGACGCGACGCGGGCGGAGATGATCGCGGCGTCGCACGCCGTGGGGCTCGATGCGTATATCGACGCGCTGCCCGACGGCTACGAAACGGACGTGCGGCGTCGGGGCGTCCGCCTTTCCTCGGGACAGCGCCAGCTCGTCGCCTTCGCGCGCGCGTTCCTCGCCGACCCTCGCGTCCTCATCCTCGACGAGGCCACGTCGTCGCTCGACCTGCCGTCGGAGCGGTTGGTCCAGCGCGCGCTGCGGACGCTGCTGCGCGGCCGCACGGCGCTGATCATCGCCCACCGCCTGTCGACGGTCGAGATCGCGGACCGCGTGCTGGTCATCGACTCCGGCCGCATCGTGGAGGATGGCGCGCCTTCCGCCCTCCGCGCGCTGAGCGGGCGCTACGGCTCTCTCCACCGCGCATGGGAGGAGTCGCTGGCTTAGACGTAGAACTTCCGCCAGCTCACGGTCTGGAAGCCGAGGCGTTCCAGGATCGGCCGGGACATGCTCCCGCCCCAGACCACGAGCCCGGCCGCGCCCGCGTCGCGCGCCAGCTGCAGACGCGCCGCGACCAGCGCGCGGTAGACGCCGAGTCCGCGAAACCGGGGCCTGACGGCGCCGCCGTTCATGGTCGCGCCGTCGGGCGGGAAGAGGGTGAGCGAGCCGGCTCCGGCCGGCTCGCCGTCGACCGTGGCCATCACGATCCGGCGGTTGCCGGCCGCCTTGTCGTTGGCGTAACGCCGCTCACGCTGGGCGTCGATCGGCATGGGGTCGCCATAGGGGATGCCGCTGAAGGCTTCCCCTCTGACCTGCTCGGCGGACGTGAACGACTCGAGGCTCTCCAGCGCGTCGTGGATCTCGAGACCAGGTATGACCGGCGCGCTCACGTCCGCCGTGGCGGGCAGCACCATCACCGACGACACCTCGTCGTGCGGGTCGGGCAGGATGCCGTGCGCCTTCAGGTGGTCCGGACAATCGTCGGGCTCGGTCTCGGGGTCGAGTATCCAGTTGACCGGCAGGCCCCGCGCTGCGGTCAGCGCGCGAACTTCTTCGATGAGATCGTCGACCTCGGCCGCGGTGCAGCGGATGCGGGATACGTTGTTGGGCCCTGGAAGGGGGAAGTCGGGCATGAGCTGGATGCGGTAGCGCGGGGTTTCGATGACCTCCAGGCCAGGCCCGGGCGGCTGCCGGTGGTTCTTCCCGAATTCCACAAGCTGCGAGAATGCGGCCATGAGCTCATTCTCGCGCCGCGTCGCGCGCCTGGACGCGGTGCGCTCGGCCGCCTCCCTGCTCACGGCCTGCATCGTGCTCGCCCTGGGCGCGTACGCCTTCTCCGCCTACTACACGAATCCAACGCCAGGGGCGCTGGCCGCGGCCCTGGCTGCGCTCGCGATCGCCGGATCAGGGCTCCTGTATGCTTGGCGCCCTGGAACCGGCGGTCTTGGCGACTAGCCGGCAAGGCCTCTGAACGACGGAGTCCGGATGGATTCTCCCCACGCGATAGGTTTCTTTGCGTCCTCCGCCGTGGCCCTCGCGGGTGCAGTGCTGGTGGCCCTGCTCGGCCGCCGCGGCCTGCGCTCGCTCGCCCTTCTCGTCGCGGGAGTGGGCGTGGCGGGCGTCGAGGCGTCCCTTTCCGCGGGGTTTGCCGCCCTCGTGACCCTGGTCAGCTTCGCCGGCAGCGCGCTGCTCCTGGCGCGCCCCGACCACCGGGCGTACGAGTGGCCGGTGGACGGCCTCTGGCGCCAGCTCGGCGCGGTCGGAGCCGCCTTGATGCTGGCGCTTCTCGGCTACGCCGCCTACCGCGGCGCCTTCGCCCACGTGAGGTTCAATGGCGGGGACCTGGGCACCGCAGCCGTCGGCCGCCTGCTGTTCGCGCGCGAGGCGCTCGCGACCGAGGCCGTCGTCGGCATCACCGTCATCGGCCTCGTGGTCGTGACCCTGCTGTGGCGCACCCGCGAGCGGGAGCGATGAGATGAGCGTCAGCCTGGTGTCCGTCCTCTTCGTGGCCGCCGGCATGATCGCGGCCGGCGCGTTCGCCGTCGTCTGGCGGCGCGATGCGACCGCGGCGCTGGCCGGCATCCCGCTGATGTTCGGTGGCGCGGCCATCGCCTTTGCCGGCGTGGCCAGGTTCGCGGCGCGAGCCACGGCGGCGACACCGTCGCCGACGACGCAGGTCGTGGTCTCCGTGTCCGGCCCTCCGCTCGGGCAGGCGGCGGCGGTGCTCATCGCCATCGCCGCGCTGGCTCTCGTCGCCATGGGCGTGGGGCTGGCGGGGCGCGCTGCTCGGGTGCCGGCCGCCCGCCAGGAGGCTTCTCGCTGAGCGCCCTGCTGCTGGGCGCGGGCCACATCCTCGCGGCGGCGTCAGGGGCGGCGTCCGGACCGCGTCCGTCGGCCGGGTTTCACTTCGACCCGGCGACGACGCTGGGCTGGGCGGTCCCGCTCATCCTGCTGGCGCCGATGGCTGCGTTCGTCGTCGCGGTGTCGAGCGTGCGCACGCGCCGCGCCTCCGCCAACACCGCGATGCTCGGCACGGTCGTGTCGCTGGCCTCCACGCTGCTCGTGGGCTGGGGCCTCGCCCGGCGCACCGCGCCCTTCAACGCGAGCTATGCGTACTTCACGTCGAACGTCGCGTTCAGCGGCCCGACGAACTTCCAGAACTTCGAGATCGACATCGTGCTCCACGTCGACCACCTCACCGTGCTCGCGCTCGCGGTCGTCGAGGTGTGCGTGCTCTTCGTGCTCATGTGGCACCGGGTGATGGGGCGCAACGAGCCCGGGCCGGCGCGCTTCCAGGCGCTGGTGAGCCTGTTCCTGTTCGGCGTCATCGGCGCGCTCATCAGCACGGATCTCGCCGAGTTGTTCACTTTCTGGTCGATCGCCGGCGGTGCGACGTACCTGATGCTCACCCACCGTTGGGGCGTTGACGCGACGGCGCGCGCCGGCCGGGTCGCCCTGGCGCTGCCGTTCCTGACCGACCTGTTTCTTCTCTGCGGCATCGCCGTGCTCTATTCGCGCTACGGCGTGCAGAATCTGCCGCTGCTGATCCCGATCCTGCACACGACGGCGCTGTGGACCGTGCGCCAGCTGGTCGTGGCGTCGGTGCTCCTGTTCATCGGCGTCGCGGGCCGGCTTGCTTTGTGGCCGCTGCAGCTCTGGATCACCGGCACGACGAGTACGGCGGCGCCCGCGGCCTCGGCGATCGCGCAGTCGGTGTGGCCCGTGCTCGCGATCGCCGTGCTCTACCGGCTGCTGCCGATCTTCGTCGCCTCGAGCCAGCAGGCGATGAAGGACATCGTGATCGCGTGCGGCGTCGCGGCCGTGATCGCCGGCCTCGGCTCGATCTTCGCCATGGATCCCCGGCGGGCGCTCGCGCTCGCGGGATCGGCCGTGGCCGCGATCGGGGCGGCGATCACCATCCACGGGTTCCAGTTCCCTGCGTTCCCGTTCGCGGTCGCGGGCGTGGCTTGCGTCCTCGCGGCCGCACCGGCGCGCGCTGCGGGCATGCTGTCCGCGTCGGCGATCGCGAACGCGACGCGCACCGACGACATGCGCGAGATGGGCGACGCCTGGCGCCGGATGCGCGCCAGCGCGGCGGTGCTTCTCGGCTCCGCGATCGTGCTCAGCCTCAGCACCGCCGGCGCGCTGGCGCTGGCGGTCGACTCGCGATCCCGCTTTGGAGTGGCGCTCGGCGAAGCCTTGTTCCTGGTGGCGCTGGGATCGCTGCGCGTGTTCATGGCCGCCGGCACCGGCGAGCTGCGGCGACGCCGCGCCTTCGACCCCGACCGCGTCCGCGACGCGGCGGCCGCGTCGCTGGGCTGGCCCTACTGGCTCGTGCTCGTGGGCCTGGTGCTCGTGGCCTCGACCTTCGTCACGGGCTGGCTCGGATTCCTCGACGGCAAGACGCACGCCGCCGCGAAGCCGGCCGCCTACGCCGTCTGGATCGGAGTCGTGCTGCTCGGCTTTCTCGTGGGCGCGCTGGCCCACGCCCGCAGCAGGGACGGGTCGCTGACGGCGTCGGGATGGTTTGCGGCCTGGGTCGGAGCAACCTCGACTCGCGGGTGGTACGCGCTCGACCGCTTCATCTACGAGCCCTCGCTGGCGATCGTCATGCGCGTCGAGAGCTGGCTGCCGGCCGCGGACGGGTCGCTCGGACGGCTCTCGGTCGCGACCGGACGCCTCGCCGCGTCCTCGATGCGCGCATCCGCGGCGCCGGTGCTGGTCGTGATTGCCGTGCTGCTTGCGGTCCTCGTGGCGCTGCTGTCGCCAGGAGTCCTGCGATGACGGCCTTCGGCCTCGTGTCCTTCCCGGCGGCCGCCTCGCCGACGCCGCAGGCGATCCCCGGAGCCGGGCTGTTCACCGCGTCCTACCTGTTGAGCATCTCGATCTGGGTGCCCATCGCGGTGGCCATCGTGATCGCGATCATGCCCAACTCGCGGGGCCGCTACGACACCGTCATCAAGCAGATCGCCTTCTTCACCAACCTCGGCGTGATGTTCCTGGTCTTCATCGCCTACAACCAGTTCCAGGCGTTCCTCCCGAACGTCCAGTACGAAGAGAAGATCGCGTGGCTGCCGTCGATCGGCGCGGTGTACCACCTCGGCGTGGACGGCCCGGGAATCGTGCTCCTGGTGCTGTCGGGCCTGGTCGGCATCATCGCCGTGCTGGCATCGCTGGGGGTGCGCGAGCGCGTGCGGTCGTACTTCGCCCTGCTGCTCGTCGCGCAGTCGTTCGTCACCGGCGCGATCGCGGCTCACGACCTTTTCGTCCTGGCTCTTTTCTGGTCGGCGGCGGCCGTGCCGCTGACGCTGCTGGTCCTGGGGTGGGGCGGCCCGCGGCGCGAAGCGGCAGCCTGGAGATTCGCCGGCTACTGGGGCGCGGGCAGCATCGTGCTCATCCTCGCCGTGCTCGGCATCTTCGTCGCCACCGGCGCGTCGAGCTTCGACATGGACGTCGTGCTCAAGTCGGCGATGGGCCCGCGGGCGCAGGTCATCGTGGGCCTCGCGATCATCGTGGCCGCGGCGACCCGGCTGCCGCTCTTCCCGCTGCACGGCTGGGCGCGCGACCTCTATTCGGAGGCTCCGTTGGGGGTGATCGTGATCGTGGCGGGAAGCGCGACGAGGCTGGGCGCCTACCTGGTGCTCAGGGTCCTCGTCGCCGCCGAGCCTGACGGCGCCCGCCTGCTGTCGCCGCTCATCGGCGGGCTCGCCGCGATCACGGTCGCGTACGGCGCGATCGCGGCGATGCGCGCGACGGACCTTCGACACGCCGGCGCGTATCTCGCGCTGATCCCCGGTGGCGTCACCGCGCTCGGGCTCGCGGCGCTCACGCCGCTTTCGATCACCGGCAGCGTGCTGGCTCTGTTCACCGGCGGCATGGCGTCGGCGCTGATCGTGGGCATCTGCAACACCGTCTCCGACCGCGCGCAGACGCGCAGCATCGCCCAGCTCAGCGGGCTTGCTCCGCGCATGCCCAAGCTCGCGTGGCTGATGGTCCTCGCCGCGCTTGGCCTGCTCGGGGTGCCGATGATGGCGACCTACACGTCGGACGTGATGATGTTCTTCGGCGCGTTCAAAACCCAACCGGTCGCGGCGTTCGCGGTCGCCGCCGGTCTCGGGCTCACGGCGCTCGCGCTCGGGGTGGTCCTGCAGAGGGTGCTGTTCGGTGCGCCGAACCCCGACGCGCCGGCGGTGTCGGACGCATCGCTCGGCGAGACGTGGTACCTGGCGCTGCTCGCGGGCGCGCTGCTGTGGGTCGGACTCGTGCCCGGCGGCCCGAAGCTCCCGGGCACCGACTCGCCGCTGTTCGACCCGGGACTGCTGAACGTGATGGTCGCCGACGTGCCCGAGATCACGGCGCCGTACACGGGGGCGGGACCGTGAACCTGAAGTACTGGGCGCTCGCACCTGAGGCGCTGGTCGTGGCGCTGGCCTTGCTGCTCCTGCTCAACGGGCGGTTCCGGCCCGCGGCTCTGCGCCGCTTCCGGCCCCGGCTCCCGGCGGCGGCCGCGGCCGTGCTGCTGGTCGCGCTGGGCCTCGAGCTGTGGGCCGGCGCGACGGTCGGCTCGTACTTCGACGGCGGCTTCGCGCAGGACCGCCTCGCGCTGTTCGCGAAGGCGGCCGCCCTGCTCGCGACCGCGGTTGCGATCGCCGTCGCCGACTGGCCGGCCGAGGATTCCTCATCGCTCTCGCTGGCCATGCCGCTCTTCGCGCTCTTCGGATTGATGGTGACCGCCTCCGCCGGCGACGTCGTCGGCGTGTGGGCCGGGCTCGAGCTCGCCGCCGCGGCGGGAGCCGGCCTGCTGGCCGTCCGCCGGCCGGACCTGGGACTGCGGCTGCTGCTGCTCGGCGCGGCCGCGAGCGCGATGACGCTCTTCGGCTTCGCCTACGTCTACGCCACGGCCGGGACGGCCGATCTGCTCGGCATCCGCCAGGTGCTCGTCGGTGCGGCACCGACGCTGCCGCTCGCGCTGCCGGTGCTCCTGATCGTCGGCGCCCTGGCGTTCCGCGCAACGCTGTCGCCCGCGCAGATCGCGTCGGGCCCGACGCTGCCGCCGCCCTCGCCGCTGGGCGTCGGGCTGCTCGCGGGAGTGGGCGCATCGACGGCGCTGATCGCGGCCATCAAGATCGCGGCCGCCCTCAGCCCCGTGTCGCCGGTCTACGGCCCGTACATGGAGGTCGTCGCGGCCATCGTGATGCTCGGCGCCGGCGCCGCCGCCCTCGCCGTGCGCACTCCCCGGGCGCGCGTCGCCTTCCTGGCGGCGGGGCAGGCCGGATGGATTCTCGCCGGCGTGTCGACCCACTTCCGCGGCGGCCTCGGATCGGCGGTCTTCCTTCTCGGGGCCTTCGTGTTCGCGGCGACCGCGGGGCCGGCCGCGATGGGTGCATCCGGCTTCGCCGAGGCGTCGCTGGCCGGCCTGGGGACCCTGCGCCCGCATCGCGCCGCCGCGCTCACGCTGGCGCTGCTTTCGCTGGCCGGGACGCCGCCGCTCGCGGGCTTCTTCGGAGAGTTCACGGTGGCGGCGGCGATCGCGCAGAGCGGGCACTTCGAGCTGCTGGCGATCGGAATGCTCGGGTCCGTGATGAGCACGATCGCCGCCCTCGGCACCATCCGCGCCCTGTACCTCCTCAACCCGATCGAGGAGGCCCGCCGCGGAATTGCCGCGCTGCCGGCCTTCACCCGGTTCTCGGCCGGCGCGGCCCTGGTCATGTGCGCCGTTTTCGGCGCCTACATCCTGTGGGCCAACCCGATCCTCACGCTGGCCGACCAGGGCGCGGAGGGCCTGGGCCTGAAGTAGGTTCGGGCGCCGCTTGGTAGACTGAGCGCCCTCGTCCCGGGATCGAACGCAGCACTCGTCGCACCACACGTCCTGGAGGTCGCCTTTGAAGAGCCGGCCGGTTGCCCGCCATGCCCGCCTCGTACGCAGCCGGCGCGCCGCCCGTCGAGCCGCCACCGCCAAGCCCAAGGCCCACAGGCGCCGTCGCGCTGGCCGCTCCCAGCGGCGATCGCGCGTCTGGCTCGTCCAGGGCGCGCTGATCGCGGTCATCACGCTGTCGATCGCGGGCCTGCTCGGCACGGCCGGCGTTCTGGGCGTGGTCGACTACTTCGCCGGCGACCTGCCGTCGATCGACCAGCTGCAGTCCTCGAACCTTCCGCAGACGTCGCGCATCGTCGACCGCAGCGGCAAGCTGCTCGCGGCGGTCTACCACGAGAACCGCACCGTGGTGCCGCTGAGCAAGGTGGCGACGACGCTGCAGAAGGCGACGATCGACACCGAAGACCGGACCTTCTACTCCAACTCCGGCGTCGACTACCGCCGGCTCGCGATCGCCATCGCGTACGACCTCACGCACCATTCGTCGACACTCGGCGGGTCGACCATCACGGAGCAGGTCGTCAAGAACGACGTGCTCGACACGGAGGAGGCGCAGAGCCGGACCATCAGCCGCAAGTTCCGCGAGCTGCTGCTGGCGGAGGAGATGGAGCGTCGCTACACGAAGCAGCAGATTCTCGAGCTCTACCTCAACACCATCAACTACGGCAACGGCGCATACGGCGCCGAGGCGGCGGCCGAAACGTACTTCGGCGCGCACGCGTCCGCGCTGACGTGGGGCCAGGCGACTTTCCTCGCCGGGCTGCCGCAGGCGCCGGCTGATTACGACCCGTTCGGCACCGCCGACCAGCTGCGGGCGGCGACCCAGAGATGGCGCGAGGTGCTCGACGGCGTCGTCGCCGTCGGCGACCTGCGCGGCGCCCAGGCGGACGCGCTGTACAGTAGCGACCTCATCGCGAAGATGCTCGCCGCGCACAAGGCGCTCGGCCCGCGGCCGGACCCGCTGACGGCGCACTTCACCGACTACGTCGAGAACTACGTCCTGCAGCGTTACGGCGCGATGGCTCTGTACGAGGGCGGGCTTACGATTCAGACCACACTCGACTTGTCGACCCAGACGGCCGCCGACCATTACGTGAAGGCGGGCGTGCAGCGCTATGCGCGGCGCGGCGTGAACACGGGCGCGATGCTGGTGATGAATCCGGACGACGGCGAGATCCTCGCGATGGTCGGCAGCGCCGACTACGACAACGCCGCCATCCGCGGGCAGGTGAACCTCACCGGAATGGATCCACTCGGGTGGCGCGGCGTCGGTTCCTCTTTCAAGGTCTACACCTACGGGGCGGCGCTGGAGGCAGGTCTCATCACACCGGCGACGCTGCTCGACGACCAGGACAGCGTCATCGGCGGACACAGCTTCAGCGACTGGGACGGCAAGCACGAGGGCTGGATCCCGCTGCGCACGGCGCTCGCGCAGTCGCGCAACCTGCCGGCGTTGTGGACGTACGCGCAGGAGGGCGGTTCGCAGGTCGTCGACTTCATGCACCGCCTTGGTGTGACCGCGAAGATCGAGAACCCGGACGGCGTGGCGACCACGCTCGGACACGACCCGATCTCGATGGCCGAGCACCTCGCCGCGTACAGCGCGTTCGACAACGGCGGCTACCGCGTCAGCGCACACGCCGTCCTGAAGGTCACGACGCCGGACGGCAAGGTTCTCGAATCGTTCGACCCGAACGCCGGCCGTGTGCAGGTCATCTCCCCGCAGCTCGCCTACCTGATGACCGACCTGCTGCGCGGGCCCGTGAAGCTGTATCTCGGCGCCCTCGGCGGCAAGCCGGTGGCCGGGAAGTCGGGCACGACCGAGGCCTACACCGGGTCGATCTTCATCGGCTACACGCCGAACCTCGCGGTCGCGGCGTCGCTCATGCACATCGACGAGGGGCCCCAGTGCAGGTCGGGCTATGCGTATCTCGCGACGAACTTTCCGCCGTCGGGCTGGCAGTGCCCGACCGCGGTGCTGTTCGGCGAGGACGTCGGCATCGGCGTGTGGAAGCCGTTCCTCGACGCCTACTACGCGAGTCACCCCTGGCCGAAGCCGTGGGCGGTGCCCGCGGGCATCGTCAGCCACCAGGTGTGCACGTACGACGGGGGCTACGTCACGGGCAGCGGCGTCGCGGACACTTTCAACGAGATCTTCCTGAAGGGGGTGGGGGAGCCGGCTTATGCGTGCGGCTCGAAGCCGTATCCGGGCGAGGCGCCGTACGTGCCGCCGTCGCCCTCCCCGTCGCCCTCGCCCTCACCCTCGACCCCGCCGCACCCGACGCCTTCGCCACACTGATCGGCATGCGGCTCAACCGGACGGGGGTTGTCGCCGGCCTGATCTACGTCGCGTTCGGCCTCATCTGGACCTGGCTCAGCGGCGCGCCGTGGCCGCTCGCGGCCTGGTTCGTCGCGGTCGCGGTGATCGGCGCGTTCGTGCCCGGTGCGGCGAACCAGGTGTCGCTGGCGCGCGCGTACCTCGCCGCGCCGCTGGCGGAGTACTCGCGGCACGGCGAGTTCGGCCAGCTCGCGGTCGTGGTCGCGCTGGGCAGCCTCACCGATCTCGTGGACGGCACGCTCGCCAGGCGTTTCGGGTCGCCGACGAACTTCGGCGGCGGCCTCGACCCCGTGGTGGATGGCGTCTTCATGGGCGCGCTCGGTTTCGGCCTGGCGCTGGGCGGGGCGTTCCCGGTCTGGCTGGCGGCCGTGGTGCTGGCGCGCTACCTGCTGCCGGCGCTGGCGGGAGGGCTGCTGCTGGCGATGGGCCGGCGCCCGCAGCTCCGCCACACGCTGACGGGACAGATATCGACGACGCTCAACCTGGTGCTGCTCGGCGGCGTCGCGCTGCTCCGGGGCCTCAACCAGGACCCGGGCAACCTCGTCAGCGGCGCGGAGGTCGTCCTTCCCGTGGCCACCGCGGCCACCTTCGTGCACCTCGGGCTGTCCGCGCGGCGGCCGGTCGCGGAACCCGGCCGCGCGTAAACTTCCTCGTGGTCGCGCTAAGTGGGGTGCTGGCGGTACCCTGCACCGGCAATCCGCCTTAGCCGGACCGAATTCCCGCGCTGAGGTCAGGGCTCTCACGCCTGGCCGCGGCAAGCGGCGTT
>DATGEO010000126.1:0-42713 GCA_035310015.1 Candidatus Dormiibacterota bacterium | reverse complement strand
CGTGGCGCCCACCGCTCCTCCCGCTGCGGCCGGCCCGCAGCTCGACTGGGCGGCAATCGTGGCGGAGCTGCAGGCGATGGCGGAGGACTCGCTCGGCAACCGCGCCCGCAAGGTGAAGGACATCCTGGGTGCGGCCGACCCATCCATCCCCGGCATCGAGGCGGCCATCGACCAGGTGCCCGGCATCTCTTTGCTGTTCGTCGACTCGTCCCGGCTCGAGCAGCTCGCGCAGGAAATGAGGGCTCGCCTCAAGTCGCACTACTAAAGTGCACGGGGGGAGCAGGCTCCCCCCGTGGAGCCCCCCTCGGCCTGGTGGTAAGTAGGCTGGTGGCGATGTTGACCGGTCGGGGACGCGCGGAATGAATCCGCGCTTCCGCCCCCCATTGGGAGTCTTCTCGGCGATCGTGGTGCTTGCCGGATGGACCTTGTCTGCGTGCGGCGGGGGCCCGCCGCAGATCGTCGACTACTCTCCGCTGCGCGGCGCGCAGGACGTGTCCACCGCCGAGCCGGTTCAGATCACCTTCGACCACGCGGTCGACGAGGGCTCGGTCGCCAGCCGGCTCCATCTCTCGCCGGCGGTCGCGGGCAGGGTCACGTGGCCTTCCCCCGAGCAGCTCGTCTACGAGCACGCCACGCTTCAGCCCGCGACGACGTACGAGGTGATCCTCGACGCCGGATATCGCGATCCCGCGGGCAACAGCTATGCGCTGCGCCATCACTGGTCGTTCACCACGGAGCCCGCGCCCAGCTTTTCCGGTTCGAGCCCGGCTGACGGCGCGACGGACGTCGACCCCGCCGACTACCTTTCGGTCGACTTCTCGCGCGCGATGAACCAGGACTCGCTGCGCAGCGCGATCACGTTCACCCCTTCGGTGCAGTTCAGCCTGAGGCTCGACCCCAACGACAGCCGCCGCGCGATCGTGGCGCCGGACTCGCTGCTGCAGGCGAGCACCGCCTACCAGATGCTGATCACCACGACCGCGCTGGACGCCGACGGCAACCAGCTCGACCTGGTGCGGTCGGTGCGCTTCACCACCGGAGCCTTGCGCCCCCTCCACAACTGGATTGCGTTCGCAGCCGAGAATCCGGACGACGCGTCCGGCGGGCTGTGGATCGTGAACGAGACCGGGTTCCCGCGCCAGCTGCTGGACGCCGGCTCGCTGAGCGCCTTCAGCTTCTCGCCCGAGGGCGACCGGCTCGTGCTCCGGGGCAGCGGTGGCGAGTGGGCCTCGTTCTCGCCCGGCCGGAGTCTGCAGCCGCTCGACTTCAGCGGTCCGTGGGCGGCCGCGCTCGCGGCCAACCTCGGCTACGTCTATCTCGACGCCACCGGCGCGCTCCACCGCGAGCTGCCCGACCACTCGAGCCTGGTCATCGCGACGCAGGTCGCGAGCGCCACCGTGAATCCCTCGGGCGAGCGCGTCGCCTTTGCGCAGACCCAGGCCGACGGCTCGACGCGGATCTGGGGCTACGACGTCGGCCTGCGCGCGCAATATCTCCTCGGCAGCGAGGCCGCGGAGGTGACGAACCTGAGCTGGGCGCCGGACGGCGACCGGCTCGCTTACATCCGCGTCGACGCCACGCAGACGGCGCTGCGCGTGCGCAGCCTCACCGGGTCGGCGAGCACGTCGACCATCGCCAAGGGGCTCCTCGGCGCGCCCGCGTGGCTGCACGACTCGACCCACCTCGTCATCTCCGCGACCGTGCCTTCACCAAACGGGCCGATCCGCAAGGCGTTCCTCATCAACGTCGTCGCGCCTCCGCAGTCGCTGACCATCGGTATCGGCCTGCCCGCCGACCCGAGCGTCGAGGTCACCGATCCGGTGCCGTCACCCGACGGGCATCAGATCGCCTTCCTCAGTGGCAACGAGGTGTGGCTGATGAACGCCGACGGAACGCGGCCGGTACCGCTCACGCAGTTCGACCCCGACTCGTTCCCCTACTCGTGCCTCATGCCGACGTGGACCCGGTCCTGAGCGCTCAAGGGCGCGAACAGGTCCAGCAGCCGGTCGGCGGTGCGGTTCCACGAGAAGCGCTGGGCTAGAAGCTGACCGCGGCGGCCCATCTGCCGCGCGAGCTCGGGGTCGTCGAGCAGCCGCTCGACGCGGTCGGCGTAGGCCGCGGGGTCGTTGCCGTCGACGAGGAATCCCGTCACCTCGTCGCGCACGACTGAGCGGATCCCCGACACGCCCGAGCCGATGACGGGGCAGCCGCACGCTTGCGCCTCGAGGCCGACGAGGCCGAACGACTCGTTGTACGAAGGCATCAAGCACGCGTCGGCCGCGGCGTAGAAGAAAGGCAGCTCGTGGTGCGCCACCGAGCCGACGAACTCGATGCGGTCGCGAACACCCGCTTCCTCCGCGATCCGCTTGAGGCGTGCCATCTCGCTGTCCCCGTTCGAGGCTCGGCGCGCATCCTCGCCCACGACCAGGAGCCGCACCTCGTCGTGGCCGCGGCGGCGCAGCTCGGCCAGCGCGCGGATGGCGATGTCGACGCCCTTCAGCCGCTCCAGCCGTCCGACGAAGAGCAGCAGGGGACCGGCTCCCGCGCCGATCTCCTTGCGCGCCACGTCGCGATCGATGGGCCGGAACGTCACCAGGTCGACGCCCGGAGCGACGACGAACACTCGCGAGGGGTCGGCTCCGTAGCCGTCGATGAGCTCGCGGCTCTCGTCCTCGGTCGAGGTGATCAGCAGGTCCGCCTGGCGGGCGATCTCGCCCTCGACGGCGATTCGCACCTCGGGCTCGGGGCTGTCGCCCGCGGCGAGGCGGCGGTTCTTCACCTTGCCCAGCGTGTGGGCGATGTGCGCCCACGCCGGCGCGAGGTGCGGGCGAAGCAGGCATGCGACCTCGCCCGACAGCCAGTAGTGCGAGAAGAGGAGGTCGTACTCGACGTTTGCACGCAGCGCGTGGTCGTACACCCTCTCGGCGAAATTGGGAACCTCGCGGAACAGCGAGTACTTGTCCAGGTCGCGGCCGGCGGGCAGGTAGACCACCTGGGAGAGCGGGGCGAGCTGCTCGGTCTTGGGGTCGTCGGGTGACTGAACGCGGGTGTACACGTCGGTGGCTATGCCACGGTCGGAGAAGGCGGAGCAGAGCTCGCGCACGTAGACGTTGAGCCCGCCGTTGGCGTTCTGGCCCAGCGGGGCCGTCGGGGAGGTGTGCATCGATATGACCGCGACCCGCATTCGCGCGGCGCGGTCGGGGACCAGCTCTGTGACCTCAGCCACGGTAGGCCGATCTCGCATCGAGCCAGCGCCTCGAGACGCAGCAGAACCCCGATCGTGAGACCGGCGAACAGGAACCCATGTGACCTAAAAACCTACGCCGCTCGGCGGTATTCCCGCCGCGGCTCACCCCGCCGGGGATCTATAGAATTGGCCCAGATGCGCCTTCCCAGGGGGCTGCAGCGGTATGCGGTCGTCGCGATCGGGGTGCCCGCGCTGCTCCTCATCACCGCCGTGTCGACGCTGGCCGACGCCTCGCCGTCGCCGTCGGGCTCGCCGAGCTCGAGCCTTCCGGGCGACCCGAACAACGGCGCGACGGTCTACCAGCAGAACTGCGCCACCTGCCACGGCAGCAGCCTCGAGGGCGGCATCGGCGCCACCCTCAACCCGATCGACAAGCTGCCGGGCGTGCCGAGCTCGCTCGACCCGACCTTCCTGATCAACGTCATCACCAATGGCCGCCAGCCGCAGCCCGGTGACCCCAAGCAGGTCGCGATGCCGGCGTGGCAGGGCAAGCTGAGCGACCAGGAGATCAAAGACGTCGCGGCCTACATCATTCAGCAGAACCAGCTCGGCGCCGGCAACGCCCCGCTCTCGGAGGGTGAGCTCGCCAAGCGCACGATCCTGTGGGTGACCATCGGCATCCTCGCGATGGTCTTCGTGACCTACCTGCTCGCGCAGTACAACATGCGCTGGATCGCTCGCCGGGCGGCAGCTCGACGCCGGTAGAACGCCCCCGCGTCTTAATCCTGTTCAGCGACACCGGCGGCGGACACCGCGCGGCCGCGCGCGCTCTCACCGACGCCCTGAAGCTGCTCGATCCCTCGTGCGTCGTGACCGTCGCCGACCCGCTCATCTCCCAGGGGCCGACGGTCGTGCGCCGGCTCGCGTCCCTCTACTCGCCCGTCATCCAGCGCTCGCGCGCGGCCTGGGGCGCCGTCTACCACTCGAGCAACACCAAGCCGACGTTCGCCGCCATCCGCGCCGTGTTCGGTCCGGGCGTGCGCCGCGTGATCGTCGAGCTGATCCGCCGCCACGACCCTGACGTCGTCCTCTCCGTCCACCCGCTCCTGAACCAGATCTCGCACCAGGCGATCCAGCGCACCGGCCGGCCGCGCGGCCTGATGACCGTCATCACCGACCTGGTCGACTTCCATCGCGGCTGGACCTTCAGCCAGGCCGACCTCGTGATCGCGCCCACGGAGGTGGCGCGCAAGGTCGCGGTCCGGCGCCGCGTGCCGCAGGATCGGGTCAAGCTGCTCGGGCTGCCCGTGGACATGCGCTTCCGCCCGCCCGCGCCCGGCGAGAAGCAGGCGCTGCGACGGCGCTTCGGCCTCGACGAGTCGCGCTTCACCGTGCTCGTGATGGGCGGCGCGGCCGGAGTCGGCGGCCTGCTCAACCAGGTGCGCGTGCTGAGCTGGGAGCCGCACGCCTGGCAGGTGATCGCCGTGTGCGGCCGCAACGAGAAGCTGCGCCAGCGGCTCGCCAAGCTGCGCTTCGCCACGCCGACGCTGGTGCTCGGCTTCGTCGACAACATGCCGGAGCTGATGCGCGCCTGCGACGTGGTCGTGACGAAGGCCGGCCCGGGCGCCATCGCCGAGGCGCTCGCCACCGGCATCCCGATGATCATCACCAGCTACCTGCCGGGGCAGGAGTCGCCGAACGTGGATTTCGTCGTCGAATCGGGCTTCGGTCTCTACGCGCCGCGGGCCAACGACATCTTCGACGAGGTGCGCGTGCTGGCCGAGGGCGGTCCCACCTGGCAGTCGATGTCGAAGCGGGCGCGCGAGATGTCGCACCCGTACGCGTCATCGGACATCGCGCGCGAGTGCCTGCTGCTCGCGAACCGCTACAGGGCGTCGGTGCAGGCGAGCCGGTAGGCGCAGAGCCGGCACTTCCGCCGTTCCGGCTGCGACTGGAAGCGGCCTTCGCGGATCGCGGTCGCCGTCTCGGATCCGATGCGCCTGGCTTCGGCCTGCAGCGAGGCGACGCTCTCCAGCTCGACGTGCTGGCCGGAGGCGAGATAGACGACCTCCAGCGCCGCGTGCTCGATGCCGAGCGCGACCTCGGCGCCCAGGCCGTACAGGGCGACCTGCAGGTCGCGGCGCGCGCGGCCGAGCGGGCGGCCGGTCTTGTAGTCGATGATCCGCCACCCCGCGTCGGTGCGGTCGACGCGGTCGATGACGCCGTGCAGCGTGAAACCGTCGACGCTCGCTGTGAACTCGCGCTCCACCGCCTCCGGCGTGAGTTCGAAGCCGCCCGCCGCGCGGAAGGCCTCGAGCTGCGCCAGGCCTGCGCGCCTGAACGTCGGCGCGCGGCGGGGGTCGGGAAAGGGCGTCTCGCTCCACACCTGCGCGTGCAGCGCGCTGAGCTGCGCGGCGCTCACGATCTCACCGGCGCGCCGCGACTCCCCGGCCCTGCGCAAGACCTCGTGGAGGATGACCCCCTGCACCGCCTCGGCGCTCTGGACGGCAGGAAGCTTCCGCACGTGGCGAAACCAGTACTGCCGCGGACAGTCCCGATAAGCCTGTATCGAAGAAAACGACAAAGTAAGAGGAGAAGAAGGAGTGGAACCCTTCCCATTCATGGGGCGATCAATAGGTCCGAACCTGACCGCGCTTGCGCGTAGGGTCTGGGAGGGGGGCGTGGAGGAATGAATACTGCGCGCGTGCGTGGCGTCAACACTCAGCTCCCCCAGGAACCGGGAGGGCTTCCACCGCCGCCCGCCCTCGTAGCGCTGGGCGTGACTCAGGTACAGCCGGCGCCGCGCCCGCGTCATCGCCACGTACAGCAGCCGCCGCTCCTCCGCGATCACGTCCTCGCGCCCGCGCACGAGCGGCTCCAGCACCGCCGCGGGCAGCTCGAATCGCTGCGACCGCCCCGACTGCGGGAGCCTGCCCTCGACCAGCGAGGGCACGAAAACGGCGTCGAACTCCAGGCCCTTGGCCTGGTGGATGGTCATCACCGAGATCGCGTCCGTCTCGCCCTCGGGCGCGCCAGGCGCCTCGTCCTCACCCGACAGCAGGACCAGGTCGAGATAGCGCATGTACGCGTCGAGCGAGTGGTCCGAGTTGTGCTCGCAGTACTCGTTGATTCGCTCGGCGAGCTGACTCACGTTGGCGACGGCTCGCGCGCCGGCGCCTTCGAGGTAGCGGGTGCGGTTCATGAGCTCGAAGAACAGGTCGCGGACGTCGGCCGTCGACGCCAGCGCGTGCAGCTCAGCGAGAAGCTCCGAGGCGGGTCCGGGAACACGCATGACGCGGAAAGCCGCTATCTGATCGCCGGGATCGCGGATGACGCGCAGCATCGCGATGACGTCGCGTACCTCTGGCCGGTCGAGCAGCCCCTGGCCGCCGACGACCACGTGCGGCAGCGCGCGCGCCGCCAGCGCATCGGCGACCGGCCGCGCGATCGCGTTGGTCCGGCACAGCACCGCGATGGCGCGCGGCGCCACTCCGGATCCGATCAGGCGCGCAGACTCGGCGGCGATGGCGTCCGCCTCGACCGCGCCGTCCGGACAGGACCACGCCTCCACTCGCGGTCCGGCGCGCTTCGCGGCCAGCTCCTTGTCGAGGCGCTCGGTGTTGTTGCCGATGAGCGCCGCGGCGGCGGCGACGATCCTGGCCGAGCTGCGGTGGTTGCGGCCCAGCGCGATCGTGCGCGCGGCCGGAAATCGGGCGACGAATCGCTCGAGGCTTGCCCGCGACGCGCCGCGGAAGCGGTAGATGCTCTGGTCGTCGTCGCCGACGACGAAGGGCTCGGACGCGACCAGCTCGACGAGCCTTTCCTGCGCGAGGTTCAGGTCCTGGTACTCGTCGACCAGCACGTGCGGGTACCGGCGCCGGTATTCGGCGACCAGGCTCCGATGCTCGGCCAGTAGTGCGACCGAACGCTCCAGCAGGTCGTCGAAGTCCAGCAGCTCCAGCCGCCGGCACTCGCGCCGGTAAGCCGCGAACAGGCGGACGCACGCGCGCATGAGCGCACCCTTCTCCTGGTCGTCCGTGGCCGCGGCCCACTCCTCCAGGCGGCGCAGGGGCACCAGCTCCTGCTTCAGGCGCTCGAGCATCTGGAGCGCGGGGCCCACCAGGTCGTCCGGCCGCTCGTCGTCGGTGAAGGCGGGGTCGGCGAGCTTCCATATCAGCTCTCGAGCGAGGATCCAGCGCTCGGCGCCGGCCACGATCCGAAAGCGCGCCGGCACACCGACCCGCCAGCCGTCGGCGCGCAGCCAGCCGAGGGCGATCGAATGCACGGTCCCGACCGCCGGGGCGTCGGCGCCCGTGACGAGCTCGATGCGCTCGCGCATCTCGCGCGCGGCGCGGTCGGTGAAGGTCATGACCAGGATCGACGAGGGCTCTGCGCCGGCCGCCACCAGCCGGCGGAACCGCTCGGCGATCACCGCCGTCTTGCCCGTCCCGGCGCCCGCGATCACGCGCACCGGTCCCGGTGTGGCGGCGGCATCACGCTGGGCTCTGTCCAGACGCGTCATGTCAGCGTCGGCCGCCCGATCCGCACGCGCAGGGTCCGCACCTTGCGGCCGAGGTTCAGGCCGTTGAGACGGCTGATCACCGTCTCCGCGTCGAGCCGCAGCTGATGCGCCAGGGCGGGGCTGGAGGTGGTCACCACCAGCACGCCGTTTCGGAGCTCGACGGTCTCGCACAGCCGTGCCGGTTCGGGCCCGAGCATGGCCCTGAACTCGGCCGCAACCCGGGTTCCGAGCATGCGCCCTCCGCCGGGCTGCTTGCGCAGGACCGCCGGGATGATATTGCCCAGCTTATCCACAGGCTTCGATCACCCCGTTGGTCACATTCCATACCCGCGCTTCGGCCATCAGCTCGGGCGGAAACGGACCGGCTTCGGCCGAGGTCACGATCACCTGGCCGCCGTTCGCCACCCGGCGCAGGAGGGCCGTCCGCCGCTCGGCGTCGAGCTCGGAAAGCACGTCGTCGAGCAAGAGCACGGGCCGTTCACCCGTCCGGCCGGCCACCAGGTCTGCCTCGGCGAGCTTGAGGCTCACCACCGCGGTGCGCTGCTGGCCCTGCGAGGCGTAGCTGCGGGCCTCCCGGCCGGCCAGCGAGATGGCCAGGTCGTCGTGATGGGGACCGACCGTGGTGACACCCCTGCGCAGGTCGTCGGTAAGCGACTTTTGCACAGCTTCCGCGAAATCGTCGGGTGGCCCCGAATACGCGATCTCCAGGTGCTCCCCGCCGGCGATCTCGGCGTGGCTGCGGGCGGCCTCGGGACGCAGCTCGGCGACCGCCGTGGCGCGAGCCCGCGCGATCTCGCCGCCGTACTCCACGAGCTCCTGGTTCCACGCCTCCAGCACGCCGGCCGACTCCTCCCCGGCGGCGATCCGCTTGAGGAGGCTGTTGCGCTGTTCGAGCACGCGCCGGAGGCCGGCGAGGGCGCGGGCATAGCCGGGCTCGACCTGGACGAGCATCTGGTTGAGGAACCGGCGCCGCAGCTCCGGGCCGGCCTTGACCAGGCCCAGGTCGTCGGGCCAGAAGAGGGTGACCCGGAAGTGGCCTGGGAGGTCGATGCCGCGGCGGCGGACGCCGTCCACCTCGATCGTCCTCTTGGCCCGGTCGCCCTCGACGTCGAGCGCGATCGCCACCTCGAGCCGGCGGCCGTGGGCCTCCACCTCGGCATCGATGCGCGCTCCCGGCCCGAGCGGCCCGACGAGCTCGATCTCGCGCCGCGCCCGCGGCGAGGACGACAGCGCCAGCATCGCGACGGCCTCGAGCAGGTTGGTCTTGCCCTGCCCGTTCGGCCCGATGAAGACGTTGATACCCGGACCCGGCATCAGGTCGAGGCGCGCGTAGTTGCGGTGGTTCCGCAGCCGGAGTCGCCTGAGCTCCATCCCAGACGGCCGGGACTAGAGGCTCGGCCCGGAAGGCCGTGGCAGGATCTCAGGCGCCCACGCGGCAGGTCTGCGGCCTCTGCTTCCGCGCTGCTCGCTCGCGCAGATTCTCCAATGCGCTCGCTGCGCTGCTCGGCGCATCGCCCGCATCTCAGCCACCTGGATCACCGGATATCTCGCCGACGGCTTCCGGCCGAGCCTCAGGACATCGCCACCCGCACAGGCATGATCACGTACAGGTAGTGCTCCTTGCCCGGCGGGCGCAGCAGCCCCGGGCTCAGCGGACCGTCGAAGAGAAGCTCGACCTCGTCTTCGCCGATCACGCCCAGGGCATCGAGGACGTAGCGGGCGTTGAAAGCAATCTGGATCTCCGAACCTTCCACGTCGGCGGGCATCTCGGCCCGGCTGTCGCCGACCTCGTTGGTCGTCGCCGACAAAACGACCGCGCCCTGTTGAGCTTTGACGCGGATCACGTTGGCGCTGTCGCGGGCGAAAAGCGACACCGCCCGTACGGTCTGCGTGAGCTCGGCGGTCGCGACCCTGACCGCGGTCGAGCTCTTGCTGGGGATAACTTGTGCGTAGTTGGGATACTTTCCATCGATCAATCTCGAGGTCAGCTCCGAGTTGCCGGCCTTGAAGAAGATCTGGTTGCGAGCCTTGGAGATGATCAGCTCCACCCGACCCGGCTCGCCCTTGAGCACGCGGGCCAGCTCGGCGAGCGCGCGGGCGGGAACGATGAGGCTTGCCTCGAGGTCACCTGCGCCCTGGGCGGGCAGCTTGCGCACCGCCAGGCGGTGACCGTCGGTCGCGGCCAGGGTCAGGTTGCCGGCCTGGATCTGCACCAGGACCCCTGTCAGCACGGGCCGTGCCTCGTCCGTCGACGCGGCCATCTGGGTCTGCTCGATCGCCTTGATCAGCTCGTCGAGCGGAACCTCGAGCCGGTCGCCTTCGTCAGGGCGAGGTCCAGGCGGAAATTCCTCCGCCTCTATGCACTTGATGTGCGTGTCGAAGCGGGCGCACTTCAGGCCCAGCGACTGCGTCGCGCCATCGAGCGTGAGCTCGAGATCCTGGTCGGGCAGCGTGCTGACGAAATCCGTGAGCAGCCGCGCGGGTGCGGTGGTGCTGCCCTCCATCGCGACCTCCGCCGGCACGACCTTCCGAATCCCGATCTCGAGGTTGGTGGCCGTGAGGGCGAGGCCTTCGGACGTCGTCTCGATGAGGATGTTGTTGAGGATGGGCAGCGTCGTGCGGCTCGAGATCGCTCGCGACACGACCTGCAGCGCCTGACCCAGCACTGAGGGCCTGCACGTCACCTTCATCTGCGTCGCTACGGCTTTGGCATTCACGCGTGTTGTCCCCCGTTGATATCGGTCTTGCTGATTGACTCAATCCGTAACGGATAACAGTAAGCGCTGTGGGAACTGTGGACGTAAAGATCGTCCGCAGTTCGGGCGGGGTCGGGGATAACCGGCGGGTAACCAGCGTGCAACCTCGACCCGCTTGTGGCCGCGGTGGGGAACAACCGGCGCCGAGCCGACAGTCCCACGGCTTTCCCAACCACCACGGCGGAAGATGTGGAAAGCCGCGTCATTCCGCGTACAGCTTCTCGCGGATGGCCTGGACCTCGTAGCGCAGGCGCTCGTCCTCTTTCAGTTCGTTGGCGATCTTCTCGATGGAGTGCAGCGCGGTGGTGTGGTCGCGACCGCCGAACGCCTTGCCGATCGCGGGCAGCGACGAAGGAGTCTCCTCGCGCACGAGGTACATCGCCACCTGGCGCGGAAAGACGATGTGCTTGTCGCGGCGCTTGCCCTTCATGTCGTCGAGGGTCACGTTGTAGAAGTCGGCGACGAGGATCTGGATGCGGTCGACGTTGATCGGCTTGCGCGTGCCGGCGGGGATGATGTCGGCGAGAAGTCGCGCCGCCTCCTCCTCGTCGACCGGCCGCTGGTGCACGGCGGCGAAGGCCTGCACGCGCGTCAGCGCGCCCTCGAGCTCGCGGATGTTGCGCTGCACCTTGTGGGCGATGAAGCTCAGCACGTCCTCGGGCACCAGGCTCGCCTGCCCGCCGAGCTTGGAGTGGAGGATGGCGAGCCGCGTTTCGAAGTCCGGCGGCTGGATGTCGGCGATGAGGCCCCACTCGAATCGAGAGCGCAGGCGGTCCTCGAGCGTCGGGATCTCCTTCGGCGGGCGGTCGGAGGAGATGACGATCTGCTTGTTGATCTCGTGCAGCGCATTGAAGGTGTGGAAGAACTCTTCCTTGGTGCGGTCCTTGCCGGCGAGGAACTGCACGTCGTCGATGAGCAGCACGTCGACCGTGCGGTACTTGTGACGGAACTCGCCCATGCGCGCGGTGGCGATGGAGCTGATCACCTCGTTGGTGAACTGCTCAGAGGTCAGGTAGACGACGCGCTTGCGTGGGAACCGGTCGTGCACCTCGTGGCCGATGGCGTGCATGAGGTGGGTCTTGCCCAGGCCCACGCCTCCATAAAGGAAGAGCGGGTTGTAGCTGTCGCCCGGCGCCTCGGCCACGGCTTTCGCCGCCGCATGCGCGAACTGCGAGTTGTGGCCGACGACGAAGGAGGAGAACTTGAAGCGGGCGTTGAGGTCGGAGGCGATGATCGGTGCGGCCTCGGCGACGGCGGCCCCGTTCTCGTGGCCGTTGCCGTTTTCGTGCGCGCCGTCGGGCGGATCGTCCGCCTCGTCGTCCGCCGTCAGCACCGGCGGCCGGTGACCGCTCGGCGAGATCACGAAGTCGATGTCGACCTCTGAGCCCGTGACCGCCTGCAGCGTTTCCTGGATGAGGCCGGAGAACCGGTCCTCGAGCCAGTCCTTGGCGAGCTTGCTCGGCACGCCGATGCGAAACGTGCTGCCGTCGGCCGACACGACCGAGGTGTTCTTGAGCCACATGTCATAGGTGCGCTTGGCGAGCTGGAAACGCAGCTCTTCCTGCACCTGCGACCAGATCTGGTCCTGGTTCACGACGCCCCTCCCCTGGGTGATGTTCGGGTGCGGCCGCCGCACCCGCTTCCGCAGGCCTGTGGATGACCGGCCGCCGCGCCGCGACGGAGGGTCTCAGACCAGCGGAAATGCTGTGGATAAACTGGGGTCAGGCTGGGGGTCACTCCGGTCGCTGCCTATCCGCGCCCCGGCTCGATTCGCGCCGGGAACGCGCACGCACCTTCAACCGAGGACCTCTTGCTGACCGGAACCGCCTCCATGTGCCTGTGGAAAAGATCGGAGGGGATTTCCACAGGCTGACGGCCCCAGCGAGTCGGAAATCCACTATCCGATCTTCAACTTATTCTGGAAGCGAAGCTATAAGCTTCTCGGGCCCGGAGTGGAGGCGTTTGCTGGGTCGGACGAATATGTCTGGTGCCTTGACGGTCGGTGTGAAGAGGGCTCGCTGCTTCCGGCGGGGGATTGTAGCAACAACCAGATGGCCTCGCAAGGCAGATAGCGCATGCGATGAGGTGACAATGGTGATGTCACCATGCTTTTGGTTGCCGCCATCCCGGCTCCGGTACACTACCGCGGTCCTATGAAGCGAACCTTCCAACCCAAGAAGCGCTACCGCCGGCGCGTCCACGGCTTTCTCCGCCGCATGAGCACGAAGGGCGGCGCCCACGTCGTGCAGAGCCGCCGCCGCAAGGGCCGCCAGCGCCTCACCGCGTAAGGCGCGCGTGAAGAGGCGGTACCGCCTCCGCCGCAAGCCCGACTTCCAGACGGCGCTCAAGGGCCCGCGCGTGTTCAGCGGCCGCGGCCTGGTGGCGCTGGCGGTGCCGAGCCGGAGCGAGAACCTGCGGGTCGGGGTGACGGTGAGTCGCAGGCTCAAGAGCGCCGTCGAGCGCAACCGCGCCCGGCGCCGGGTGCGCGAGGTCTCTCGCGCCGCGCTCGTGGATTCGGGCGCCGCCGGGCGGGGAATACGATATGACGTGGTCCTGATCGCCCGGCCCGAGGCGCTCACCCTGCCCTTCGCGGACCTCCGGCGGGAGGCTGAGCTGGCGGCCCGGCGCATCACCTCGACCAGCACGAGCGTGAACCCATGACGCGAGCGATGCTCGTCCTGATCCGCGGTTACCAGATGTCCTTTTCGAAGATCCTTCCGCCCTCGTGCCGCTACTACCCGTCGTGCTCGCACTACACGTACGAGGCGATCGAGAGGTACGGCTGGCTGCGCGGCGGCTGGATGGGGGCGCTGCGCATCGCGCGCTGCCATCCGTTCGCCAAGGGCGGATACGATCCAGTTCCGTGACCGAGCCCATTTAGGAGTAGTGCCGCCATCTTCCTGAGCTCTTTCTTCGACGTCTTTCTGCCGGTCGTCAGGCTGTGGGAGTACCTGATCAAGGACCCGCTGGCCTGGCTGCTGGGCAACATCTACGCGCACCTCCAGGGCGTGCCGGTGCTGGAGGCGATCGGCGCCTACGGGGTGGCGATCATCGTGGTCACGATCATCATCCGGCTCCTGCTGGCGCCGCTCCAGCAGTTCCAGCTGGTCAACCAGCGCCGGACGATGACCGAGCAGCGCAAGCTCGCCCCCCAGGTCGCGGAGCTGCGCAAGAAGTTCAAGAAGGACCCGCAGAAGCTGAACGCCGAGATGATGAAGCTCTACCAGGAGCACGGCGTCAACCCGCTGGGCGGGCTGATCGGCTGCCTGCCGCTGGTGGTCCAGATCCCGGTGCTGACGGCGCTCTACTACGTGTTCCGCGGCGCCAACGTCGGCTCGCCGCACTTCCTGTTCGTGCCCAACCTGATGGCGTATCCGAGCCACACCTTCATGGTCGCCGGCCTGCCCATCCCGTCCCTGGTCTACCTGGTGTTCCCGCTGCTCGCCGCGGCGACGACGTTCGTGCAGTCGAGGATGCTGCAGCAGCCGACGCCGGTCAACCCGACCGAGCAGGAGCAGCAGACGGCGCAGATGCAGCGGACGATGGTCTACCTGTCGCCGCTGATGATCGGTTACTTCGCGCTGCAGGTGCCGGCCGGCCTGGGCCTTTACTGGTTTGTCGGCAACTGCGTCAGTATCATTCAGCAGAGCTTCGTGGTCGGGTGGGGCAACTTGCTGCCGGGGCGCGGGAGCCCGCCGGCGGCCACCGGTCAGGCCAAGGTGTTGGGTCCGCGGCCCGGTCCCGGCGCGATGAGCAAAGACCTGCCCAAGGGCGCATCGAATGGGAATTCGCAGGCCAAGAAGAAGAAGCGAGCAAGGTAGGGGCGGGCCCTTTCAACAAACGTGAGGTGCGAATGAGATCAGCAGAAGGCCGGGGCCGCACCCTCGACGAGGCGGTCGACGCCGCCCTCATCGAGCTTGGGGAAACGCGTCGAAACGTGGACGTCAAAGTCGTCCGCGAGGCGCCTGACGAGACGGTGGTCGAGGTGGTCGTGATCGACCCTTCGGCGCCCGCGTCGGAGGCTTCCGCCGCGCCGGCCAACGGCAAGGCGGAGACCGTGCGCGCCCTGCTCGAGGGCCTGCTCAAGCACATGGGCGTGCGAGCGACGGTGCAGGTGCGCGCGGGCAGCGACCCGATCACGCTGGATGTCAGCGGCCGCGACCTCGGCGCCCTGATCGGATGGCGCGGTGAGACGCTGCGCGCGCTGCAGTCGGTGACGAACGTGATGGTCGGCAAGCACCTGAACGAGGGCGAGCGGGTCATCGTCGACGTCGAGCGCTACCGCCAGCGCCGCGAGCACACGGTGCGCGAGATCGCGCTGCGGGCCGCGCGCCAGGTGAAGATGACCGGCGATGCGATCACGCTCGACGCCATGCAGGCGTTCGAGCGCCGCGCCATCCACCTCGCGCTCGAGGGCGATCCCGAGGTGATGAGCTCGAGCATCGGCGAGGAGCCGGAGCGGCGCGTCGTGGTCGGTCCCCGCAAGCCGTCGGAGCAGTAGCGAGAGATTCACTGATGCCTGGCCGGTCCGCGGCGGAGCGGATCCGCAAGGCGATCGCCGTGGTCAACTCCGCGGCCGACGGCGCGGGCGACGAGGAGATCACGCCGACCGAGATCGCGGAGGCCATCCGCGACTGCCTCGAGCTGCCCGAGATCGCTAGCATCCCCAACGTTCGCAAGTATCTGGGCGAGGCCCTCGACGCGACGTCTGACGGCATGCCCGCCGACTTCGTGGCGATGACTCTTTACGCAGCCCTCGGCGCGCTGCAGGAAGGCCATTCACTCAACTGACCTCAGGTAACCTCAGGCCGATGTCCACGCCTCACCGGGTGCAGCTCCTTCGGGGAGGCGCCAAGCTCGTGACCTCGCCGATGCCCGAACGGCACTCGGCGAGCCTCGTGCTGATGTTCGCGGGCGGCTCGCGCGACGAAGACGATCGCCTCGCGGGCGTCTCTCACTTCATCGAGCACCTGAACTTCAAGGGCACCAAGCGCCGCCCGACGTCGAAGGAGATCGCGGTCGCCATCGAATCGATCGGCGGCTTCATCAACGCGTCGACGGACAAGGAGCTCACCGCCTACTGGGCCCGCGTGCCCGCCGAGCACCTCGACCTCGGCGTAGACGTGCTGTTCGACATCGTGTCCAACTCCAGGCTCACGCCCGCGGACATCGAGCGCGAGCGGGGCGTGATCCTCGAGGAGCTGAAGATGTACCAGGACCAGCCGCAGGAGCACGTCCAGAACCTCTTCGAGGAGATCATCTGGCCGGGCCACCCGCTGGGCCGCGACATCGCGGGCACCGAGCGATCCGTCGCCGCGCTCACGCGCGACGAGATCCTGGAGTTCGCGAACGCGCACTACCGCCTGCCGAACCTGGTCGTCGGCGCCGCGGGATCCCTCGACGAGGAGCGGCTGCTGGGGGCCGTCGCCTCGCGGCTCACCCTGCCGGCAGAACTCGACGGCGTGGAGCCGTCACCGGCGCCCATGCCGCTGACCGAACCCAACGTGCTGCTGCGCCGCCGGCGCACGGAGCAGGCGCACATCTGTCTCGGCGTCCGAGCGTCCAGCTACCTGCATCCCGACAGGTACGTGCTCGACCTGCTCAACACCGTGCTCGGTGAAGGGATGAGCTCGCGATTGTTCCTCAACATCCGCGAGCGCCTGGGTCTCGCCTATGACGTGCACAGCTTCACGCAGAAGCACCGCGACACGGGCTACCTCGGCATCTACCTCGGCGTCGACCCCGCGCGGGCGGTGAAGGCGGTCGAGGCCGCGATCGCGGAGCTGCACGCGCTCGAGTCGACCGACGTCGCCGAGGACGAGCTCGACCGGGCGAAGGAGTTCACGAAGGGCCGGCTGCGCCTGGAGCTGGAGACGACCAACGGCGTCGCGTTCTGGCTCACGTACCAGCAGCTCGTGATGGGCGAGATCCGCACCATCGAGGACGAGCTGGCGATGGTCGACGCCGTCACCGCCGCCGACGTGCGGAGGGTCGCCGACGAGATCCTGCGCGAGCCGATGCAGATGGCCGTGATCGGGCCGTTCGCCAAAAGCGCGGCGTTCCGCGCGGCGATCGGCTAACCGATTCGCCTAACGGGATCTTCTCCGACGAACACGGTGCTCGACTCGAGCGTCGGCACCTGGGCGTAGATGTTGCCGAAGTGGTCCAGCGGCCAGATGCGGAACCACGCCTTCCCGTCGATGCGGTCACGAGTGATCGGTCCGAAGACGCGTGAATCCTGCGAGCGATTGCGATTGTCACCGAGCACGAAGTATTCGTTGGGAGGGATGACCTCTCCGTTGGGACCTCCCCACTCAGTGCCCACGGTCCACGCTTCCGGCAGGTATGGCTCGTCGAGCGCATGGCCGTTGATGTACACGACCGCGTTGTGGATGAGCACGCGCTCGCCCGGCAGGCCGATCACGCGCTTGATGTAGTCGGTCGTGCTGAGCGTCGGCGGCCGCAGGATGATGATGTCGCCGCGCTCCGGCGCATGCAGCCGGTAGTCGATCTTGTTGGCGATGAGGTAGTCGTTGTCGTCGAGCGTCCCGAACATCGAGAGACCCTCGACGTGCACCGTCTGCACCGCGAAGCTGATGCCGAAGTACAGGATCACGGCGAGGACCACGACCTCGAACAGCTCGCGGAGCACCGAGGACGTGGTGGAACCCTCTACCTGTTGCGGCGTGGAGGCAGGTTGTTTGGAGACGGCCAAGAGATTAGGTGAGGAGCTTAGCGCAGACCCGCTCCAGCTCTTCTCGACTCGAGTACTTGATCTCCAGGCGGCCGCGATTGCCGGTGCCCTTGAAGCGCACGGGCAGTCCGAGCTTCGACTCGAGCTCGGCGCCGAGGGCTCTGAGCTCCGCGGATTCGCCGCGGCCCGCGACCCGGCGCGGCCGGTACGAGCGCACCCAGTTCTCCGTCTGGCGAACCGAGAGACGGCGGCCCAACACCACCTTCAGGCCGTGCTCCTGCGCGCCGGCGGTCTCCAGCGCGAGCAGCGCGCGCGCGTGCCCGGCCGTGATCGCGCCGGCACCCACCGCCGACTGCACCGCCGGGCACGCGCTCAGCAGGCGGAGCGACTGCGTCACCGAGACCCGGTTCTTGCCGATGCGCTGCGCGGCCTCTTCGTGCGTCAGGCCGAGCTCCTCGGTCAGGCGCTGCAGGCCGCGCGCCTCTTCGATCGGTCCGAGGTCCGTCCGCTGCAGGTTCTCGATGAGGCCGAGCACAAGCTGCTCGTCGGCCTCGGTCTCGGTGCGCACCACCGCCGGAATCGACGCGAGTCCCGCGAGCCGCGCGGCGCGCCAGCGCCGCTCGCCGGCGATGAGCTCGTAACCGTCGAGGTGCCGGCGGACGAGGATCGGCTGCAGCACGCCGTGCCTGCGGATGGAGTCCGCGAGCTCACCCAGCGGCTCGGAGTCGAATCGCGCGCGCACCTGCAGTCGCGACGGCCGGATCTGGTCGACGGCGATCATCTGCGGCACCATCGCTCCGCCCTGTCGCGACATCGGGATCAACGCCTCGAGACCGCGCCCGAGTCCTCGTGGGTGCGCTTGCGTCATGTTCTTCCCTCTCCCTTGAGGGAGAGGGTTGGGGTGAGGGTGATCATTCTTCCTTTCTGCTCCTTGCCATGAGCTCCTGCGCGAGCTCGCGATACGCGGCCGCGCCCTTGCACGTCGGGTCGTAATCGATCACCGACTTGCCGTGGCTCGGCGCCTCACTGATGCGGACGTTGCGGGGGATGAGGGTCTTGAGCAGCTCGCCCGGGTGCTCGCGGCGCACCTCGGCGAGCACGTCCCACGCGAGCGTGGTGCGCGCGTCGAATTGCGTCATGAGAATGCCGCCGATCGCGAGCTCGGGGTTGAGCTGCGAGCGCACCAGCTGGTGCGTGTAGAACAGATGCCTCAGGCCTTCGAGCGCGAAGAACTCGCACTGCGTGGGGATGAGCATCTGGGTCGCGGCCGCGAGGGCGTTGAGCGTCAGCAGCCCCAGCGACGGGGGGCAGTCGATGATCACGAGCTCGACGCCTTCAGGCGTGGTCGCCAGCGCCTTGCGGAGCCGCGTCTCGCGCTCGGTCATCGTTGCCAGCTCCACCTCCGCGCCGGCCAGGTCGATGTTCGACGGCACCAGCTGCAGGCCCGCGACGCTGGTCGGCACGGCGGCCTCGGCCATGGTGCACTCGCCGGTGAGCACGTGGTACACGGTGAGCCGGGCCCGCGACGGGTTCAGGCCGAGGCCGGACGTCGAGTTGGCCTGCGGGTCGAGGTCGACCAGGAGCATCGGGTGCCCGAGCTCCGCCAGCGCGGCGCCCAGGTTGATCGCCGTCGTGGTCTTGCCCACGCCGCCCTTCTGGTTCACGACCGCCAGCACGGGGAGGCCGGATGAACGCAACATGGTGGGTACGGGATGCGGTGCTGTAACTAGGTCTTGGGCCATGCTGAAACGTGGGCTGCGACGCCTGCCGGCATTCTAACTCACCCGGGTGGTTTCGACCACCGCCTCGGCATGGCGCCTGCGCATCGACCAGACGGCATAGATGACGACCAGCACGAGCGCGACCTCGACCGCCGCGCCGGCGGCGAGGGCCAGCCCGCTGAGGTTGATGCCGATCAGCACGTTGTAGGCGACGTGCGTCGTGCCGCTGGCGCTGGTGTTGGTGTACTTGCGGATCAAACCCAGGCCGAGGGCGATGACGAAGATCGAGATCAGGTCGATCGACAGCCCGTACTCGGCGTGGATGGCCGCGAACAGCACGGCCGTGACCACCAGTCCAAACCGGGGCTGGAGGGCGCCGCGGAAGAGCACTTCCTCGCAGACGCCCGGGATCACGCCAAGCAGGACGATCCCGGCGACGCTGGCGGTCAGCCCGCCGAAGACGTGGCCCGAAGTCCGGTTCACCTGCTGCGCAAGGGTCGGGGACAGCGCCTGGCTCAGCTGCTCGAAGCCCTGGGCGACGGCGTAGAACGCGCCCGCGGCGGCCAGCGCGAGCACGACCTGCCACCACGCCGGCCGCACCAGCCCCAGGCGCTGGGCGGTCGCGGCAGTGTCCCGGCGCACCCAAAGGCCCACGCCGGCGAGGGCGATGACGAGGAACGGAGCCTCCTGCGCGAGCAGGTCGCCGATCGACAGCGGCGGCAGCGCCTGCTCGGCCGCCAGCACGTTGGTGAACGCGAGCGAGGCGAGCTGGGTGCCGACCAGGATCACCGCCAGCACCATCGCCAGCGAATGCACCGGGCTGTCGGGGTCGATGGGGATCACCCGCGCCGTGCGCTCGCGCACCGGCTTGGAGGCGAGGGCGGCGGCGATCAGGCCGGTGGCCATGATCGCGAAGTCGACCGCCGGCGGGTTGTGGACCGAGCCCGGCACGGTCAGGTCGAAGATCCCGAACAGGAAGACCGAGCCTGCCATCAGGCCCGCGAGGATGCCGGTGGCGTGGTGCGCCCACGGCTTGCCCACCGCGGCGTTGGCGGCGATGACCATCGGCACGGGCGCCAGGAGGAGGACCGCGTCGATGGCGTCCAGGAAGAGCTTGAGGGTCAGGGTCAGCCCGACTTGGATCCTTCAGTCGAGAGCCGCGCCGTGGGGGCCACGGGCGTGACTTCCGCCGTGGAGCGGCCGCGAGCGTCGAGGATCGGCGCGATCAGCTCGATCGGGATCGGCAGCACGACCGTGGTGTTCTTCTCAACTCCGATCTCGACCAGGGTCTGCAGGAACCTGAGCTGCAGGGCGCCCTGCTGGGTGGCGATGACCTGGGCGGCGTTGGCGAGCGTCTGGGCGGCCTGGAACTCGCCGTCGGCGTTGATGATCTTGGCCCGCTTCTCGCGCTCGGCCTCGGCCTGCTTGGCCATCGCGCGCTGCATCGTGCTCGGCAGCTCGACGTCTTTGAGCTCGACGACCGCGACCTTGATGCCCCAGGGCTCGGTTTGCTCGTCGATGATCCGCTGGAGGTTCACATTGATCTTGTCGCGCTCGCCCAGGAGCTCGTCCAGGGTGGACTGGCCGAGGACGGCGCGAAGCGTCGTCTGCGCGATCTGCGACGTGGCGTTGATGTAGTTCAGGACCTGAGTCACCGCGCGCTGCGCGTCGACCACCTGAAAGTAGATGACGGCGTTCACCTTCGCGGTGACGTTGTCGCTGGTGATGATCTCCTGCGGCGGGACCTCGAGCGTGATGGTGCGGAGGTCGATCTTGACGAGGCGGTCGACGCCGAACGGGATGATCAAGAAGAGCCCTGGCCCCTTGAGGGCGATCAGCCTCCCGAGCCGGAACACCACGCCGCGCTCGTACTCGTTGGCGATGCGCAGGCTCGAGAAGGCGATGATGAGGGCGAGCAGGACGATCACCCCCAGGACGATCAGCGTGCCAGTGTCCACTTACTTCTTCTCCTCTACCTTCTCGTTGCGTTGATCCGCGCCGGCGCCGTTGTCGCGCGCGGCGACCTCAAGCTTGAGGCCTTTGCGGGCGACGACTCGGATCGGAGTTCCGCGATGGATCGGAGCCCCCGTCGTGGTGGCGCGCCACAGCGCTCCGCGCACGAACACCAGGCCCTCGGGTGCGATCTCTTCGCGGGCCTCGCCGCTGGCCCCCAGCAGGGCCTCGGCGCCCGCCGCCACCGGACGGCGGCGCGCGGCCAGGACCCGGTTGACGAAGAACACGAAGAACGCGAACGAAAGCAGGCCGGCCACGACGATCAGGACCGGGTTCACACCCAGGCCGATCGGGCCCGTGTTGACGAGAAACGCCAGGCCCAGCACCAGCGCCAGCACGCCGCCGGCGCTGAGGATGCCGTGCGTGTTCGCCTTCAGGTCGGCGACGAACAGGCCCAAGGCGACGAGCAGCATCAAAGCCCCGGCGATGTTCACCGGCAGGTTGGCCAGCGACACGACCGCCAGCACCGCCGCGATGCCGCCCACGACTCCGGGCAGGATCGCGCCCGGGCTCGACAGCTCGGTGATGATGCCGTAAGCGGCCAGCAGGAACAGCAGCGCGGCCACCGTCGGGTCGATGAGCGCGGTCAGGAAGACCTGCCAGAAGGGCATCGGGCTGTCCTCGACCACGCCGCCCGCGGTGTGCAGGGTCAGCGCCCCCGTGGTGCGCGGCACGGTCCGGCCGTCGACCGCCTCCAGCAGCGACGGGACGTCTTTTGCCTCCAGGTCGGCGACGTGCAGCTGGACCGCCTGGTCGGCGTCGATGTTCACGCTGTTCCGCACCGCCTGCTCCGCCCAGCCGGCGTTCCGGCCGTGCATGGAGGCGAGGAAGCGCACGCGCGCGACCGCGTCGTTCAGAACCTTGGTGCCGAGGTCGCCCGTCAGGTCGGCTCCGGACGCGTCGATGGGGTGGGCGGAGCCGATGTTGGTGCCCGGCGCCATCGCCAGCACATCGGCGGCCTGGGCGACGAAAAGGCCCGCCGACGCGGCGCGCGCGCCGCTGGGAGAGACGTAGACGATGGTCGGCACCGTCGAGTTGAGCAGCGACGTGACGATGTCGTCCATCGAGGTGGAGATGCCGCCCGGCGTGTTGAGGATCACGAGCAGCGCGTCGGCGTGCTCCGACTCCGCGGCGGAGACCTCGTTCGCCATGTACGCGTCGGTGATGTTGTTGATGTCGCCGTTGAGGTCGGCCTGGAGGACGCGCGGCGCCGCCGCCCCGGCGTGGACCGGCAGCATCGCGGCCGCGGCCGCGAGCGCCGCCGTCACCCGGAGGAGCGTGCCCCGCTTCATGTCCCGAGTATGCGATTTTCAGGCGCGCCCAGAAGCTCCTCGCCGGATCTTCGGCGCCCATGCGGCCGATCTTCGAGCTCACCTCCTGCGCTGCTCGCTCGCGCATGCCCGATGCGCTCGCTCCGCTGCTCGTCGCTTCGCTCGAATCTCAGCCACCTGGATCGCCGAATCTCTCGGCGAGGCCTTCCGGCCGCGCCTGCACTGCATGTAAAACGTGGAACATCGCGCGCTCCGGGGGCGGCGAAAGGCCGCGCGTAGAATCGGGCGGATGGCACGGCCGGCGCACTCGGACGACGACGCGGCGGCGCTGCGCGAGCTCATCCGCGAGGCTCGCAGCCGGCGCCCGCTGGAGCCGGGCGAGCAGGACCGCCTCCTCCGCCAGGCCGCGGACGGCGACCAGGGGAGCCAGGACCGGCTCGTCGCCGCCTACCTTCCGACGGTCGTGCGCCTGGCCGCGGCGCGCGCCGACGAAGGCCTGTCGGTGCCCGACCTCGTCCAGGAGGGCTCGATCGGGTTCATCGAGGCGATGCGGACCTATGAGGCCGGCGGCGCGATGGACTTCGCAGCCTTCGCCGAGGCCAGGATCTCGGCCCAGCTGACCAGCGCGATCGAGGCCGAGGCCTCCGCCGTGCGCGACGCGCAGCTGCTGGTGGCGGCGGCCGAGGACTACGACCGCACCGAGGCGCTGCTCCGCCGCGAGCTGCACCGCGCCCCGACCGAAGGCGAGATCGCCGAGAAGCTCGAGTGGACGGTCGAGCGCACGCGGTACGTGGCCGAGGTCGTCGCCGACGCGCGGCGCCGGCATGACGAGGAGCTGCTCGCGTTCATCGACCCGGAGGAGATCGACCTCGACCGCGCAGACGATGACGACGGCGACGCAATCGACCCGGCCCTGAACTAGTTGCCGCACCGAACACCGCTGTACGACCGGCACGTCGCCCTCGGCGGCCGGATGGTCGACTTCGGCGGCTGGGAGCTGCCGCAGCAGTACACGTCGATCCGGGACGAGCACCTCGCTGTGCGCAAGGTCGCCGGCCTGTTCGACATCTCACACATGGGCCGTCTCGACCTGCTCGGGCCCATGGCGGAAGAGTTCCTGCAGCACGTGCTCACGAACGACGTCGCGGCCGTGAAGCCGGGACACGCGCAGTACAACCTGATGTGCAAGGACGATGGCGGGGTGATCGACGATCTCGTCATCTACCGGCGCGCGGGCAACGACTTCCTGGTCGTGGTCAACGCCGCCAACCGCGAAAAGGACGTCGCATGGCTTCGCCGGCACCTGCCCGGGGGCGCGACGCTGACCGACCGCACCCGCGAGGTCGCGCTGATCGCGTTCCAGGGGCCGCAGGCGCACGAGCTCCTCCCACGCGGATCGAGCTCTACCGAATCGATCCAGTACTTCGGCTTCCACACCGGCAAGGTCGCGGGCGTGCCCGCGCTCATCTCCCGCACCGGCTACACGGGCGAGGACGGCTTCGAGCTCTTCATCGAAGCGCACCAGGTGGGCGACGTATGGGAGGCGATCCTGGAGCACGGCCGCTCGCGCGGCGTGCTGCCGGCCGGGCTGGGCGCGCGGGACGCGACCCGGCTCGAGGCCGCGCTCCGCCTCTACGGCAACGACATGGACGAGAGCGTGAACCCATACGAGGCCGGCCTCGGCTGGACCGTGGCGCTCGACAAGGGCGACTTCGTCGGCCGAGAGGCACTGCTGAAGGTGAAGCAGGAGGGCCCGCGCCGGCGGCTCATCGGGCTCAGCCTGGAGGCGGGCAGCATCCCGCGCCACGGCGCCGCGGTGTCGCGCGACGGCGCTCGCCTCGGCACGATCACGAGCGGCACCCATTCGTTCTTCCTCGGCCACCCGATCGCGCTCGCTTTGGTGGAAGGCCCATCATTTCCAGTCGGACAGAAGCTGGCGGTCGACGTTCGCGGCCGTGAAGCGCCGGCGGAGGTGGTGAAGCTTCCCTTCTACCGGGGCTCGGCGCGACGCAACTGAGTTAAGGGGAGTACGCATGGCGGAGCGGCGATACACCAAGACACACGAGTGGCTGGTCGTCGACGGCAAGACCGCGACCGTGGGCATCACCGACTTTGCGCAGGCCCAGCTGGGCGACGTCGTGTTCCTGGAGCTTCCCAAGCCAGGGCGCAACTTCGCGCAGGGCGAGGCCTTCGGCGTGATCGAGTCGGTCAAGGCGGCGAGCGACCTCTACGCGCCCGTCAACGGCACCGTCGCCCAGGTGAACGACAAGCTCGCCTCCAACCCGGAGCTCGTGAACTCCGACCCGTACGGCGAGGGCTGGATCTTGAAGGTCGAGCTTGCGGGCGACCTGCCCAAGGACCTGATGGACGAGGCGGAGTACAAGAAGGCCGCCGAAGCGGCGGGCTAGCCGCAAGATGCCGTACCTCGTCCATTCACCCCAGGACCGCGAGGAGATGCTCGCGGCGATCGGCGTCGAATCGATGGACCAGCTGCTGGTCGACATCCCGCCGCAGCTCCGCATCGACGAGCTCAAGCTGCCGATCGGCCTTTCGGAGCTCGACACCATGGCCGAGATCCGCCGGCTGGCGGACGCCAACCGCATCTTCGCCGACCGGCTGACCTTCCGCGGCGGCGGCGTCTATCGCCGGTTCATTCCGACCGCGGTGGCGGCCGTCACCGGCAAGCCCGAGTTCTACACCGCCTACACGCCCTACCAGCCGGAGGCGAGCCAGGGCACGCTGCAGGCGATCTACGAGTTCCAGACGCTGATCGCCGAGCTGACCGCGCTCGACGTCGCCAACGCCTCGCTGTACGACGGCGCGACAGCGGTCGCCGAGGCGTCGATGATGGCACGCGTCCACACCGACCGGGACGAGATCCTGGTCGCCGGCTACCTCCACCCGGAGTACCTCGAGGTCCTGCGCACCTTCAGCGAGGGCCGCGGGCTCAAGGTCCGCCGCGGCGACCAGCCGAACGCCAAGACCGCCGCCGTCGTCTTCCAGCAGCCGGACTTTCTCGGCCTGCTCGTCGACGCGCGGACGCTCACGGAGCGGGCGCACGCGATGGGGGCGCTCGCCATCGCCTGCGTCGACCCGATCAGCCTCGCGATCATCGCCCCGCCGGGCGAGTACGGCGCCGACATCGCGGTCGGCGAGGGCCAGCAGCTGGGCCTGACGCCGAGCTTCGGCGGGCCGCACGTCGGCTTCATCGCGTGCCGCAAGGAGCTCGTGCGCCGGCTGCCCGGCCGGCTCATCGGCAGCTCGCACGACGCCCAGGGCCGGCGCGGTTTCGTGCTCACGCTGACGGCGCGGGAGCAGCACATCCGCCGCGAGAAGGCGACCTCCAACATCTGCACCAACCACTCGCTCTGCGCCCTGGCCGCGAGCGTCTACCTCACGTACATGGGCAACGACGGCCTGCGCCAGGTCGCCGAGACGAGCTTCAAACGGGCGCACTCCCTAGCGGAGCGGCTGAGCCAGATCCCAGGCTGGCAGATGGCCTTCCCCGAGCGCCAGTTCCTGAACGAGTTCCCGATCGTCGTGCCCAAGCCGCGGCCTCTGCTGCGCCGGCTCGCCAAGCACGGAATCCTGGGCGGCCTGGAGGTCAGCCGGTGGTTCCGGGAGCTGAAGGGCGTGGTCACGTTCACGTGCACCGAGGTGAACGATCCCGCGGCCATCGATGAGCTCGTGGCGGTGGCGAAGGAGGTGGCGGCGTGACCGAGCTCCTGAGCTTCGAGCTGAGCCACCCGGGCGCTCCGGCGCCCCGTCTCCCGGAGGCGGGCGTTGCGGCCCCGGGACCGTCCGACCTGCTGCCGAAGGAGCTCCTTCGCGCCGAGGCGCCGGACCTGCCCCGGCTCAGCGAGCCGGAGATCATGCGCCACTACAGCCGCATGGCCTCGATGAACTACTCGATAAGCGAGCAGTTCTATCCGCTGGGCAGCTGCACCATGAAGTACAACCCGGTCGCCAACGAGGCGGCGGCGGCGCTGCCCGGTTTTGCGGGCCTCCACCCGTACCAGGACGAGGAGACCGCGCAGGGCGCGCTCGAGCTGATGTGGCGCCTGGAACGCGCGCTGTGCGCCGTCGTCGGCGTCGACCGCGTGACCCTGCAGCCGGCGGCCGGGGCCCACGGAGAGTGGACCGCGCTGCGCATGATCCAGGCCTATCACCGCTCCCGCGGCGAGAAGAGGACCGAGGTGCTCGTCCCCGACTCGGCGCACGGCACAAACCCCGCCAGCGCCGCGCTCAGCGGCTTCGCGGTGGTGGAGGTGAAGTCGGGTCCGGACGGCCGGATCAGCCTTCCTGACCTGGAGTCGAAGCTGTCGCCGCGAGTCGCCGCCCTGATGCTGACCAACCCCAACACCTTGGGCCTTTTCGAGCGCGAGATACTGGATGTTGCGGAGATGGTCCACGCCATCGGCGCCCTTCTCTACTACGACGGCGCCAACCTCAACGCCTTCATGGGCGTCTGCCGGCCGGGCGACATGGGCTTCGACGCCGTGCACATGAACCTGCACAAGACGTTCACCACTCCGCACGGCGGCGGCGGGCCCGGAGCGGGTCCGGTCGGGGTCAAGGCCGACCTCGTGCCGTTCCTTCCGCACCCGACCGTGGAGAAGGCGGACGGGCGCTTCAGGCTGGACCACAAGCGGCCTGAGTCGATCGGCCGGGTGCGGAGCTTCTACGGCAACTTCGGGATGCTCGTCCGCGCCTACACGTACGTGCTGGCGATGGGCGGCGACGGGCTGACCCAGGCGTCGCTCGACGCCGTGCTTTCGGCCAACTACCTGAGGAAGAAGGTCGAGGGACTGCTCGACGTGCCGCACGCCGGCCCATGCATGCACGAGTTCGTGGCCAGCGCGCACAACCTCGCGCCCCAGGGCGTGAGGGCGCTCGACGTGGCCAAGGGCCTGCTGGACCGCGACTTCTACGCCCCGACCGTCTACTTCCCGCTGGTCGTGCCCGAGGCGATCATGGTCGAGCCCACGGAGACCGAGAGCAAGGCGACCCTGGACGCCTTCGCCGGGGCGGTGAAGGAGATCGTCGAACAGGCCAAGGCCGACCCGGCGGCGCTCCACCAGGCGCCCCAGAGACTGCCCATCGGACGCCTGGACGAGGTCGGAACCGCCCGCCGGATCACCTCTTATCTCACCGGTCAGAGCGAGGAGCCGGTGCTGCGCTGGAAACGGGCCTCGAGATCGTCCTGAAAAAGCCCTGTTAAGAGGCCCGGCGGGGCCATTTTCGTATTCGAAATCCGGTAAAATCGAAGTCCTGAACCACTGCCCAGTTGATCCCCACGACTTCACCACGCTGGGAGGCCTGGTCTCGCGGTAATGGCGGTTAGAAAACCCCTGCCGGAGACGCCCTCGCGCAGGCCCAAGTCCCAAGGCGCGGACACGTCCTACAACGCCGAGCAGATCCAGGTCCTCGAGGGCCGGGAGCATGTCCGGCGCCGTCCCGGCATGTACATCGGCGGGACCGACCCCAAGGGCCTTCACCAGCTCGTCTACGAGGTGGTGGACAACGCCGTCGACGAGGCCCTGGCCGGCTACGCCAGGCGCATCGTGGTCACGCTCTTCGCCGACGGCAGCTGCCAGGTCGAGGACGACGGCCGCGGGATCCCGGTCGACGTCCACAAGAAGGAGAAGCTGTCGGCCCTGGAGCTGGTCATGACCCGCCTCAACGCCGGCGGCAAGTTCGGCGGCGGCGGGTACAAGGTCAGCTCAGGCCTGCACGGCGTGGGCGTCTCGGCGGTCAACTTCCTCAGCGAGCGGCAGAAGGTCTGGGTGCATCGCGGCGGCAAGATCTACGAGCAGGAGTACGAGCGCGGCGTTCCCAAGGGCCCGGTTAAGGCCGGCGGCAAGACCGATCACACGGGCACCACGGTGCGCTTCTGGCCCGACCCGCAGATCTTCCCGGACACGAAGTTCGACCGCGACGTCATCGAGCACCGGCTGCGCGAGATGGCCTACCTCAACAAGCGGTTGGAGATCGCCCTGGTCGACGAGGCCGCCGGGCTGACCAAGACCTTCTACTTCGAGGGCGGCATCGTGTCCTTCGTCCGCGCGCTCAACCGCGGCAAGGTGGTCGTCAACTCGCCGCCGTTCTACGTGGAGCGCGAGATCGAAGGCACGCAGCTCGAGATCGCGCTGCAGTACAACGACACGTTCGTCGAGAACGTGCTCGCCTTCGCCAACACCATCTTCAACGCCGACGGCGGCGCTCATCTCACCGGCTTTCGCTCGGCGCTGACCAACGTTCTGAACCGCTACGCGCGCAAGGCAGGCATCCTCAAGGAGTCCGACCCGAACCTTTCGGGCGAGGACGTGCGCGAGGGGCTCACGGCGGTCATCAGCGTCAAGGTGCTCGAGCCGCAGTTCGAGAGCCAGACCAAGTCCAAGCTGAACAACGCCGAGGTGCAGGGCCACGTCTCGCTCGCGCTGACCGAAGGCTTGACGCAGTACCTCGACGAGAACCCCGGTGAGGGGAGGCGCGTCATCGAGAAGTCGCTCACGGCCGCGCGCGCCCGTGAGGCGGCGCGCAAGGCGCGCGACCTGGTGCAGCGCAAGAGCCTCCTCGAGTCGAGCACCCTGCCCGGCAAGCTCGCCGACTGCTCCGAGCGCGATCCCTCGCTGTGCGAGCTGTACATCGTCGAGGGCGACTCCGCCGGCGGCACCGCCAAGGGCGGCCGCGACCGGCGCACGCAGGCGATCCTCCCGCTGCGCGGCAAGATCCTCAACGTCGAGAAGGCTCGCCTGGACAAGGTGCTGACGTCGGACGAGATCCGCAACCTCATCACCGCGATGGGCGCCGGCGTCGGCGACAACTTCAACATCGAAAAGCTGCGCTACCACCGGATCGTGACCATGACCGACGCCGACGTGGACGGCAGCCACATCCGCACGCTGCTGCTCACGTTCTTCTTCCGCTACTTCCCGGCGGTGATCGACAAGGGCTACCTCTACATGGCCCAGCCGCCGCTGTTCAAGGTGAGCAAGGGCACAGGCAAGAACGCGCAGACCGTGTGGTGCCACTCCGACGCCGAGCGCGACAAGGCGATGAAGCAGCTCGGCAAGAGCGCGGAAGCGGCGCGCATGAAGGGGCTCGGCGAGATGAACGCCAACGAGCTGTGGGAGACGACGATGAACCCGGAGACGCGCGTGCTGCTCCGCGTGACGGTGGAAGACGCGGCCGCCGTGAACGAGACGTTCGAGAAGCTGATGGGCCCCGACGTGGAGCCCCGCAAGAAGTTCATCCAGGCGCACGCCAAGAGCGTCCGCAACCTCGACATCTAGTGCCGTGGAGCCGAAGGTCCTTGCATCTTCGCGGCCTGAGCGGCCGGGCGGCTGCGCCGCTGAAGCCGGCGTCAAGGGGCCCGGCGCCGCGTCGCTGCCCCCGCGCCCACGACGCGGGGACCCCAGTTGGTGCGCTCCTCCTAGCGCCACCCTTTCCTTGGCTCCGGCCGCCGATGCCGCGAATCTGCGGCGGACCTCAGCTCCCCGCCACTAGCGAGTTTTAGCCGTGCGAATCGCTGTCGACGCCATGGGCGGCGACAACGCGCCGGAACAGATCCTGCTCGGCGCGTCACAGGCGGCCCATGAATACGGGATCGACATCTCGGTCGTCGGGCTGCCCGGCGTGGTGCAGCCGCTGCTGGAGAAGCACCCCAGGCTGACGCTCGTGCCCTGCACGCAGGTCATCGGCATGGACGAGCACCCGGCGCAGGCGGTTCGCTCCAAGCCCGACTCGTCGATGAGCGTCTGCGCGCGGCTGTGCAGGGAAGGGCGCGCCGACGGCTGGACGTCGGCGGGGAACTCGGGCGCGATCATGGCGACCGCGCTGTTCGTGCAGGGCCGCATCAGGGGCGTCGAGCGTCCGGCGCTGGGCTCGATCGTGCCCACACGCGACGGCTTCGCGTACTTCCTCGACGTCGGGGCCAACGTCGACTCGAAGCCCGAATACCTCGTGCAGTTCGCCTCGATGGGCGCGGTCTATGCTCGCGAGATGATGGGCCGCGCCCAGCCGCGGGTCGCGCTCCTCAGCAACGGCGAGGAGGACGGCAAGGGCGACGAGCTCGTGCGCGAGGCCTCGAAGCGGCTGAAGGCGTCGATGCGGGCGTTCGTCGGCAACGTCGAGCCGAAGGACCTGTACGCGTCGAAGGCCGACGTCGTGGTCGCCGATGGATTCGTCGGCAACATCGCGATCAAGATGGCCGAGGCGACGGCCGAGTTCCTCTTTCGCAACCTGCGCGACGAGATTCCGAAGACCATGACCGGCAAGGTCGGCGGCCTGCTCATCCGCGGCCAGGTGCGCAAGCTCCGCGACCGCATCGACTGGCGAGAGTTCGGCGGCGCGCCGCTGCTCGGCATCGACGGCGTCGCCGTGATCGCGCACGGGCGCTCCGACGCACGCGCCATGAAGAACGCCATCCGCGTCACGCGCGAGGCGGTGGAGAACCAGCTCGTCGGTAAGATTCGGGCTGAGGTTGGAAGGTGAATAAAGGAAACGGGCGTGCGCGCGTGGTCGTCACCGGCATGGGCACGGTCAATCCCATCGCCAAGAGCCTCGACGATTACTGGGACGCGCTCATCGAAGGCCGCAGCGGCGCGAGCCTGATCGAGCGCTTTCCGAGCGACAGGCTGACCACGAAGTTCGCCTGCCAGGTCAAGAGCTTCGACCCGCAGGATTACATCGAGCGGAAGGCTGCGCAGCGCATGGCGCGCTTCACACAGATGGCCGTCGCGGCTTCGGGCATGGCGATCGCCGACGCCGGCATCGACCTGTCGAAGGAGGACAACTTCCGCGTCGGGGTGGCGATGGGCACGGGCATCGGCGCGTTCGACGACATGACCACGGGCGCCTTCACGTTCCTCAGCAAGGGCAGGCTGAACCCGCTGTACGCGCCGATGATCATCCCCAACATGGCGGGCGCGACGGTCGCGATGCAGTTCCACGTTCGCGGCCCGAACACCACCGTCACGACCGCCTGCGCGGCTTCGACGCAGACGATCGGCGACGCCACTCGCATGATCCAGCGCGGCGACGCGGACGTGATGCTCGCGGGCGGGACGGAGGCTTCGCTCTGCGAGGTCGGCATCGCGTCCTTCAACGCCATTCGCGCCCTGTCGACCCGCAACGAAGCGCCGGAAAAGGCGAGCCGCCCCTTCGACCGCGACCGCGACGGCTTCGTCCCGGCGGAGGGCGCGGGCACGCTGGTCCTCGAGTCGCACGAGCACGCCGTCAACCGCGGCGCTCGCATCTACGGCGAGGTGCTCGGCTACGCGACGACCAACGACGCGTTTCACCAGGTCGCGCCGGACGAGACGGGCGAGGCGCCCGCGAAGGCGATCACGCTGGCGATGAAGGACGCGGGCATCGAGCCCGCCGACATCGACTACGTCAACGCTCACGGGACCTCGACGCAGCTCAACGACGCGGGCGAGACCAAGGCCCTGAAGATCGCGCTGGGCGATCACGCGTACAAGGTCGCGATCAGCAGCACGAAGTCGATGCTCGGCCACCTCCTCGGCGCGGCGGGCGCGGTGGAGGCGATCGCGACGCTGCTGTCGATCAACCGCGGCATGATCCACCCGACCATCAACTACGAGAACCCGGATCCCGCTTGCGACCTCGACTACGTGCCTAACACCGCGCGCCGGAAGGACGTGCGCATCGCGATCTCGAATGGTTTCGGCTTTGGCGGCCACAACGCGGTCGTCGTCCTCGGCAGATACACGGAATGACGAGAAAGGAAGCAAAGCCGCATGGCTGACGACACGCTCGGAAGGGTCCTGACGCGAAACCTCCAGGAGGAGATGCAGACCTCCTACATGGAGTACGCGATGTCCGTCATCATCAGCCGGGCTCTGCCCGAGGTGCGTGACGGGCTGAAGCCGGTGCAGCGCCGGATCCTCTACGCCATGCAGCAGGCCGGAGCCACTTCCGGCAGCCGGTACAAGAAATGCGCCGCGTTCGTCGGCGACGTGCTCAAGCTCTACCACCCGCACGGCGACACCGCGGTCTACGACGCGCTGGTGCGCATGGCCCAGCCCTTCTCGCTGCGCTATCCGCTGATCGACGGCCAGGGCAACTTCGGCAGCGTCGACGGAGACCCGCCCGCGGCCATGCGGTACACGGAGGCGCGGCTCGCGCCCATCACCGCCGAGCTGATGGCGGACATCGAGAAGCAGACCGTCGACATGGGTCCGAACTACGACGGCTCCGAGCAGGAGCCCGCCGTGCTGCCGGCCCGGCTGCCGAATCTCCTCGTCAACGGCGCGACGGGCATCGCGGTCGGCATGACGACGAACATCCCGCCGCACAACCTGCGCGAGATCACCACCGCGGTGAAGCACCTCATCGAGAACCCCGAGGCGACGGGCGAGGACCTGCTCGGCTTCGTGAGGGGACCGGACTTTCCGACCGGCGGCCTGATCATGGGCACGGCGGGCATCAAGGCCGCGTACTCCACCGGCCACGGCCGCATCATCGTCCGGGCCCGGAACACCTTCGAGCAGGCGAGCAACGGCCGTGAGCGGATCATCATCGACGAGCTGCCGTACGCGGTGAACAAGGCGACGCTGGTGGCGAAGATCGCCGAGCTCGTGGCCGACCGCAAGCTCGAAGGCATCGCCGACCTGCGCGATGAATCCGACCGGCAGGGCATGCGCATCGTCATCGAGCTGAAGCGCGAGGCGCAGACGTTCACCGTCCTGAACAACCTCTACAAGCACACCGCGCTGCAGCAGACGTTCGGCGTGATCATGCTCGCGATCGTCGACGGCCGCCCGGTGGTGCTGAGCCTCAAGCAGGCCCTGCAGCTGTTCATCGAGCACCGCCGCGACGTCATCCTGCGCCGCACCCGCTTCGACCTCGAGAAGGCGCAGGAGCGGGCGCACATCCTCGAGGGCCTGAAGATCTGTCTCGACCACCTGGACGAGGTGATCCAGACCATCCGCGCCGCGGCCGACACCGAGACGGCGGCCAACCAGCTGCAGTCGCGATTCGGCCTCTCGGAGCGCCAGGCCCGAGCCGTCCTGGCCCTGACCCTGGGCCGCCTGACGCGGCTCGAGCGCAGCAAGATCGACGAGGAGTACGAGGAGGTCATCAAGACCATCGCCTACCTCGAGAGCATCCTCGCCAGCGACCAGAAGGTCCGGTTGCTGATCAAGGACGAGATGGACGACATCGCCAAGAAGTACGGCGACGACCGCCGCACCGAGATCAGCGAGCAGGAGGCGACCGAGCTGTCGGCCGAAGACCTCGTGCCGAAGGAAGAGGTCGTGGTGACGCTGACCCATCGCGGCTACGTGAAGCGGCAGCCGCAGCGGGTGTTCCGCGCGCAGAAGCGTGGAGGCGTGGGCCTCAAGGGCGCGCGCCCGACCGCCGGCGGCGAGGCCCCCAGCGGAACGCGCGAGGAGGACTATGCGGCGCACCTCCTCACGACCCACACGCACGCGTCGATGCTGTTCTTCACACAGAGCGGGCGCGTGTTCCAGCTCCGCGTCCACGAGGTGCCGGAGCGCGAGCGCCAGGCCAAGGGCGTTCCGATCAACAACCTGATCGACATCGGCCCCAACGAGCGCATCACGTCGGTGTTCGTGCGCCCCGAGACCGAGACCGAAGCGCACTACATGCTAATGGTGACCAAGAACGGATACATCAAGAAGACGGCGCTTCGCGAATACGCCAACGTGCGCCGCAACGGCCTGATCGCAATCAACCTGCAGGAGGGCGATGAGCTCGACTGGGTCACGCCGACCACGGGTCGCGACGAGATCATCATCGCGACCGCGCTGGGCAAGGCGATCCGCTTCAACGAGGAAGAGGTCCGGGCCATGGGCCGCGACACGCAGGGCGTGATCGGCATCAAGCTCGGCAAGGGCGACACCGTCGCGGGCATGGGCACCGTGACCAATGAGGAAGGCGACGTGCTGGTCATCACCGAGCGTGGCTACGGCAAGCGCACGCCGGTGCCCGAGTACCCGTCGCACCACCGCGCCGGCCAGGGCGTGTTCACGCTCAAGGTGACCGACCGCGTCGGCAGGCTGGCGGCCATGCGCGTCGTCAACGACCCGGAGGAGGAGGTGCTGCTGATCAGCGCCAGCGGCATGGTGCTGCGCACGCCGGTAAGCGCGATCTCCCGCATCGGCCGCCAGACGCAGGGCGTGATCGTGATGCGGCTGGCTCCGGACGACCAGGTGGTGGCCATCGCGCCGGTGGGCAGCGTCGAAGAGGCCGACGGCAAAGAATGAGCCAGTACGGCTGGTACGGGGTCTGGCTGCTGGTCGGATCCTCGGCCGCCGTCGTCATCGAGCTGGCGGTCATCGGCATCTGGGGCATGCGCCTGGGACGCCGCGCACGGGCGCTGACGCAACAGCTGCAGATGCAGCAGGAGCTGATCCAGTCCGACCTGGAGCGTGTGCGAACGCTGATGGAAGAGACGCGCGTGCTGTGGCGGCCGTACGGCCGCGTCATCCGCTGGCTGCGACACCCGCTGGTCGTCGCCCTCATCGGCTCGTACCGCGGGCGCTGGGCGGCGCGATGACCGAGGCTTACGACGTGGCCGCGACGTCCAGCCATCAGGCGGTCGAGGATGCGATCGCGCGGGAGCGGGCGCGCATCTCGCGCGAGCTGCACGACGGCCTCGCCACCGAGCTGGCGGGCGCGATCTCGCTCTTCAAGGTCTACCTCGAGCATCACAAAGGCGATCAGGACAAGAGCCTCCAGGACATCTTCGACATCCTCGAGCGCATGCTTCGCCAGGTCCGCGAGACGCTGGCCGAGCTGCGGCCGCGGCCGCTCGGCGCCGGCGGCCTGGCCGGCGAGCTTCGCCACCAGTCCGAGGAGTTCGCCCGCCTCTATGCGATTCGCGTCGAGATGTCCTACGTCGGAACCGAGGACATGCTGCCGGCTCCGCAGCGCGAGGTCGTCTACCAGGTGGTGCGCGAGGCGCTGACCAACGTGCGCAAGCACTCCGGCTCCTCCATCTGCCGAGTGCGCCTGTACTTCGCGGCACACCCCTTCATGGTCGAGATCTCCGACGAAGGGCGCGGACTGGGCGCCGCGCACCTGGGAGGGTACGGGCTCGTCGGGATGCGCGAGCGGGCGGCCGGCATCGGCGGCCGCCTGGAGGTCGTCAGCACGCCGGGCCGGGGCACGACGGTGTTCCTGTTCGGACCCAACTGACGACATGGCGATGCCACCGACCTAGAAATCCCGACCACGTGGCTGGCGGTGGACGGCGGGATCCGCCGCCGTGCGCGTCTGATCACCAGACGCAGACGGGGAAGCGCTGCGGGGTCTTCTGGTTGAGCTTCCGGGTCACCGCTGTCATCAGCGCCTGCGCGCGCGCCTCGTCCGACCGGATCGCATGCGCGATCTCGGGCGCCGACATGCCGCAGCTGATGAGCTGCGCCACCTCCGACTCGGCCTCGCTCATGCGACCGAGCGGCCCACGGAGCTGAGCGACGAGCGGAGCGAGCGCGATGCCGAGGCTGAGGGCGTACTCGACGTCGTCGTCGGAATACCAGTAGTCGCGGCGGCAGCCGAGCACGAGCAGCCCGATGGGCCGCTGGTTGGCCTCGCCGACCGGGGCGTACATGATCGCCGGCCAGTCGAGCTCCCAGTCGAAGCTGCTCGCGGGGTTGGTGAACGGAAACACTGAGTTGACGACTACCGGACGGTGCTCGTACAGCGCGCGGCGCGAGAGGGGAAGCAGCGGGCGGCCGCGGAGCAGCCGGCGCGAGACCTCAGACGCAGCGATCGGCTGCAGCGAGCCACCACGCAGGTAGCCGAGCACCCAGCGGTCGTGGCAGAGGACTTCGAGGGCCAGCCCGAGTCGGCGCCTGGCTTCCTGTAAATCAACGAGCTGGCCCATGGCGCGAGGTTAGGAGCGGCCCGGTTTTCTCGCCTCATCGCAGGCTCAGCGTTTCCTCAAGAACCGCTGAGGTTCATGAGCGGAGCGCGAACAGGTTAGGCCGCACTGAAATTCTGTTAGCTTCCCTGGCGGGGATGGGCGCCGCCGCCAGGTTGCTTGTCGTCGACGACGAGCCGCGCACGGCCGAGGTCACGGCCGCGCTGCTGCGGCGCGCAGGCTACGAGGTTGCAGTCGCGCTCTCCGGAGGCGAGGCGTTGGAGCGCCTGCGAGCCGGCACGCCGGACCTGATGCTGCTCGACTACGAGATGCCCGACATGGACGCGCCCGAGGTGCTCGACCTGCTGCGCGCGGGCTCGGAGCGGCTGTCGTTTCCGGTCATCATCCTGACCGGCGCGCGACTGTCCGCAGCGGACCAGGTCCTGGGCATCGAGCGCGGCGCATCGGACTACGTCGCCAAGGGCGTCGACCGTCAGGTGCTGCTCGCGCGCGTGCGCGGGGCGCTCCGCGACCGAGTCGATACGTCACGAGTGCTGGTGCGCGGGCGGCTTCGCATCGACGGCGTCCGGCTGCGCGTGGAGCTCGATGGCCGCGACGTGAAGCTCGAGGGCCGTCCGCTGAAGGTGCTGCAGGTGCTGGCGGCGCGGCCTGGCGAGGTCTTGTCGCGCGATCAGCTGTTGGAGCTCGCGTGGGGCACGACATACGCGGGCTTCGAGCACAGCATCGAGCAGGCCGTGCACGGGGTGCGGCGCGCTCTCGGCGAGCCGGGTTGGATCGAGACGGTTCGTGGGATCGGATACAGGTTCGTCCAGCAGCCCTGAGGCGGCGGCGCTCCACCGGCTGCGGTCGACGCTGGCCCGGATGAAGGCCGAGCTCGAGCTGGCGGAGGCGGACGGCGTGCCGGTGTCGGTGGAGCGCCTGCTCGAGGACGTGGACGAAGCATTCGGCGCGCTGGCGGTGGCGGAGGACGCCGGCGCGGCGGTCCGCGTGCTGGTGGTCGACGACGACATGCGGCTGGCCGAGGTGACGGCCCGCGGGCTGCGCCGGCTGGGGTTCGACGCCCACGCCGCCCCGGCGCTGCGCGCGCTGCGCTCCGGCGAGGTGCTGGTCGTCGACCTGGGGCTGCTCACCGAGTTGGACGGCGCGGGTTACGAATCGCTGCGGGCGGCGCGGCCGATCGTCGTGACCGGCGCCGCCGACCGCGGTTCACGAGCGCTGGGCGAGCGCGTCGCCGCGAGCGACTACCTGGTGAAGCCGGTCGATCTGTCCGAGCTGGCGGCCGCGATCAGCCGGCGAAAGGCGGAAGCGTCGTAGGTCGCAAACCTCACGACGCATCGCCGAACTCGGGGTGCTCGATGCGGGACGTCCGCCCTGGCGCCAGCATGCTGCGCCAGGTCCTGGCGATCGCCGTCACCAGTGCGGACCGCGGAGCGGATTTGCCGTTGGCGAGCGGCCGCTCGCGCCCGGCCAACGCCAGCCGGCGCATCTCCGCGTTGTGCAGGATCTCTCGCTGCCGGTCAAACATCTGCGTCTCCATCGAGTAGTAGTTCATGTCGCTTCCTCCGGTTGATTTGATTCCTGAAGGCTATGTCCGCTCTGACCTGGCGACATCGGGACAACTACCTGGCCGGCTACCTGACTTTCGGCCGCTGTGCTACCTGAACTTCGGATGCGCACTTGACGGGGGTGAACGCCAGCCCGACGATTCGGATCCGCATGGCCTTTCCGGCAAATTTTCTCTGGGGTGCGGGAACGGCCGCGCACCAGGTGGAGGGTGACAACCGCGCGAACGACTGGTGGGAGTGGGAAACCGATCCCAACCATCCCAACGCCGGACCCAGCGGCCGCGCCTGTGAGCACTGGACGCGGTACGAAGCCGACCTGGACATCCTCGCCGGTCTGGGCCTGAACAGCTACCGCTTCTCGGTCGAGTGGAGCAGAGTCGAGCCGGCCGACGGCGAGTTCTCAGAGGCCGCTCTTGACCATTACCGGGGGGTGTGCGAGGCCGCGCGCGCCCGCGGTCTCGAGCCGGTCGTGACCTTCCATCACTTCACGACGCCGGCCTGGGTGGCCAGGCTTGGCGGGTGGTGCGACAGGGCAACGGCCGATCGCTTCGCCCGCTTCTGCGAAACCGCTGCCGCGCACCTGAACGGCACTTTCCAACTCGCATGCACCATCAACGAGCCCAACGTGGTGGCTGAATTCGGCTATGAGCTGGGCATCTTTCCGCCAGGCCTGCGTGACCGCACACGCAAGGAGCTAGCGACGAAGACGCTTATCGCGGGCCATCGCCAGGCGGTCGCGGCCATCCGACGAGCCGCTCCAGGTGTTCGCGTCGGGCTCGCTCTGTCCATCAACGAGTGGGCCGCTCTCCGCGGCTCCGAGGAGCGCATGCTCGAACTGCGGCGTTCGATGGAGGATGACTTTCTCGAGGCGACGCGTGGCGACGACTTCGTCGGCGTCCAGAACTACACGCGCCTGCACGTCGGACCCGGCGGGATACAGGGCCCGCCCCCGGGCTCCCGGACAACGCAGACCGGGTTCGAGTTCCGGCCCGAGGCCCTGGGGGCGGCCGTGCGGCGAACGGCAGAGGTGACGGGTCTGCCGGTGCTGGTGACCGAGAACGGGATCTGCACCCTCGATGATGCCGAGCGCATCGAGTACACCCAGGGCGCCCTGCGATCCCTCGAGCCGTGTCTGGCCGCCGGCGTGGAGCTCCTCGGCTACCTTCACTGGAGCGCGCTCGACAGCTTCGAATGGGTGCTGGGCTACTGGCCGAAGTACGGGTTGATCGAGGTCGACCACGACACGCAGGTCAGGACGACACGGGCAAGCGGCCGCTGGCTGGGGCGCGTCGCTCGTGCGAACTCCGTGGTGCCGGCATGAGCGAGGCGACGAGCCCGAACAACCTGCCCGTACTGCTGACGAGCTTCGTCGGCAGGAGCTCAGAGCTCGCCGACGTGCTCGGGCTCGTCATGAGCTCTCGGCTGGTGTCGGTGACCGGCGCCGCGGGTTGCGGCAAGACCAGACTTGCGCTCCGCGCGGCACGCGATGCGCTCTCCAACTTCCCCGATGGCGTGTGGCTTGTCGAGGTGAGCCACGTGAACGACGCGGCATTCATCGGTGAGGCGCTCGCGACCGTGCTCGGCGTACGCGAGGAACCGTATGGATCGATCATGGAAGCGCTGGCCCGGCACCTGAGCGAGATGCGGGCGCTCGTGGTCCTCGATGGCTGCGAGCACGTGGTCGAGGCTGCCGCGGCCATGGCCGACGAAATGCTGCGGCGCTGTCCCGGTCTGCAGCTCCTGGTAACGAGCCGGGAAGCCTTGAAAGTGGGCGGCGAGGCTGTCTGGCGCATTCCCTCCCTGGCCCCTGCCGACTCCGATGCCCTCTTTGTGGAGCGGGCGCGTCTGGTGGATCCCAACTTCCGCGTCGATCCCGAGCAGGCGGCGATGATCGACCTCCTGTGCCGGCGTCTGGACGGCATTCCGCTCGCGATCGAGCTGGCGGCGGCGCGGGTGCACGTGATGTCCGTTCAGCAGATCCTGGAGCGGCTCGAGGACCGGTTCCGGCTGCTGACCGGCGGCAGCCGCACCGCCCGGCCTCGCCACCAGACGCTCAGGGCGGCGATCGACTGGAGCTACCTGCATTTGGACGAGGCGGAGGGCCGGCTTTTCCGCCGCCTCTCGGCCTTCTCCGGGAACTTCGCGGTGGACAGCGTCGAGGCTGTTTGCTGCGACGAGCTGATACCCGCGGCCGACGTGATGGAGCTCGTGGCGCGCCTGGTCGACAAGTCGCTCGTGGTGGCCGAGGCAGGTGCCGGGCGGCGATACCGCTACCGGCTGCTGGAGACCCTCAGTGAGTACGGCCGAGAACGGCTGGCGGAATCAGGCGAGGCCGACGTTCTCTGGCGCCGACACGCCGATCACTTCCGGCAGCTGGCGGAGACCGCCGCCGAGGAACGTCTCGCCGAGGATGAGAGCAACCTCTCCGCGGCTCTGGAGTATCTGCGCGCGGTCGGCGATCCCGGAGGCCTGCGGCTGGCGGTCGCCCTGGTCGGTTACTGGGACGCGGCGGGCCTGGTCACCGAAGGCCGCGACCGACTCGAGCAACTCCTCGCGTCGGTCGGCGGCGAGCCGGAGGTGCGGGCCAGGGCCCTCGACGGCGCGGGATGGTTGGCATTCCGGCAAGCCGACATGACCGGCGCGCGCCGCCTCTTCGCAGCGGCCCGAGACCTGCTCGAAAGCCTCGGCGACAGCGCGGAGCTCGCCCGCACACTGAGCAACCTGGCCATCGCCGAGATCTTCGGCGGCGAGCTCGAACTCGCCCGCGAGCACCTGGAGAAAAGCCTTGGCGTGGGCCGGCGCGCGGGCGCCAAGAGCTCGGTCGCGGGCACGCTCTGGGTGCTCGGGCTCGTCGCTTACTTCGCCGGCGACCTGAAAGAGGCCGAAGAGAGGGCGGTGGCAAGCCTTGGCCTGGCGGAGGAGGTGGGCGACCGGAAGCTGGTGGCCTTCCTCGAAGCCGCGATCGGCGTCCTGGCGCTGGAGCGGGGCAGCCTCGTCGAAGCTCGGCGCCGCTTCGGCAGAGGGCTCGAGATGTCGGTGGAGATGGGCGACCGCATGAACGTCGCTCTGATCCTCGAGGCGCTGTGCCGCCTGGCGGCCGGGACGTCGAGCTGGACTCTGGCCTTGAAACTCGGCGCTGCCGCTGCCGCGATGCGGAAGCAGGCCGGCGCTCGGTCCATCCCGATCTGGCAGGGCACGGTCGATGCCGCGATCGAGGAATCGCGCCGGATGCTCGGACCGGAGACGGCCACCGCGGCCCTCGGGGAGGGGCGATCGCTTGGCTTCGCCGTGGCGGTGGACCTGGCGAGAAGCCTAACCAGCAACCAGCCGGAGCCTGCCGTGCCGACGGGCCTCACCAGGCGCGAGCTCGAAATCGCTGTGATGGTCGCACAGGGCATGAGTAACCGCGATATGGCCGATCGTCTCGTGCTGTCACAGCGAACCATCGAGGGGCACGTCGAGAACATCCGGAGCAAGCTGGGATTTCACTCGAGGACTCAGATCGCGGCCTGGGCAGTCGAGCGCAAGCTCGTGGCCAAACGGTGATCGGCGGACAGCTCTTTACCGAACGGCGGAAGACTGACCGTGAAGACCGCGCCTCGGCGATTCCCCTCGTATTTCAGGTCGCCCTGATGCTTACGTTAGGACGTCGCCGCCGGATGCTGTGTGCGCTGCGACCGTTTCGGATGTAGGCTCCGCGCGAAGCACCGGTCATCTGGGTTGAGGAGGAAGGCCCATGGCGACTACGACTGGTTCTGGCGTCTCAGTCGAGCTTGTCCCGCTCGCCCACTGCACCGTTGGCCTCGAGCCACCGATTGTGCTCGCGAACACCCCCAGCGGGAACCGTTACATCATCGGCGTCAAGTCCGCGCGAATTGAAGGCGAGAGGCTCAAGGCCAGCCTGAAGGGCACTTCTGTGGGCGATTGGCTCACTGTGAGTGCAGATGGCGTCGGCACCCTCGATGTCCGCGCAACCCTTCAGACGGACGACGGTGCCCTAATCTTCATGCACTACAACGGTCGCGTCGATATGTCCATGGGGCCAGGGAAAGCGCCGCTTTACGCGGCTCCACTATTCGACACAGGTGATGCTCGCTACTTGTGGCTGAACAAGATTCAGACGGTGTACAAGGGCCGGCTCACGGAAGACCTCAGCCAGCTGGAATACGAGATCCTCGAACTGCGCTGACGCGCGAGTCGGAGCCCGTAGTGGTTTGCATATATGTGTGCCGACAACGCACGAAAGGACGACGCTGCGACAACGAGGCGATGATCACGCGCTGAATGGCGGAAGCACGACGGTGAAGACTGCACCGTGCGGGCGATTGTTGTTGAACAGTATGTCTCCCTGGTGCTCGCGGACGATGCCGTAGGACATGAAAAGCCCGAGCCCGGTGCCACCTTCTTTGGTCGTGAAGTGCGGCTCGAACAGGTGGTGCCGGTGGTCGTCGGATACACCAGGCCCGTTGTCAGCGATGCTGGCGTACGGCCAGCCGTTGCTGCGGCGCCCTGTCGAGATGTCGACGCGCCCGCCAACCGGCGCCGCCTCGATGGCGTTGTTGATGAGGTTGGTCATGACCTCGCGCATCAAGAGCGGATCCGCCTTCACCTTCACATCGCCCGAGGACTCGCGTACACCGAGCTGAACCTCTTTCGTACGCGCCCGCGCGCGGGCCATGGCGAGCGCCCGGGCGACGAGCTCATTGAGATCGACAGGCGTGAGTGCGTAGCTCACCTTGGGTGTCGCACCCTGCGCCAGGCTGCGAAGGACGGTGACGGCGTCATTGGTCGCGTCGGTCGCGGTCCCGAGGTTGTCCCGGTCGATCTCGTCCAGCTTCGCCGGCTCGATCTCCTTGAGGTAGGCAAGGGCCGTCGCGACGTGGTTGCGGAGGTTGTGGACGACTCCCTCGACAGCGCGGCTGTGGAAGAGGTGGCGGTCGGCGTCGGTGAGCTCAGACTCGAGGACCGTCCGCACGCGGCGGCCGGCGATCGTGTCGGTGAGGGCCAGCGCGAGGACGCAGACGATCGTGGCGAGGAAGTAACCGAGCACAGACCCATCGAGCACGTAGCTGATCAGAAGGGTCGCCAACCCAAAGTAAGCAAAGGCG
>DATGEO010000125.1:0-19264 GCA_035310015.1 Candidatus Dormiibacterota bacterium | reverse complement strand
CCTCCACTTCAACTAACCGCTCTGGTTGTCAAAAGGGCCATCACAAACCCATCTGGTTACTACATGTGCGCTGGTCGGCCGAGTTCACAAACCGATCTGGTTGCAGATGCCGTTCGGGCGCACCAAAACCCAGAATGCGGCCGGACTCGTATTCGAAACCGGCCTTAAAAGCTCCGAGAGCTAGCTACTCGTCCTCGATCTGGTTGTACATGAGGCTATCCTGGATCTCGTACAGGGCATCCATCGCCTCCATCACGGAAGCGGGCTTGGCCTGGGCCAGGACGGTGACCTCGGGCGACTCCTCGATGACCTTGTTGATCGCGACGGACAGCACGGGCGGCATCTGCCGCTGGTCGGCCAGGTTCAACATCTCGAGCTCGTTGAGGAGCTTGTCGATGTAGTGCATCTTGTTCCGGCGGGCGTATTTGGCGCGCTGAATGCGCCGCTCCCGGGCGGTCATGTGCTCGATGGCGCGGCTTGCCTGCTTGATCATGGTCATTACCTCTCTACCCAGCCAAAGATTTTAGGCCACTCCGGGAATTTGTCAAGGATGCCCTGTAATAAATCGGGATTGTGGTAAGCTCGGTCGCCACCGACCGGATGTGCCCCAGATGATCGCCGGCCGTTCTACCCGCATGGAGGTCCTCGAGCTCCTCCGCCGCAAGGGCGCGGCCAGCGCCGAGTCCATCGCGACCGACCTCGGCGTGACCCCCAACGCGGTGCGCCAGCACCTGACCAACCTGGAGCGCGACGGTTTCGTGAAGAGCCAGCCGGAGCGCCAGCCCCGCGGCCGCCCCTCACTGCTCTTCTCGCTCACCGAGCGGGCCGACTCCGTCTTCCCGAAGCGCTACGGCCAGCTGGCGACGATGGTCCTCACCGAGGTCCAGGAGATGGGCGGCCCGGAGGCGCTGGACGAGATCTTCGCCCGGGTCGCCGCCCGGCACGCCCGCGCCGTCGAACCCGACCTCGAAGGCCTCGATTTCGACGAGAAGCTACGCCACGTCGTGGCCTGGATCGGCCGCGCCGGCACCCTGGCCGAGCAGACGCCGACCGAGGAAGGAATCAAGGTCACGATCCACAACTGCCCGTTTCGCAACACTGCGCTGAAGTTCCCGCAGGTCTGCACCATCACGCCGCAGCTGATGTCGCGGCTGCTCGACGCGCCGGTCTCGCAGTCCGACTCCATCCACCGCCGCGACCCGTACTGCTCCTTTGTCGTCCAGCGGCCTTCCTGACCTGCCTGCGCTGACCAGCGCTCAGGTCAAAGAGCTCGACCGGCTCGCGTCCGAGCGGTTCGGCGTGGCCATCGACTGGCTGATGGAGGCTGCCGGCTGGCACGTGGCCCGCCTGTGCGACGCCCCGACGGCCGTGCTGTGCGGCGTGGGCAACAACGGCGGCGACGGCCTCGCGGCGGCTCGGCACCTGCACCGCTGGGGCCGGCTCGCGAGCGTCAGCTGCATCGACCCCGCGCGGCTCGGCACCGAGGCCCGCCTCGAGCTGGAGGCGCTGCACCGCAACGGCGTGCACATCGGCGCCGCGCCGGCCCTCGACGGCGCCGAGATCGTGGTCGACGCGATGCTCGGCACCGGCCTGAACCGTCCGCCCGCGGGACGTTTCGCGGACTGGATCGTCGCCATCAACAACTCGGGGAAGCGAGTGGTCGCCGTCGACGTGCCGTCCGGCCTCGACGCCGACTCCGGCTTCGCCTACGCTCCATGTGTTCACGCCCACGCCACCGTCACGTTCTCGCTGCCCAAGCAAGGGCTGCTCATCGGCGACGGTCCGCGGCTCGCGGGTGACGTATGGCTCGCCGACGTCGGCGTGCCGGTCGAAGCCTTCGCGGAGCTCGACATCGCTCTTCCGCCAGGTCTCTTCACCTCCGCCGACCTGAGGCGCCTCGAGCCGCAGTGACCCGGCACGTCGTCTGGGACCACGGCGTGTCGCTGCCGGGCCATCGTCTGTTCCTCGACCCTCTCGTCGTCCGCAACTTCGCGTTCATCTCGCACGCCCACACCGACCACGCGCGGCGACACCGCGAAGCGCTGCTCACACCGCAGACGCTCGCGCTGATTCCCGAGGGGCGGCGACCGCGCGGCTGGCGGATGCTCGGCTACGGCGAGGCGATGCGCCGCGACTCCGCGACGGTGACGCTCCTCCCCGCCGGCCACATGCTCGGCTCGGCGCAGCTGCTGCTCGAGCACGACGGCATCCGGCTCCTGTACACCGGCGACCTGAAGCTGCGCGTGCCGGGAACGCGGGTCCTGACCGAGATTCCGCGCGCCGACGTCCTGATCGTCGAGAGCACCTACGGCCGGCCTCACTTCCGGTTCGGCGACCCGGATGAGACGGTGGAGGCGATCGCTCGCTGGTGCCGCTTCGCGCTCGCGAGCAGGGTAACGCCGGTGCTGCTGTGCCACGCGCTGGGCAAGACCGAGGAGGTCATGCTCGCGCTCGCGCAGTACGGCTTCACCTTCGCGCTGGAGAAGCGATGCGTGCCGTGCGCGCGGGCCTACGCCGCCGCCGGCAGGTCATTGCCTGACTGGATCGAGCTCGAGGCGGCCAGCGGCGACGCCCACGGCCGCGTGGTCATCGCGCCGCCAGCGGGCAAAGACGAGGTGCGGCGCCTGAGCCGCTACCGCACCGCGCTGGTGTCGGGCTGGGCCAAGGACACGGAGTTCGCGCGCATGTTCGGCGCCGACGCCACCTTCGACCTCTCCGACCACTGCGACTTCGACGAGCTGCTCGAGGTCGTCGCGAAGTCCGGCGCCGACCAGGTGTACACGGTGCACGGGTACACGGCGGACTTCGCCCGCCACCTGCGCCGGAAGGGGATCCGGGCCTCCGCGCTGGAAGCCACGGAGCAGCTGCAGCTGGCGCTTTAGCCATCCCTCTCCCGCGAGCGGGGGAGGATCAGGGTGAGGTCTTGCTCAGCGCAGCGCCCAGCCCGACCGCAGGACGGATCGGCGCAGGCCCGCGTCGTGCATCGCGGTGTCGCTCAGGCGCGTGAGCAGCAGGTCGAGCCACGCCGTCAGCTCGACCGGCGGCTCCAGCTCCAGCTCCTCCTTCCTCCAGCGCGCGCGGAACGTGCGCCCGCCGACCTCGAACGCCGCGTCGGTGATCGGCCCGCGGCTGAGGTGCCCGCGCTTCACGTGCGCGTCGGGGATGTGCTCGACGAGGTACTCGAGGAGCTCGTCTTCGGACGCGCGCTCGTCGACGAGCGGGGCGTGGCAGAACACGCACGCTCCGTCGAGCGGAAACGAGGGGGCGGAACAGACCGGGCAGCTCAAGTGGTCCAGCTCAATCGGTGTAGCGGGTGATTATGTGGTCCTCGCGTTGCTTCTCCGATCGGTACAACGGGCAATCCTCGAAGTTGCGCACGCAGATCGGAGGTGAATCGCCCAAGGCGTACTTGCGCTTGGACCGGTGGTCGACGTGGCAGTCGAAGCGATAAACGCGCAGCAGCAGGCCCTGGTCCTTGACCAGCTCTTCCAGGTACGGGCACCGGCGCATCGCATCCCTACGATAGGCGACTGTGACCGCGGGCATGATCGAATTCGCGCGAGTCGGCGGCGCGGTGGGCGCAACCACCGCGACGCTGGAAAAGACGCGCACCCTCGGTGGCTACTTCCGCACGCTCGACGACGAAGACCTGCGCCGCGCGGCCGTCTTCATGACCGGTCGCGCGTTCGGCCCCTCGCAGCGCCGCTCGCTCGGCCTCGGCTGGCGCGCGCTGAGCAAAACGATCACCGGCATCTCCGGTCGCAGCGAGGACGAATTGAACCGCATCTTTCGCAAGCATTCCGACCTCGGTGACTGGGCCGGCGAGGCGCTCGGGGGCCGGACGGCGGGCGAGGACGCATCGCTCGAGGAGGTCGCCGCGAGCCTCGAAGCGATGCGCGGCGCGAAAGGCGCGGCGAAAGCGGCGCCGCTCGATGCGCTCCTGCGCAGGATCGACGCCCAGGCCGCGAGGTTCGTCGTGAAGATCATCTCCGGCGAGATGCGCATCGGTCTGAGCGAGGGCCTGGTCGAGGCGGCCATCGCCGAGGCCTTCGAGCTGCCGATCACGCAGGTCAAGCGCGTGCACCTCATCACCGGCGACATCGGGGAGACGGCGGTGCGGTGCAAGCGCCGCGAGCTCGAAACCACGACCATCACGCTGTTCCAGCCCGTGCGATTCATGCTTGCGAGCCCTGTCGAAACACCGCAGGAGGCATTCGACCGCATGGGCGCCGGCCAGGTGTGGAGCGAGGAGAAGTACGACGGGGTGCGCTGCCAGCTCCACCGCGCGGGCGATCGCGTCGAGCTCTTCTCGCGCGACCTCAAGGAGACCACGGCCGCGTTTCCGGAGCTGGTGGAGAACGCGCCGGCGCTCGGCCACGACGTCCTCTTCGACGGCGAGGTGCTGGCCCACCGCGACGGCCGCGTGCTGCGCTTCTTCGAGCTCCAGCGGCGGCTTGGCCGGAAGGTCGTCGACGCAGGGTTGCGCCGCGAGGTGCCGGTCGCGCTGGTGATCTTCGACCTGCTGTGGCTCGACGGCCGTCCCCTGCTGGACGAGCCGCTCGAGGAGCGGCGCCGGCTGCTCGAGTCGCTCGAGGTGCGCCACCCCTTTCTGCTGGCGCGCGTGGAGGCGGCCGCGAAGCCTGACGACCTCGACCGCATCTTCACCGAGACGCGCGAGCGCGGGAACGAGGGCTTGATGCTGAAAGACCCGCAGAGCCCATACACGCCGGGCCGGCGCGGGCTGGCGTGGCTGAAGCTCAAGCGCCCGCTCGCGACGCTCGACGTCGTCGTGACCGCGGTCGAGTGGGGTCACGGCAAGCGGCGCGGCGTGCTGTCCGATTACACGTTTGCCGTCCGGGACGAGGCCGCGGGCCGCCTGGTGAACGTGGGCAAGGCCTACACCGGGCTCACCGACGCCGAGATCGCCGAGATGACCAAGCAATTCCTCGCGCTGACGATCGAGGATCGCGGCTACGCGCGCCTGGTCAGGCCGGTGGTCGTGCTGGAGGTCGCGTTCGACTCGATCCAGCACTCGGGCCGCCACCTGAGCGGCTACGCGCTCCGGTTTCCGAGAATCGTGCGCATCCGCGACGACAAGCCGGTGGACGAGATCGACACTCTTGCGCGCGTGGCCGAGCTGTACGACCGCTACTACGGCGAGAAGGCGGAGGTCCCGTTGTCCGAGGTGGCCGAGACGTGAAATTGACCTTCATGGGCACCGCCGGTGCGCGGTTCATGGTCGCGAAGCAGATCGCGGCGTCCGGCGGCCTCTACATAGAGGAAGGAAACACGCGCATCAGCCTCGACCCGGGTCCGGGCGCGGTCGTGCAGTACGCGAAGCGCAAGGTCGACCTGACCAAGCTCGACGCGATCGTCCTCAGCCACCGACACCTCGATCACAGCAACGACGTCAACGTGATGATCGAGGCCATGACCGAGGGCGGCTTCGCCCGCCGTGGCCGCCTCTTCTGTCCGCCTGACGCCCTGGACGGCGACCCCGTCGTCCTGCAGTACCTGCGCCGGTTTCCGGAGGAGATCATCCGCCTCGAGCCGAGCACCGACTATCGGGTCAACGGCCTCGCCTTCACGACCACGCCCAAGCATGTGCACCAGGTCGACACCTATGGCTTTCGCTTCGGCGACCGGCTCGGCTGGGTGACCGACTCGGCCTACTACGACGGGATCGCCGAGCAGCACAAGGCGGAGGTGATGGTGATCCACCTGGTGCTCATGCAATGCCGCGAGGGCCTGCCGCATCTCTGCCTCGAGGACGTCGAGCGCATCGTTCGCGACGCCAGGCCGAGGCTTGCGATCATCACGCACTTCGGCATGACGGTCTGGCGCGCTCACCCCTGGAAGGTGGCCGCGGAGCTGACCCAGAAGACCGGCGTCGAGGTCAAGGCGGCACGCGACGGCATGGCGCTCGAGCTGTAGTGTCCCGCTTGAAGGTAAGCTGGCGCTGGCGCGGCATGGTCGCGTTGACCGCGGTCGCGCTCGCGTTCGTCATCTATCCCCTCACCGAGCCCGGCGCGGACGTCATCAACTCCGACTGGCCGGCATTCGCCACGGGCGCGAAGCTCATCGTCAGCGACCCCGCGCACCTCTACGACCTCGACGCCCAGCAGCGGGTGCAGCTCGAGGTCACCGGCGGCCGGCAGCTGGTGACGTACGGGATCCACGGCATCCTGCCCTTCCTCGCACCGGCCTGGGTGGCGCTGATCGCGGCCCCCTTCGAGGCCCTCGGCACCGAGCTTGGCGGGCGGGTCTGGATCCTGTTCGGCCTGGCGTGCCTGGCGCTCGGGCTGTGGCTGGCGACTCGCCCGCGCGCGCCGGCCGCGATCCTGCCGGCATTCGCGAGCGTGCCCACGGCGCTGTTCATGCTCAACGCCCAGCTCGACGGCATCGTCGTGCTCGGTCTGGGCGCGGCCGTCGCGCTGTGGTCGCGGCCCTACCTCGCGGGGCTGGCGCTCGGCCTCACGTTGATGAAGCCGCACCTCGTCCTGGCCCTGGGCCTCGGCCTGCTGCTCGCGCGCCAGTGGCGGCAGCTGGCGGGCTGGGCGACGGCGGGCGTCGTGCTCACGGGCGCGGCGATGCTGTTCAACCCCCACTGGATCCTGGACTGGCTAACGCCGCTCGGGACGCCCGTGCAGCCGGGCAGCCGCGAGATCGACATCCCCCACTTCGGCACGCTCCTGCCGGCCGAGTTCCGAACCGACGCGATCGCCGTGCTGACGGTCCTGACCCTGTTCGGCACGCTCGTTCTGGCGAGGAGGCGCGCCGACGACTTCAACGCCGTGCTGGCCATCCTCATCGCCGGCGGCGTGCTCGCCGCGCCCCACGCGCTGCCCGCCGACTTCGTGCTGGTGGCTTTCGCCCTCGCGCTCTGGGGCAAGGCGGAGTGGCACGACTGGGTGATCCTCTCGGCCGGCGCCGTCGTCGCCGCGGTCACGCCGGCGCCCGTGCCTGCGATCGCGGGACTCCTGGTTGTCGGCTGGCTGCTGGTGCGCCTGGTGTCTACTGAGGCGCGGACGAAAACCCGCGGCGAGAGATTCGGCGATCCAGGTGGCCCAGATGCGGGTGAAGCGACGAGCAGCGGAGCGAGCGCATCTTGATGATTCGTGAGCGAGCAGCGTAGGAGCTGAACCCGCAGATGGGCCGCATGGGCGCCGAAGATCCGCCGTGGGCTTTTCGGCCGCGCCTCTAAGTCGCGGACGCCGCGGCCGCAGCCAGCTGCGGCGCATGGGTCGTCTGGATGATGCCGTCGATGAGGCCGTACTCGACCGCTTCCTGAGGGTTGAGGAAGTAGTCGCGGTCGGTGTCGCGCTCGATGCGCTCGATCGGCTGGCCCGTGTGCTTGGCGATGAGCTCGTTGAGGACGCCCTTGATGCGCACGATCTCACGCGCGTGGATGTCGAGGTCGCTCGCCTGTCCCTGCAGGCCCCGGCCGCCGATGAGCGGCTGGTGCATGTGGATGGTCGCGTTCGGCAGCGAGAACCGCTTGCCCTTGGCGCCCGCCATGAGGATCACCGTGCCGAAGCTCGCCGTGCGGCCGATGCAGACGGTGGACACGGGCGACCGGACGTACTGCATCGTGTCATAGATGGCAAAGCCCGCGGTCACAGCGCCGCCGGGCGAGTTGACGTAGATCTGGATCTCCTTTTCGGGGTCATCCGCCGACAGGTAGATGAGCTGCGCCACGACCAGGTTGGCGACGATGTCGTCGATCGGCCGGCCGATGAGGATGATGCGGTCCTTCAGCAGCCGCGAGTAGATGTCGAAGCTTCGCTCGCGGTTGCCGCCCTCGTTTTCGGTGACCGTCGGGATGTAACCCACTGCAGGCCAATTTAGCAGCACCCATATAGTTGGAACGTGGCGCGCGCGGCTGAGATCGCGCCGGCGCAGTTCTTCGCCGGCGTGCGCAAGGAGGTCAAGGCCCGCCTCCCCGAGCCGCTGCGGCGCTTCGAGGTCGGCCGCGGGCACAGCCGGCTGCTGAAGCTGCACCACACGCGACCCGACGTCCACTTCGAGGCGTGGCATCACACGGGCGACGGCCGGCTCGAGATCGGCCTTCACTTCGAGGGCTCGCGCGACTTCAACGAGCGCGCGTTCGCCTACTTCCGCGCTCGCATGGTCGAGGTCAAGGCGCTGCTTCCGCGGGCCGAGCTCGAGCCGTGGGATCGCGGGTGGTCGCGGCTGTACGAGACGATCCCCGCCCCGCACCTGGACGAGCGCGTGCAGTCCGCGGCTGTCGAGCGCATGACGGCGTACATCACGGTGCTGCAGCCGATGGTCCTCGACTTCCTGGGCTAGGGAGATCGTCGAACCGCGGCCCGATCCCAATCCGATTCGTCAGGTATCGTGTCTTTTCGTAAGCCGGGGGCGGCGACTTCGTTCGGCTTTCGCCTCACTTCTACATCACCGACGAGGAGGTAGATCGAGTGCTCGAAATTCTTGCACCCGAGGGTTAGGCCGATGAGGACCGTGGAAGTCAGCGATGCGCTGCAGGTGTACATGGACGGCCTGCTGCCCGACCGCGATCCGCTGCTCGCGCGCATGGAGGAAGAGGCCCACCGCGAAAACATCCCGATCGTCGACGCCCACGAGGGCGCTCTTCTGTCGCTGCTGGTGCGACTGGCCCGCGGCACACGCATCCTCGAGCTCGGCACCGCGACCGGCTACAGCGGCATCTGGCTGATGCGCGGCACCGAGAACGGCACGCTCACGACGTACGAGATGGACCACGAGCGCGCCGCTCGCGCGCGAAAGAATTTCGCCGAGGCAGGCTTCGGCGACCGCGCCATCGTGCTCGAAGACAACGCGGTGCAGGGCCTGGAGAAGCTCGAAGGCCGCTTCGACGTCTGTTTCATCGACCTTCTCAACTCCTTCCGCTCGGAGGAGATCACGCGAGAGGCGTTCGACCTGTGCATGGAGCACCTCGACGCGGGCGGCCTGCTGATGGCCGACAACGCCCTGCGCCAGGGCGAGATCCTCGATCCGAAGACCCAGCAGGATCGCAACGTGTTGACCTACAACGAGCTCGTCGCCAAGCATCCGCGGCTGGAGGGCTTGGTGATCCCGATCCGCGACGGCCTGTCCGTCGCGCGCGTGAAGTAGCGATGGAGATACACGTGGCAGGCATAGGGACGTTGATGCTCGGAGCGGCCGCGGTCGCCGTCGGCGCCTGGCCGGCGCTCGAGCGTCGAGGCCAGAGGCTCTACCGCGGCCCCGGGCTGTGGTCCTGGGGCTCGGCCAGCATGCTCGGCATCGCCGTGGTCGGGTTGGGATTGATCCTGGTCGGCGCGTCCTTCATCGTCGCGACGGGAACGATCGCTCGAGTCATGGTCTGGGCCGGCGTCGCGCTGGCGCTCGTCGGCGGCATCGCCTACGTGGTGAATCCCAAAGCCAAGATGAGGAGCTGAACCCACCCAATTCCGCACGTTGAGCGCAAAACGTGCGCTTCGTCGCGTCGGATTCCGCTCGTTTTGCACAAAACGTGCGGAATGAGATCTACAGGCTAGGCCGTCGGTCTGGCGGCCTCGCCTTCGATCCAGAAGGTGCCGTCGACGGCGTGCTCCTTCTTCCACACGGGCACGCTCTCCTTGAGCCGGTCGATGCCCCACTTGCACGCCGCGATCGCCTCCGCCCGGTGCGGCGCCGACGTCGACACGACGACCGAAGGCTCGCCGATCTCGATGCGCCCTGTGCGGTGGATCATCGCCACGCGCGCCTCCGGCCAGCGCTCGGCGATCTCGTCCGCGATCCTGCGCATCTCTCTCGTCGCCATCTCGGCGAAGGCCTCGTACTCGAGATGGGTCACCGATCGGCCGCGCGAGCTCTCGCGCACGACGCCGCTGAACGTGCAGATGGCCCCCGCGCCCGGGTGCGAAACCGCGGCTTCGAGGCGCCGTGCGTCCAGAGGCTCGGAGGTGATCTCGAACATCGCGCCGGCCGCGTCCGCGCCGCCGCTCACCGGCGGGATGAAGGCGACCTCGTCGCCCTGCGCCACCACGGCGTCCCAGCCCGCGAACTCCTGGTTCAGGGCGGGGCGCACGGCCTTGCGATCGGCCTCCAGCGCAGGGTGCGCTCGCCGGGCCAGCTCGTAGACATGGGCCACGGTCGAGTCAGGGGGCACCTCGATGGTCTCGAGCTCGGTCCCGGCCAGCTCGCGCAGCCGCGCGAAGAACCGCACCCGGACGGCGTTGGCGACTTCCACTCAATCAAGTCTAGAAGTGAAAACGTGCACTTCCTTTCCGGAGTCGAGGGCCCGCTCCACCGTCTCCCGAGTGCCCTTGCTCGATCCGTCCCAGAACGCGACCAGGACGTCGCACGCGTCGACGAGCCGCTGGTTGCGCGCCGCGGACTTCGACGCGTCCGCGAGCTCGTCGAAGGAGGCCGGGAGCACGCGCACCGCCAGCCCGCGCGTGCGTGCGGCCTGCGTCGCGGCCGCGTCCACGCCGCTCGCGCTGCCGGTGACGATCGACGCGCGAGGCGGCAGGCCGTTCACGTACTCGGTGACGCGCTCCGGCTGTGAGAAATGCCGGCTGCCGACGATCGCGACCCGCAAACCCCTCCTACCCGGCGGAGGACCCGCTCTTGCCGATCTGCGTGATGTTCATCTCGAACATCTCGCGCAGCCTGGTCGCCTGGCGGTCGTAGTCCTCAGGGTCCGGCCAGCTGTCACGGGTGTCGAGCACCTCGCGCGGCACGCCCGGCACGCGGTTGGGGATGTGCAGGCCGAAGATCGGGTCGACGTGCGTCGACACCCCGCGCAGGTCGCCGTTGAGCACGGCACGCACGATGGCGCGCGTGTGCGCGATCGACATCCGCTCCCCGACACCGTAGGGACCGCCGACCCAACCGGTGTTGAGCATCCACACGTCGGCGTGGTGACGCTTCACGCGCTCCACCAGCATGTCGGCGTAGCGCTCGGGCGGCAGCACGAGGAAGGGTGCGGCGAAGCAGGTCGAGAAGATGGGCTCCGGCTCGGTCACGCCACGCTCGGTGCCGGCGACCTTGGCGGTGTAGCCGGACAGGAAGTAGAAGCGGATCTGCTCCTCGTCCAGGCGCGCCACCGGCGGCAGGACGCCGAAGGCGTCGGCCGACAGGAACATGACGTTGTGCGGATGCTGGCCTGTGCCGGACGGCACCGCGTTGGGGATCAGGTCGACGGGGTACGCGGCGCGGGTGTTCTCGGTCTTCTCGTCCGAGTCGTAGTTCGGGACGCGCGTGTGCGGGTCGAAGACGACGTTCTCGAGGATGGTGCCGAAGCTCTCGGTCGCGGCGTAGATCTCCGGCTCGGACTCTTTCTTGATGTGGATCGTCTTCGCGTAGCACCCGCCCTCGAAGTTGAAGACTCCGCGGTCGCTCCAACCGTGCTCGTCGTCGCCGATCAGCCGGCGCGTCGGCTCCGCCGAGAGCGTCGTCTTGCCGGTGCCGCTGAGCCCGAAGAAAAGCGCGACGTCGGACCCGTCGGGGCTGGTGTTGGCCGAGCAGTGCATCGGGAAGACGCTCTGCGCCGGGAGGAGGTAGTTCAGGGCCGTGAAGATCGACTTCTTGATCTCGCCGGCGTAGCCGGTGCCGCCGATGATCACCATCCGCCGGCCGAGGTCGACCAGGACGAAGGTCTCGCTGTGGGTTCCGTCGGTGGCCGGATTCGCCTGGACCGAAGGCAGCGAGATGACCGTGAAGTCCGGCTCGAACCCGATCATCTCGTCGGCCGTCGGCCGGATGAAGAGGTTGCGCGCGAACAGGCTGTGCCACGCCAACTCGGTGATCACCCGGACGCGCAGCCGGTACCGGGGGTCGGCGCAGGCGAACACGTCCTGGATGTAGACCTCGTGGGTCTCGACGTACTGCTGCATCCGCCGGTACAGCGCCTCGAACCGATCGGAGGCGATCGGCTGGTTGCCGGGGTGCCACCAGATCGCGTCCTGGCTGGTCGGTTCCTTGACGAAGAACTTGTCCTTGGGCGACCGGCCGGTGTGCTTCCCGGTCTCGGCGGTCAACGCCCCGGTGGACACCACCGCCGCCTCGCCGCGGCGGATGGCCTGCTCGTACAGGGCGGCGGGGCTCAGGTTCCGGCGCTCGGTCGCGATCTTATCTGTGACTGCCATCGCTGCTCAGGATAAATAACCGCCCCCGGCGGTCGTTTACGCGATGCGCGAGCGCCGCGAGGAGGCGCGCCGCCGCTGCTTGCCGTTGACGTAGTCGATGAGGATGTACTCGCCCAGGCGCTCGGGCGAGACGAAGAACGCCCGGCCCTTGTTGATCCGCGTCATCTGGTTGATGAACTCGGTGAGGTACGGCCCGCGCTCGAGCATGAAGGTGTTGATCACGATCCGGTCGCGGGAGCAGCGCCGCACCTCGCGCAGCGTCTGCTGGATCGTCTTGTACGTCGGCGGATAGGCGAAGTACGCGCGGCCGTTGTCCTCGAGGTGAGCGGTCGGCTCGCCGTCGGTGATCATGATGATCTGGCGGTTTCCGCGGTGCTTCGCCAGCAGCGAGCGCGCGAGCTGGAAACCGTGCTGCATGTTGGTGCCGTACACGTAGTCGTTGAGAGCGAGCTGCGGCAGCGTCTGCGGCTTGAGCTCGACGGCGTAGTTGGAGAACCCGACCACGTACAGGGAGTCGCGCGGGTACTGGCTGCGGATCAGCGAGTCGAGCGCGATGGCAACCTTCTTGGCCGCCAGGAAACAGCCGCGCAGGAACATCGAGCGGCTCATGTCGATCATCAGCACCGTCGACGCCTGGGTGACGTGCTCGGTCTTGTGGACCACGAAATCCTTGGCGCCGATGTGCACCGGCACCTTCGGGCCCTCGCGCACCAGCGAGTTGAAGAGCGTCTCCTTCAGGTCCATCAGGAACGGGTCGCCGTACTCGTATTCCTTCAGCTCGTCGGAAGCCTCGACGCCGGTGCCGCCGCGGAACAGCTGATGCTGCCCCATGCGGGTCTTCTTCAGCTGGTCGAAGATGTCGCGCAGGGCCGACTGGCCGATGCGCCGCATGCCGCGCGGCGTGAGCTCCATGCGCCTGCCCTTGCGCTCGACGTAGCCCGCCTTCTCGAGCACGTCGGTGACGCGGCGCAGCTGGTCCAGCGCCTGGCGCGCCTCGTCGCCGAGCAGCTCCTGCGCCAGCGAGCGGTCGACGTCGTCGGGCCGGAAGCTGCCGCGCTCGAGCTGGGATTCGAGGCGGTCCATCTGCTGCAGCCGCTCCATCAGGCCCATCGCCTCGCCCATGTTGAGCGGGTCGTCGCCGAAGAACGGGTAGCGCTCGCTGAGCTCGGACGGCGGCATCATCGCCTGCATGAAGCCGGACAGCCGCGCGAGCTCGAGCCGCAGCGAGTCGTCCTGCAGCAGCGCGTCCATCATCTGCCGCAGCTCCTCACGCGCCTCCGGGCTGAGGCTCTGCAGCAGCGACTGCATCTGCGCCATCTGCCGCTGCAGGTGCTCGAGCAGCTCGTCGAGGCTGTTGATGCCGGGCGGGAACATGTCGCCGAACTTCTCCATGAAGCCGTTGAAGTCCGGCGTCCGGCCCTCCATTCGGTCCTCGAGCATCTTGTTCAGCGACCGCACCATGTCGCGCACTCGTGACAGGTCCTGCCCCTGCATCTGCTGGATCGAGCCCTTGATGCCCTGGAACATCTGGTCGAGCATCTGCTTCTGCAGCTTCTGCATGAGCTCGTCGAACTTCTGCCGCGCCCCATCGTCGACGAACTCGTAGTCGCGCAGCGCCTTCACGCGGCCGCCGAGGTCGTCGGGCATCCGGTCGAGCTGGTCCTGGCGCTGCTTGGCGATGCGATCCATCAGCTTCCGCGCCTCGGGCGTCGCGGCCTCGTTCTGCCGCCGCTCGATGCCCGAGCGCTCGCTGTCGATGACCTCCTGCACCTCCTGACGCAGCTGCTCGACGGTGGAGTCGAGGTTGTAGCGGCCCAGCTCGCGCTCGCGCGCCTCACGCAGCTGCTTGAGGAGATTCTCCAGGCCCGGCATGTTCGGCGATCCCCAGCGCAGCAGGCGCTGCAGCGCGGCGTTGAGGTCGCCGTAGTTCATGAGGTCGTCGGAGAGCGCGTCGAGGACGTCGCCCGCCTCGAGGTCGTCGACGCGCTGCGTTCCGTCCCAGCGCGAGTAGCGGAACTTCACGCTCCGAGGCTAGCAGGCCTCCAGCCGCCGAGCTGCTTTTCAATCCACGAGGCCGCGGCCAGCGCCGCGTAGTCGCGCCAGTTGCGGGCCACGACCTGCACGCCGATGGGCAGGCCTTCGGGCGACGTCCCCGCCCGTACGACCACGGCCGGGTTGCCGCCGAGGCTGTAGGGCACCGTGTAGCTGTACTGGTCGTCGACCGGCTCCTTCTGCCGGAATGGCGGCGCGGCGTCCGCCGCGACCGGGGTGACCACCAGGTCGTAGCGCTGCATGAAGCCGAGCAGCGTCGTGCGGAACTCGTCCCACTGCCGGATGAGGCTTTCGTGCGTCACGTGCACGCGCTCCCAGTACGCGCTGGCGACCTCGTTGGCCTGCGTCAACCCGCCGGGCCGCTCCTCGGTCAGGCGGCAGCCGGCGTCCGCCAGCGCCTTGACCGCGGCCTGGACCGTGGCCGCCGTGGCCTTGGTCGGAGGCGAGATGCCGTCGTCCGTGTAGTACGCCACCCTCAGGCCGCGCAGCTTCGGACGGCGCCGGCGCGGAGGCATGGGAATCACGTTGGAGTCGATGCCGTCAGGCCCGCACAGCATCGGCAGCACCAGCGCGAGGTCGTTGACGTACCGCGCCATGGGTCCGACCTGGCTGCGCGGGTCCAGCAGTCCGCCCACCAGGCCGTAGGCGCCGGTGCTCGGGACCCAGCCCGTGGTCGGCTTGAGCGCGGCCACGCCGCAGTAGTGCGCGGGCAGGCGCATGCTGCCGCCCGAGTCGCTGGCGATGCCGATGGGCGAGCCCGCGGCGGCGATGATCGCGGCTTCGCCGCTGCTCGACGCGCCCGGCGAGCGGGCCAGGTCGTACGGGTTGCGCGTCCCGCCGTGCAGCGGGTTCCAGCTCTCGGCGCCGGTGGCTCCGGGCGGGCAGTTGGACTTTCCGATCAGGATCGCGCCGACGGAGCGCATCCGCGCGATGACCGTCGCGTCCTTGTCGGGAACGTTCTCCTTCAGCTTGCTGAGGCCGGTGGTGGTCGCCACGCCGGCGGTGTCGAAGATGTCCTTGGCGGTGAAGGGGACGCCGTGGAGGGGCGGCGGCTTGAAGCCGCGCTTGGCCATCTTGCGGTCGGCGGCCTTGGCCTGGCGGACGGCGCTTTCGTTGGTGACCCACACCATGGCGTTGAGGCGCGGGTTGACCTGGCCGATGTGCTGGAGGTGGGCCCGCACGACCTCCTCCGACGACAGGCGGCCGTCACGAATGGCGCGCGCCAGCCACGAGGCGGGGGCGCCGATCGGGTCTCTCACGGCGCTAGATCATGGCGGTTGGGCCAGTCGCTTAGCGCACGTTTTGCACCAAACGCGCGAAATTCAGCCCTTGGTATCGCCCGTCTTGCGCAAAACGTGCGGAATGGGAGGTCGGGCTAGACGCTGTCTCCGGGCTTGATGTCCAGGACCTTCACGCCGTTCCCCACCAGCTCCTGCAGCTGGTCGGGCGAGCCGGACAGCGCGGGGAAGGTCTTGAAGTGCATCGGCACGACCGTCTTCACGCCGAGCAGCGAAACGGCCTTGGCCGCGTGCTCGGGGCTCATCGTGTAGAAGCCGCCGATGGGCAGGAAGGCGGTGTCGAATCGGTTCAGCTCGGCGATGATCGCCATGTCGCCGAACACGTCGGTGTCGCCGGCGAAGTAGATGGTGAAGCCGTTCTCGAACTCGATCACCATCCCCGCCGCCTGGCCGCCGTAGACGATCTTGTCGCCGTCGGTGATGCCGCAGGAGTGCTCGGCGTGCGTGAGCGTGATCTTGATGCCGTCGACGTCCACGGTGCCGCCCTGGTTGGCGCCGATCAGCGAGTCGGGGTCGAGTCCCTTCGAGCCGAGCCAGGCGCTGATCTCGAAGTTGGTCACCACCTTCGGCTTCGTCGCCCTGGCGATCTCGAGCGCGTCGCCGACGTGGTCGAAGTGGCCGTGCGTGATCAGCATCAGGTCGCAGCGGTCGATCTTCTTGAGATGGGCGGGCGCCGCCGGGTTGTTCATGACCCAGGGGTCGATGAGGATCTCCTTACCCTTGGCGCTGCGGACCTTCCACGTGCCGTGGCCGATCCACGTGAAGCTGACTTGAGAGTTGAGCGCCATCCCCCGACTCCTATGTGATCAAGCTGCCCTGAAGAGTCGATTTTCCCACACGCCCAGGACGAAGACCGCGACCGCGGCGAGCGTCCAGAGGTTGGGAAACGGCAGGTCGCAGGGCGGGCGGTAGAAGCCGAGGAGGAACACGCCCAGGAGCACGAGCGTCGTGACCCGCCGCCGCTCGATGGCCTTCACGGCGACGAGCAGCACCAGCGGCAGGAGCGGCAGCCACTGGTAGGGCCAGACCTCGTTCGGGATGAGGGCGCCGAGGGCGAAGCCGAGCGCCATGCCGTAGACGGGGTTCCACCCGCTGCGCCATGCCGCCCACACCGCGGCCGCCGCGAACGCAAGGGCGGCGGCATAGCCGAGGACCGCGGCCGCGAGCGGGAAGCGCCACGGCACCTGCACGACCGTCACCCCGCCGTTTGACGCGGGCAGCAGGTAGGGCTCGCCCCCGATGACGCGGTCGAACAGCGAGCGCACCGAGTCATAGCCGCAGTCCGCGTTGTGCGACCCGAGCGACGCGAGCAGCACGTGCTGGAAGTAGAAGACCGCGCCGGTCAGGCCAAGGGGGACGAAGCTGATCGCGGTGGCGGCGACGAGTGCGATGGCGAGCGCGACCGCGTAGCGAACGCGGTGGCTCGGCCGCGGGCCGATCACCATCGCCGCCGGATAGTACTTGAGCGCCGAAACCAGGCCGCCGAACACTCCCGCCAGCGCCGGCCGTTTCGGCTCGAACCAGATCGAGGCCATAGCGCCCAGCAGCGCGACACCGCCACGCTGGCCCGCGCTGACGTCGGCGAACAGGGGCGGGAAGTACATGGCGATGAGCCAGAACGCGGGCGCGGCAAGCGCGTGCCTGGTGGCGATGACCCGGAACAGCAGCCACAGGCCGGCGAGCAGCGCGACCGCGTCGATCACGGTCCAGACCTGCACCCCCGCGGCCTTCGGCAGCAGGGCGACGGGCAGCGCGAGCAGCGCCACCGGGGGCGGGCTGACGAAGGCGTAGAGCGTGCCCGGCGGGGCGATGACGTGACTCAGGGCGAGGTACCGGGCCGCCTCGTCGTACATGTGCGCCGGGTCGGTCAGGTAGGCGTGCGCGCCCTCCCACATGCCCTCCGCATCGGGCCGCGCGGAGTTGACGACCGAGAGGACGACCACGCGCAGGCCGAAGACGGCCGCGAGGATCCAGTACAACGACGGTCGCGTGAGCAGGTCACCGGCCGCCCGCCTGAAGCTCCTCACGCGGCGCCTACGATATCCACTAATGGCCACCCGCAAGGCAAAAAGCCTCTCACCCGTCCGCCGCAGTGTGCCCTCGGTGCAGGGCGTGGAGGCGCCTGAGCGCTCGACCGCCGGCGTCTCCGAGCAGAAGATCAACCAGTACCGCAAGCGCCGCTACCAGGCGCTGCACTCCGAGACCGAGGCCGCCAACAAGCGCCGCGCCGCGGGCAAGGCGACCGCCCGCGACCGCATCGAGATGCTCGTCGACGACGGATCGTTCGTCGAGCTCGACCTCTTCGCGACGCACCGCGCGCACGGTTTCGGCATGGAGGACAAGCGCATCCCCGGCGACGGCGTCGTCGCGGGGTTCGGCGAGATCGACGGCCGGCCGATCGCCGTGTACGCGTATGACGCGACGGTCTTCGGCGGCTCGCTGGGCGAGGTCACCGCGGAGAAGATCGTGAAGGTGCAGGAGCTTGCCCTGCGCAACCGGGTGCCGATCATCGGCATCAACGATTCCGGCGGCGCCCGCATCCAGGAAGGCGTGGTCGCGCTCGCAGGCTACGCGGACATCTTCTACCGCAACGTTCGCTCGTCAGGCGTGATCCCCCAGATCAGCGTCATCGCCGGCCCGTGCACCGGCGGCGCGGTCTACTCGCCCGCGATCACAGACTTCATCTTCATCGTCGCCGGCCAGGGCTACATGTTCATCACCGGGCCGGAGGTGATCCGCGTCGTCACCGGCGAGGCGGTCTCGTTTGACGAGCTGGGCGGCGGCGACGTGCACAACGCGACCTCAGGTGTCGCGCACTTCCTGTCGCAGAGCGAGGAGGACTGCGCCGCGGGCGTGCGCCGGCTGCTGTCGTATCTGCCTTCCAGCAACAACGAGCGGCCGCCCTTCGTGCCGTCGGCGGACGACCGCGAGCGGGCTGACCCCGAGCTGCAGACCATCGTCCCCGACGCGCCGAACAAGCCCTACGACATGCGCGAGCTCGTGTCCCGAATCCTCGACGAGCGCGAGTTCTTCGAAGTCCAGCCGTTCTTCGCCAAGAACATCATCGTCGGCCTCGGCCGGCTCGGCGGCCACGTGGTGGGCATCGTCGGCAACCAGCCGAAGTTCCTGGCCGGCGCCATCGACATCAACGCGTCGGTGAAGGCCGCGCGTTTCATCAGGTTCTGCGACGCGTTCGGGATTCCGATCATCTCCTTCGTCGACGTGCCCGGCTACCTGCCCGGTCGCGACCAGGAGCACGGCGGGATCATCCGCCACGGCGCGAAGCTGCTCTACGCGTACGCCGAGGCGACCGTGCCCAAGCTGACGGTGATCACGCGCAAGAACTACGGCGGCGCCTACTGCGTCATGTCGCCGAAGCAGATGGGCGCGGACCTCAACCTCGCCTGGCCGACGGCGGAGATCGCCGTGATGGGGCCGGAGGGCGCGGTCAACATCCTCTTCCGCCGCGAGCTGGCCGCGTCTGACGGCCCAGCCCGCCGACGCGAGCTGGTGGCCGAGTACACCGAACGATTTGCGAATCCCTACATCGCTGCGGAGCGCGGCTACATTGACGATGTGATCGAACCCGGGCGCACGCGACCCGAGCTCATACGGGCCTTGCGAATCGCGATGCGCAAGGAGCGCCGCCGCAGCCCGCGCTGGCACGGCAACATACCCCTGTGAGGGCCGCGCCCGCGGACATCGAGCTCCACGTAGGCCGGCCGTCCACGCCTATCCGGAGATCCACAAACGCGGCCTCGAACGGCATATGCCGCAAGCTCGGTTTCGAGCTGCTCGGCA
>DATGEO010000124.1:0-16114 GCA_035310015.1 Candidatus Dormiibacterota bacterium | reverse complement strand
CTGCACGTGGCCGCGGCCGTGCGTCATGGCGACCATGTTCTCGGAGCGGTGCTCCGCCCACCGCACCGGCCGGCCGAGCCTGAGCGCGATCGCCGCGATCACGGAGGGCTCGGGATACACCATCAGCTTGGCCCCGAACGCCCCGCCGACGTCCCCTGCGGTCACCCGCACCCGTTCCTCTTCGACGCCGATCGCCTCGGCCACCTGGCGGCGAACGTTGAAAGGCGCTTGGGTGGAGACCCACATGCGCAGGCCGCCCGCCAGGTCGGGAGAGGCGAGCACCGCGTTGCCCTCCAGCGGGACGGCCGCGAGGCGCTGGTTGACGAACCGGCCCCGGACGACCACTTCGGCGCCCTCCAGCGCCCCCTCGTCGCCGAGCTCGAAGTCGAGCGCGAGGTTGTCGCCCTTGTCCGCGTCGACCAGCGGCGCATCGGGCTCGAGCGCGGCGGTGGCGTCGACGATGACCGGCAGGGGATCGAAGTCGACCGCCACCAACGCCGCGGCGTCTGCGGCCGCCTCGCGGGTTTCGCCGACGGCCACGGCGATGGCGTCCCCGACGAATCGCACCTCGCCGGCGCAGAGCCGCGGGCGAGCCGTGTCGGACCGGAACTCCAGGTCTGCGGCGGTGAACACTCCGACCACCCCGGGCACACGGCGAGCCTCCGCGAGGTCGATGCCGGTGATCCGGGCGTGGGCGAGGGGCGAGCGCACGAACACCGCGTGCAGGCAGCCTTCCACGCGCACGTCGTCCGTGTAGATGCCTGCTCCGGTGATGAGCCGGCGGTCCTCGAGCCGCCGGACCTCGCCTGCACGTGCGGAGCGCGCCGCCACCGCGCCAGCTTAGTCCGCTAACTTGGCGGGGATGGCCGATCGGGCGACCGCGTGGGGCGTGAAGCGGACGTACACCGGCTACCGCGGCGACGTCGTGACTCCGCCCGAGTCGACGATCGAGGCGATCGTCAGCGCGATGGCGGGCGACCGAAAGCGTCCGCCGGCGCCCTCCCTACATTCCCGACACGGAGGGGAGGGGACATGCGCGCCGCCTCCCAAGCGCGTCTGGGGCTGGGCCGTGCAGGCCTACGCCATCCGGTCGCGCGAGAGCTGGGGCATCGGCGACCTCGCCGACCTGCGGCGCATGGGCCGCTGGGCGCGCGATTGCGGGGCGTCGGTGATGCTCATCAGCCCGCTCGGCGCGCAGGCTTCGACCGCGCATCAGGAGCCATGTCCTTATTACTCGTCTTCGCGGCGCTTCCGGAACACCCTCTATCTGCGGGTCGAGGAGATTCCCGGCGCCAAGCGCGTCGAGGCCGAGATCGCGCCGCTGCGCGATGCCGCGCGCAGGCTGAACCTGCAGCGCCACATCAACCATGACGCCGCCTTCGAGCTGAAGTCGAGGGCCCTGGAGGCGGTCTACCGCGCTGAGCCTGAACCCAGGGGCCTAGCGAGCTGGGTGCGCTCGCGCGGACGGGCCCTCATCGACTTCGCGGCCTTCAACGCCATCGAAGAGGTGCACGGGACGCCCTGGCGCCGCTGGCCGGCGGGCCTGCGGCACCCGCGGAGCGCCGAGGTCGAGCACGAACGGCGGCGTCTCGCCGGCCGAGTCGCGTTCCACGAGTGGACGCAGTTCCACATTCATCGGCAGCTGGGGAAGGCGGCGGCCGAGATCGACCTCATCGCCGACGTGCCGGTGGGCTTTGCCGCGGACGGCTTCGACGCGTGGCGCTGGCAGGACCTGCTCGCGCCCGGCATGCGCGTGGGCGCGCCGCCCGACTTCTTCTTCCCCGACGGCCAGGACTGGGGCATGCCCGCGTTCGACCCATTCAAGCTCGCGGCCGCGAGCTTCGAGCCCTTCGTCGATGCCCTGCGCGGCGCGACCTCGCACGCGGGTGGTGTTCGCCTCGACCACGTGATGTCGCTGTGGCGGCTGTTCTGGATCCCCGAAGGCGCGGGCGCGCCCGACGGCGCATACGTCACCTACCCGTCGAGGGCGCTGCTCGAGGTCCTCGTGTCCGAGAGCAAGCGATCCAACGCGTTCGTCATCGGCGAGGACCTCGGGCTGGTCGAGCCGTCGGTGCGCGCGGCGATGCGCCGGCGACGCGCGCTGGGCTACCGGCTCATGTGGTTCGAAGAGACGCCGGCCTCCAGCTGGCCGCGAGACTCCGTCGCGTCGATCGGCACACACGACCTGCCTACCGTTCCCGGCATCTGGACGCTGAAAGAGCCCGACCACCGGCACCACCACCTGCGCGACCGCCTCACGGCGTTGGGCTTGCCGGACGAAACCGATCCGGTCGACGTGGCGGTCGCGGCCTATGAACATCTGGCGCGCGCAAGGTCGCGCATAGCGCTCGCGTCGCTCGAGGACGCGCTCGGCGTCGAGGAGCGGCCGAACGTGCCCGGCACCACCAGCGAGTGGCCCAACTGGCGGCTCGCGCTGCCTCAGCCGCTCGAGGACATCGAGCACGCTCCCGGCGCGCGGCGCATCGCCGAGGCCATGGCCGCGGCACGGAGATCCGTTCCCAGACGCTAGTAGCATTCCAGGCGTGACCGTCCGCGGGGCCAGGCTTTCGGGAACCGATCTCGACTTCTACCCGCTGGCCGGCACCGCGCCGAGCGACCTGCCGATGACCGTCAAGGTCCTGCTCGAAGGCCTGATGCGCATGGCCGCCGCGGGCAGGACCGGCGAGAGCAACGTCGCCGCGCTCGCCGCGTGGCCGAACGAGGCGAAGGACGCGGAGCTGCCGTTTCTGCCCGCCCGCGTGCTCATGCAGGACTTCACCGGCGTACCCGCGGTCGTCGACCTCGCGGCGATGCGCTCGGCCATGCAGCGCGCCGGCAAAGACGCCGGCCGCGTCGACCCCCTCGTGCCTGTCGACCTGATCATCGACCACTCGGTTCAGGTCGACTCGTTCGGCTTCCGCGACTCCTACACCCGCAACATCCAGAAGGAGATCGAGCGCAACCGCGAGCGCTATGCCCTCCTCCGCTGGGCGCAGCAGGCCTTCCACAACTTCTCGCTCGTACCGCCCGGCATGGGCATCTGCCACCAGGTCAACCTCGAGCACGTCGCGAAGGTCGTGCAGGTGCGCGACCTCGACGGGCGTAAGGTCGCGATCCCCGACACGCTCATGGGCACCGACTCACACACGACGATGGTCAACGGCCTGGGCGTGCTGGGCTGGGGCGTCGGCGGCATCGAGGCCGAGGCGGCGATGCTCGGCCAGCCGGCGTACCTCGCGTCGCCGATCGTCGTCGGCGTGCGCTTCTCCGGCGCGCTGCGGCCGGGCGCGACCGCGACCGACCTCGTGCTGACCCTCACGGAGATGCTGCGGAAGCACGGCGTCGTCGACAAGTTCGTCGAGTTCTGCGGCGACGGGCTCTCGACGCTTTCCGTGCCCGACCGCGCGACCCTCAGCAACATGTGCCCGGAGTACGGCGCCACCTCTGCGCTCTTCCCCGTCGACGCGCAGACCCTTCGCTACCTCGAGGTGACGGGACGGAGCCCGGAGCACATCGCGCTGGTCGAGCGCTACACGAAGGAGCAGGGTCTGTTCCGCGTCGACGGCTCGCCGGCGCCGCGCTTCACCGAGCTGCTCGAGCTCGATCTGGCGAAGGTCGAGCCCAGCGTCGCCGGCCCGAAGCGGCCGCAGGACCGCGTGTCGCTGCCGAACGTGTGGGAGAGCTTCAATTCCGCGTTCACGCGGCCGCCGAAGCCGGAACCGGACGCCATCTCGCGGCTGACCGAAGAGGGCGGGCCCGTCGATGGCCGGACGGCGGTCGTCGTCGCCCACAAGCCGACGGCCAAGGTCGAGGACGGCTGCGTGGTCATCGCCGCGATCACCAGCTGCACGAACACCTCGAACCCGTCGGTGATGGTGGCCGCCGGCCTCCTGGCGAAGAGAGCGGTCGAGCGCGGCCTGATGGTCAACCCGTACGTCAAGACCAGCCTGGCGCCCGGCTCGCGCGTCGTGACCGATTACCTGCAGACCGCGGGCCTGATGGAGCCGCTGGAGAAGCTCGGCTTCTACCTCGTCGGCTACGGCTGCACGACGTGCATCGGCAACTCGGGCCCGCTGGCGACGCCCGAGGTGGAGGCCGCCGTCAGCACCGAGAACCTGAGCGTCGTGGCGGTGCTGTCGGGGAACCGCAACTTCGAGGCGCGCATCCACCCGCTGGTCAAGGCGAGCTACCTGGCGTCGCCGCCGCTCGTCGTCGCGTACGCGCTTGCGGGCACGGTGAACATCGACCTCTCGAAAGACCCGGTCGGCGAGGATCGCGACGGGAAGCCGGTGAAGCTGTCGGAGCTCTGGCCGTCGCAGGAAGAGGTGAACGCGGTCATCCAGCAGTGCGTGAAGCAGGAGATGTTCAAGCGCGAGTACGCGCGCATCTTCGAAGGCGACGAGCACTGGAAGGAGATGGCCGCGCCGACCGGACCGATCTTCGAGTGGGACGCCGGCTCGACCTACGTGAAGGAGCCTCCGTACTTCCAGGACTTCAACCCCCGACCGTCCGCGCTGACGGACATCGAGGGCGCGCGCGTCCTGGCCGTGCTCGGCGATTCCGTCACCACCGACCACATATCGCCCGCGGGGGCGATCCCAACCGACAGCCCGGCCGGCAGGTATCTCATCGAGCACGGCGTCGAGCGCTTCGACTTCAACAGCTTCGGCTCGCGCCGCGGCAACCACGAGGTCATGGCGCGCGGGACGTTCGGCAACATCCGCCTGCGCAACAAGCTCGTCGAGCGCGAGGGCTACTGGACGCGCCACTTCCCCGACGGGACCGAGACCACGATCTTCGATGCCTCGGAGCGCTACCGCGCGGAGGGGGTGCCGCTCATCGTGCTGGCGGGCAAGGAGTACGGGTCCGGCTCGTCACGCGACTGGGCCGCCAAGGGTCCGCTGCTGCTCGGCGTGCGCGCCGTGATCGCCGAGAGCTTCGAGCGCATCCACCGCTCGAACCTGGTGGGGATGGGCCTGCTGCCGCTCGAGTTCTCGCGGGGCGAGAACCCTCAGTCGCTGGGCCTGACGGGCCGCGAGTCGTTCACCATCCGCGGCCTCGAGAAGCTGACCCCTGGGCAGGCGGTCGAGGTCGAAGCGGTCGACGAGGCCGGGAAGAGCACACGGTTCAGGACCCGGGCGCGCGTCGACAACGACACCGAGGTGGGATACCTGCACCATGGTGGGATCCTCCCGCTGGTGCTTCGGGAGCTGATCGACCGAACCTGAGCTCAGTCGAGCGACAGGGCCTCTACGCCGCGGTCGGGGCCGCCTCGATCGGAAGCCGCCGCTCGTACCCGCACTCCGGGCACTCGTAGAGCCCGACCACGGTGTCAGGCCGCGACGAATCCGAGTGCATCGTGCGCAGGCGCATCGGCACCTCTGACTCGTGGCGCTCGCACGTCGGGGCGTCTTCGTGGGCCATGGCGCAAGATTACGCGTCGCGTCGTAACGCCCCTAGTAGCCACGGCACAACACCGGCCGGAGTTTGCTTGTATCCGGCGCACACCCTAATCTCTCTTCCATGGTGACGCGAAAAGCGGTGCAGGAGGTCAGCGAGCCCAAGCCGACCGTACGCGAGGCGATGCGGTTCGGCGAGTTCGCCGGCGCGACGCTGGTCGCCGGCGAGGGGGGTCTCGACCGCGCGATCGAGTGGGTCCGCATGATGGAGACGCCCGAGATCCAGCCCCGTCGCGGCGACCTCCTGCTCACCACCGGCTTCCCGATCAAAGACGACCGCGCCGCGCAGATCAGGCTGGTCAGCCGGATGGCCGAGTCGGGAGGCGCAGGCCTCGTCGTGAAGCCGCATCCCTACCTGCGGAAGCTCGCGCCGGAGATGCTCACCGAGGCCGACCGCCTGAACGTACCTCTCTTCACGATCGGCGCCGCGGTGCAGCTGATCGACATCATGGCGCCGCTGCTCGAGCGGATCATCAGCGCGGAGCACTGGCGGCTGCGCCAGTCCTTCGAGATTCACCGCCGCTTCACCGAGCTGGTCCTGGACGGTAAGGGCGTCAACGAGATCTGCCGCACGCTCGCCGACCTGCTCGAAAGCGCGGTCGTGATCGAGGACGCGAGCTTCCACCTGCTCGCCCACGCCGGGGGCGGCGGCGACCCCCACCGCAAAGAGACGATCCAGCACCAGGGCACGCCGCAGCGTGTGCTGTTCGACCCGCAGATCCAGCGCATGCTGCGCGAGCTCGAGGCCAGGCGGGGGCCGATCAGGGTTCCCGCCTACCCGCACGTCGGAATGTCGCGCGAGCGGCTGATCGCCCCCATCCTGGCCGCGAACCAGGTCCTGGGCTACATCTCCGTCCTCGACAACCCGCCGCACAGCGACGAGCTCGCGTTCCTCGCGCTCGAGCAGGCCGCCCTCGTGCTCGCGCTGTCGATCGCCAAGGAGCGCGAGCTCGCGGAGGTCGAGGGCCGGGTGCGCGGGGAGTTCCTCGGCGACCTGCTCTTCGGCACGTACGGCGACGAGGCAGCAGCCCAGCGCCGGGCGCGCCATCTCGGCTACCCGCTGCACGGCAGCCACGTCGTGATGCTGGCCGACATCGACGACTTCCGCGCCTTCACGCGGGCCCGCCAGATCACGGAGGACGCGATCCAGGCGCTCAAGCGCGAGTTCCTGCGCCGCGTGACCGCCGTGGTCCGAGCCAGCTTCGGGCGCGCGCTGGTCCAAGGGCGTTCGGACAGCGTGGTCGCGCTGCTCCCGATCGGCACCGAGCCCGGCGACCACCAGGCGCGCGTGCAGGCGCTGGGCATGCAGGTGCGGCAGACGGTGGCCGACTGGAAGCCCGGATTCTCGGTCTCGGTCGGGTTCAGCGCGCCGACCGAAGCACCGGCGGGCGTTCCGACCGCCATGCGCGAGGTGACGTCGGTCATGGAGTCGCTCGCGCGCTTCAAGCGGTGGGGGGAGGTCGTGACGGTGCCCGAGCTCGGGCTCACGGGATTGCTGGCGGCGGTCGCCGATGAGCGCCTGGTCGATTACGCGCGGCGCCTCCTCGGCCCGCTCGTGGAGCACGATCGCACGCGCAACGGCGCGCTGGTCGCCACGCTCCGCGCGTACCTGGAGACAGGAGAGCAGCAGGAGGCGGCGAAGCGCCTGCGCGTGCACCCGAACACGCTCCGCTACCGGCTCGATCGGATTCGCGAGATCAGCGGCGTGGAGCTCGACGACCCCGAGACACGGTTGAACCTCGCGGTCGCCCTGCGGGTGCAGAGCCTGTTGGGCATGTAGTCTCGCCGCCAACGGCGCGCCTACGGTTTTGTCACACGAGCACTAGGCCTGCCGGTTCGTGCGGGGTAACCTGCGGCCAGTGCCCCCCACCGTTCCTCCAACGCGCCCTGCCTCCCGGGGCGGGGGATCCGATGCAGATTCGCGGCATCGGCGGCCGGAGCCAAGGAAAGGGCGGCGCGAGAAGGAGCGCATCGAGATGCGCGACGACGAGCGCCGGGCCCCTTGACGCAGGCTTCAGCGCCGAAGGCGCCCGGACGCCTAGGCCGCGAAGATGCGAGGAGCCTTCGACCCGGGAGGCAGGCACCCGGAAGGCAGGCCTGGGCGGGGGATCTGCCCGCCGAACGGGCCGCTTGCGGCATGGGCTTCGTCGCGACGCCCGAGCCCGGGCACGCGGCCGTCGGGCTCGGCGTGCGGGCACTGGCGAGGCTTGCCCACCGGGGCGGCCTCGACGCCGACGGCAAGAGCGGCGACGGGGCGGGGCTGCTGATCCAGGTCCCGCGGCGCCTGCTTGGCGGCGACGCCGCGGTGGCCGTCGTGTTCGAGTGGGACGAGCGGGCCCGCGGCGTCGTGGGCACGGCCGCCGAGTCGGTCGGGCTCGCGGTCGACGATTGGCGGCGCGTGCCGGTCGACGCGTCTTCTCTCGGCGAGCGGGCGCGCGACACGATGCCCACCGTGTGGCACGGCCTCATCGCGGCCCCCTCGACCGCGCCGGACGAGCTGGAGTCGCGGCTCTACCTCCTGCGCCGCCGCGCCGAACGGGCGGCCGAGGCCGAAGGCGTGCGCATGTACGTGCCGTCGTGCTCCAGCCGCACCGTCGTCTACAAGGGCTTGATGGCCGGCACGCGGCTGGCCGACTTCTACCTCGACCTCCAGGACCCCGCGTGCGAGAGCAGGCTGTCGGTCTTTCACCAGCGCTACTCGACCAACACGATGCCCGACTGGCGGCTCGCGCAGCCGTTCCGCATGCTCGCCCACAACGGCGAGATCAACACCATCGGCGCCAACCGCGCGTGGATGCGCGCGCGCGAGCCGGAGCTGGAGACCGAGCTGCGCGGAGCCATCTGGCCCGCCGGCTCCGACTCCGCGTCGCTCGACAACGCGCTCGAGCTGCTCGTGCGCCGCGGATGGGAGGTTTCCGAGGCGCTCATGAGCCTCGTGCCCGACGCGTGGGAAGGGCGCGGCGACCTGGCCGCGTCGGTGCGTGACTTCTACCGCTACCAGTCGACGAAGTTCGAGCCGTGGGACGGACCGGCGGCGCTCGCCTTCAGCGACGGCCGCGTGGTCGGCGCCGCGCTCGACCGCAACGGGCTGCGGCCGCTGCGGTGGCAGCGGACGAAGGCCGGGATGGTCGTGGCCGCGTCCGAGGCGGGCGTGGTGTCGATGGCTCCGGCCGACGTGGTCGAGCGGGGACGCCTTGGCCCTGGCCAGATGCTGCTCGTCGACACTCGGGACGGAACCATCCTGCGCGATGCCGAGGCCAAGGAGCGCGCCGCCGCGCGTCACGATTACGGGCTTCTCGCCGACCGTGCGCTCGCGCCGGTCGAGCGCCGCCACCTCGACCTCGACGCGCTCGAGGACGCGGGCCGGCTGCAGCGCATCCACGGCTGGGGATCCGAGGACGTGAAGATGGTCGTCGCGGCCATGGTCGAGACGGGCGCCGAGCCCGTGTACTCGATGGGCGACGACATCCCCATCGCGCCCCTCGGCCGCACGCCGCGCCGCATCTACGGCTACCTGCGCCAGCGCTTCGCGCAGGTCACCAACCCGGCGATCGACCCGCTGCGCGAGAAGGCGGTCATGTCCTTGCGCACGCTCCTCGGCGCGCGCCGCCGCACCCTCGAACCCGAGGGCGGCGCGGAGAGCGAGTTGAGCCGGCGGCACCACCCCGCGGTTCCCGACGAGGTCCCGTTACTAGAGTTGGAGTCGCCGGTGCTCGGCGCGGGCGAGCTGGCGCGCGTGCTGGAGAGCGCGACCGTCCTCGATGCGACCTGTCCCCCCGACCGCTCGCTCAAAGAAGAGCTCGCGCGACTGCAGCGTGAGGCCGAGGAAGCGAACGGCATCATCGCCGTCAGCGACCGGCGCGCGGACGTCGACTCGACGCGCAGGCCCATCCCCATGGCGCTCGCGGTCGGCGCGATCCACGAGCACCTGCTGCGCAGCGGCGGCCGCATGTCGCGCGACGTGGTCGCGATCGCGGGCGACGTGGTCGACGTGCACGACGTCGCGTGCCTGATCACCATCGGCGCGACCGCGGTGCATCCGTACCTCGGGATGGCGACCGCCGGCCCCGAGTGCGAGGCCGGGTATCGCAAGGCGCTCGAGGCCGGGCTGCTCAAGGTGATGGCGAAGATGGGCATCTCGACCGTGGCGAGCTATCGCGGCGGTCAGGTGCTCGAAGCCCTCGGCCTCGGCGCCGAGGTGATGGAAACGTGCTTCCCCGGCATCCCTTCGCGCATCGGTGGCGCCGACCTCGCCGAGCTCGACGCCGCCGCCCGTGCGCGCATCGCCGAGATCGCGACCCAGCTCGCGGATCACGGCCGGGTGCGCTTCCGCAAGGCCGGCGAGCACCACGCTTACAACCCGCTCGCGGTGCGCGCGGCGAAGAAGGCCGCGGAGACCGGCGACCGCGATGCCTTCGACGAGTGGCTGCGCCTTTCGCACATGGACCGTCCCCAGTCGCTGCGCGAGCTGCTCGCCATCCGTGCGGCGGAGGCGCCCATCGACCTGCGGGAGGTCGAGCCTGCGGGCGAGATCGCGAAGCGTTTCGTGAGCACGGCGATGTCTCTCGGCGCGCTCTCCCCCGAAGCGCACGAGGCTCTTGCGGTCGCGATGAACGGGATCGGCGCGCGTTCGAATTCGGGCGAGGGCGGCGAGGATCCGGACCTCTACGCCGACGGCGAGGTCAGGCGGGACAACCGGGTGAAGCAGGTCGCGTCCGCACGGTTCGGGGTCACGCCCGCCTACCTCAAGCGCGCGGACGAGCTCGAGATCAAGATCGCACAGGGCTCCAAGCCCGGCGAGGGCGGGCAGCTTCCGGGCCTGAAGGTCACCAACCTCATCGCGCGGCTCCGCCACGCGCAGCCGGGTATGCAGCTCATCTCGCCGCCGCCGCACCACGACATCTACTCGATCGAGGACCTGGCGCAGCTGATCCACGACCTGAAGACCGTCAACCCGCGCGCGCGGGTCGGCGTGAAGCTCGTCGCCGAGGCCGGGGTCGGGACGATCGCCGCGGGCGTGGTCAAGGCGCGCGCGGACTACGTGCTCGTTTCCGGCCACGACGGCGGCACCGGCGCGTCGCCCCTCTCGTCCATCAAGAACGCCGGGGTGCCGTGGGAGCTCGGGCTTTCGGAGACGCAGCAGGTGCTCGTGGCCAACCGCCTGCGCGACCGCGTGACCCTGCGCACCGACGGCGGGCTGCGCAGCGGCCGCGACGTCCTGATCGCCGCGCTCCTCGGCGCGGAAGAGTTCGGCTTCGGCACCGGTCTACTGGTCGCGCTCGGCTGCGACATGGCGCGGCAGTGCCATCTCAACACCTGCCCGACCGGCATCGCCACGCAGCGCGAGGACCTGCGCGCGAAGTTCGAGGGCCGGCCCGAGCACGTGATCAATCACCTGATGCTCATCGCCGAGGACGTTCGCGAGCACCTCGCGCGCCTGGGCGCGCGCACGCTCCAGGAGGTGATCGGGCGGGTCGAGCTGCTGCAGCAGGTCGATTTCCGGCTCGACCTGTCACTGGTCCTGCGCGCCACCGATGTCGCCGCGCCCCGCAGCCGCGTCTGGCCGCGGAACGGCGAGCCGCCGGCGGGCACCCCGCCGAGCGGCCGCATCGACAACTCGGCGCGAACCGTCGGAGCGGCGCTGCGAACCGGCGAGAGGCGCGAGTACGCGGGCAGCGCGGGCCAGAGCTTCGGCGCCTTTCTCGAGCGCGACGTCGAGCTCGTGCTCGAGGGCGAGGCGCAGGACTATGTCGGCAAGGGCCTGGGCGGCGGGGTGATCGTGATCCGGCCGCCCGCCGGTGACGCCGCCCCGGATCCGGTGCTCGCGGGCAACACCATCGCCTATGGCGCCACCGCCGGCCATCTCTTCATCGCCGGCCGCGTCGGCGAGCGATGCTGCGTCCGCAACTCGGGCGCGGTGGCCGTCGTCGAGGGCGCGGGCGACCATTTCTGCGAGTACATGACCGGCGGCGTCGCCGTTTCTCTCGGGCCGGTGGGGTGGAACGCCGGCGCGGGGATGACCGGCGGCACCGCCTACCTCCTCGAGTGGCGGCAGCTGAACGGTGACAGCGTGGTCGCGCGCGAGGTGCCGCCCGAGGACGAAGCCGAGCTCCGGTGCCTGATCGAGGAGCACCACCGGCGCACGAGCTCGCAGGTGGCCGCGCGGCTCTTGGCGGATTGGCCCGCGTCGATCGCGCGCTTCCGCCAGGTGGTTCCGCTCGCCGCGGTCCAGCCGGCCGACGCGCCCGGCGTGCCCGCCCCCGCCGCGGCGCCCGCGGCCGAGGGCGCACCCAAGCCCGCCGCCTGAAGCGCCAGGTTGAAGAGGTGAGAGACGCCCACGGGCTGCTCGAGCGCCAGCGCGAACTCGAAAGGGCGGTAGCCGCCGAAGAGGCGGCGCTTGGTCGCGAGCCCAAGGGCTGGCCCGCGGCACGGATCTTCTTTCACGTGGCCCAGTGGCGCGGGCGGCTGCGAGATGCGCTGACAGACCTCCAGGCCGGTCGCCCCTATGCGCCGCCGCCTTCCAACATCGACGAGTTCAACGAGCGCGAGCTGCCGCTCGGCGACGGTCTGCCTCTGAAGGAGACTTCAGCTCGCGCCGACGAGATGCTCACCGTGCTCATCGACCTGGAGGCCGCCCTGGGCGACAGGCCTTTCCAGTGGACGATCACGCGGACCACCGGCGACGCGCTCATTCGCAACAGTTACTTTCATCCCCGGATGCACCTGTACGACTACTGGCGGGAGAACGGCGACACATCCCGCGCGCGCGACCTCCTCGAAAGAACGGCGGACGAGCTGCGCGAGCTGTGGCCGTCGCCGCTCATCCTCGGCGCCGCGCTCTACAACGTCGCGGTGATCCGCGTCGCTCAGGGCCGTGAGGATGAGGCGATCGCCCTGCTGGAGGAGGCGGGGCCGATGCGTCCGGACATCCTCTCCGCCGCCGGCGCCGACCCCGACCTGGCGACGCTCAAGGGCAACCCCCGGTTCGAGGCCCTGACCGCGCGCCGCTGAGGACGTTATAAACCGGCTGCGATGCGGATCCGGTCGAGCACCCGCATGTTCGCGATCGAGTGCGTGGGCGGAAGAGGAACCGGGTCGCCGTCCAGGATTGCGTCGCCGAAGGACTCGACCATCAGCTGGTACGGATCGTCGGGATCGCGCCACGCGCTGAACGGCCGCTCGAGCACCGCGGTCCCGCCGGCGCTGGTGACGGTGAGCTGCTGCCTCTCCTCGGATTCGAAGCTGCACCACAGCGACGCCGTTCTTCCGCCCGCGAAGCCGAGCTGAATGCTCGTCGTCATGTCCACGCCGGTCTCGGGGTCGACACGAGCGGTGGCCTCGATCTTCTCAGGCTCCGCATCCATCAGCCAGCGCGCAACGTCGACCGTGTAGCAGCCGACGTCCATCAACGCGCCACCGCCGTGCTCGGGGCGCAGGCGATAGTTGGCGCCGTCGGCCAGGGGAAATCCGAACGAGGCCGCTACGTGCTGCGCGTCCCGGTGCAATTCCGCGAACGCGCGCATCCGCGGGTGGAAGCGGTACATGAACGCCTCCATCAGAAGCACGTTCGCATCGTGCGCGGCGTCGGCCATGTCGCTCGCCTCGGAGGCGTTCATCGCCAGCGGCTTCTCGCACAGCACGTGCTTGCGCGCGGCGAAAGCGCGCATCGCCCACTCGCGATGCAGGTTGTTGATGAGAGGTATGTAGACGGCGTCAACGTCCGGATCCGCGAGCACCGCCTCGTAGTCGGCCGAGACGCGCGCGACGTGATGCATCGTGGCGAAACGCTGGGCGCGGTCGGGGTTGCGGCTCCCGATCGCGACCAGCCGTCCGTTGCGCGATGCGGCGATCGCAGGCAGCACCGCGCGGTCGGCGATCCAGGCGGCGCCCAGGATTCCCCAGCCCACGCGCCGGCCCGTTATACGCTGACCTCGAGGCGCCGGCCCCCGGCCGCGATCGAACGAGTGGCCGCCTCCATGATCGCCACCGTCCGCCTCGCCTCTTCCGCCCGCACGGCGAGCGGCTCGTCCCACGCCAGGTGGTCGGCGAGATTGCGGTAGAAGCCGTGGTCGTCACGCGGTGGAAGCGCCAGTCGCTCCTCGTGCGCGCCGCCCTCGGCCGGTCGCATGACCGTGAGCCGCGCGGGCAGGTCGGCGGGGGCGAGGCCCTCCTCGATGCGCCAGTCGCCAAGGACCGCTCCGCGGGTGCCGAGCACGTACCACTTGGGCTTGAGCGCGGCAGCGATGTCCGACTGCATGAAGGACGCCTGCGCGCCACCGGCAAAGGTCAGGTCGACACGTACCTGGTCGGCGTTCGTCACGTCGTGCCACACGCGCTTGTGCGCAACCGCCGACACCTCGGTGACAGGGCCGTCGAACAGGCGAAGGATCCAGTCAAAGTAGTGCGAGCCCCAGTCGTAGATCGTGCCGCCCGATATCGGCTCGTGGCTGTGCCAGTAGTCACAGGGATGCGAGTAGCCGCCGATGAAGGACTCCATGTAGAAGGCCTCGCCGATGCGTCCCGAGCGCACCGTTTCCCGCAGGGCGACGTAGTCGGGGTCCCAGCGCCGGCTCTGATAGACGGTCAGCACGCGCCGGCTGCCGGCCGCGGCGTCGATCATCCGGTCGACGTCGTCGAGGGTGATCGCAAAGGGCTTCTCGCACACGACGTGCTTGCCAGCTTCGAGCGCCGCGAGCACCGGCTCGGCGTGATGGCTCGGCGGTGTGCCGACGACGACGAGGTCGACATCGGGGTCACGAAGGAGATCGGCGACCGTGGCATGCGTCGCCACGCGAAACTCCTGGGCGGCCAGCGCGCGACGCTCCGCCGACAGGTCCGCGACGCCACGCAGCTCGAGGCCGGCCGTCGCCGCGATCGATGCCGCGTGCAGCTGCGCGATCGCGCCGTAGCCGGCAAGACCGACGCCGACTGCGGGCGCGGGCGTCGCGCCGGCCGCCCACAGCAGCGCGCGGTGCACGAGCTTCTGGAAGTCCCCCAGCTCATACGTCGCGCGCGAGTGGCCAAGGCCGATGTGCACGACCCGGCCTTCGCCGTGCGTGCGCGCGTAAGCGACCACCTGCTCCGTGAACTGCCAGCTCGCGCGCAGCAGGACGTCGCCGTCCGCCGGCGGTCCTTCGGTGAGGAAGAGCTCGTCCTCGACGCGAAACTCCGGAGCCAGCCGGTCGGTGAGCACGTGCGGCCGGCCCGTGCGCACGATCAGCTCGGTCAACCTGCTCGCCGGTCCGGGTCGCCAGGCCGCCAGCCTCGCGATCTCATCGTTCTGGGCCCAGGCCGCGAGCGTGCCGTGGAGCAGGACGAGCCCGCCGCCTGCCTGGACGTAACCGTCCAGTGCCGCGGCCTGGCCCGAGTCGAGCGGCCTGTCGCTAGCGGCGAGCACGACGTCGCCGCGTGCGGTGGCCCCCAGCTCGTGCGTCACCTCGACGTCGAAGTGGTGCGTCAGCTCGAGCGCATGCAGGAGGGGACGCGCGAGCCACGGGTAGTCGTGCTCGCCCGCCTCGACCATCGCCGTCACCGACCAGCGGCCGTGCATCTTCAAGATGCTACGCGGGCGATGTCGTGCAGGGCTTTGCGGGTGAGCTCGGCACAGCGCTCCCACGTGAAGTCTTTCGCGCGTTCGAGGCTCGCCGCGCGCAGGCGGGCGCGCAGCTCGGAGTCGGTCAGAGCCTTCTCGAGGCCCGCCTCGATCTCATCGACGTTCTCAGGATCGACGAGCACGGATGCGTCGCCGGCCAGCTCCGGCATCGCGCCCACGGCGCCGACCACCGCGGGCAGGCCGCGCGCCATCGCCTCGAGCAGCGGCAGGCCGAATCCTTCGTACAGGCTCGGGAACGCGAGCACGGCCGCGTTCTCGTAGAGGGCCGACAGCGTCGGCTCGTCGACGTGGCCGAGATAGCGCACGCCGGGCTCGCTGCGGATGCGGTCGAGCGTGTCGCCATAAGCCCAGCCAGGCCTGCCCGCGATGACGAGCTCGGGCGCGTCGGCAAGCGCGGCGCGCAGCGCGCGGTACGCGCCGAGGAGGCGCGGATGGTTCTTGCGCGGCTCGATCGTGCCGACCGCGAGGATGAACCCGGGCTCCAGCCCGGGCGGCAGCGGGCCGGCCGGCGCAGGCTTGGTGAATCCCAGAGGCGCGACCGAGACCTTGTCCGCGAGCTCGCGCAGCGGATACAGCTCCAGCAGGTCCCGACGCGTGCGCTCGGAGATGACCAGCACGGCCGCGGCCTGGCGCAGGGCCGGCCCGAGGAGCGAGCCCATGTACAGGCGCTGCTGCCAGGGCACTTCGGCCGGGCGCAGGCGGAAGGCCAGGTCGTACACGAAGATCGCGGCCGGCGGTGCTCCCGGGCGGCGGCGCGGCGGGCTCGGCCAGTACGGGTACAGGATCGCGTCGCCGCGCAGCTGGCTCTCGATGACGGGAAGCCAGCGCAGCTTGAGGGCGAGCTCGTGGCGGTACGGAGCCAGGACCGCGTCGCAGTCGAGGTCGTCGAGGCCTCGCGGACGTTCGCGGCTGCACAGCAGCGTGTACGCGTCGCCGTCCCGTTGCCTGACCAGCGCGCGGGTCAGCTCGGTCGCCACGGTGACCATGCCCACGCGCGGCCGCCAGCAGGCGGTGACGTCGATCGCGAACCTGGCCATGCTCC
>DATGEO010000123.1:0-26881 GCA_035310015.1 Candidatus Dormiibacterota bacterium | reverse complement strand
GCCCAGGCGGGCGACGGTGCCGATGCTGCCGAACTTGCCGTCGAGGCGGGGGACGAGGAGGACCTGCCGGTTGCCCTGGCGGGCCGCCTCGATGGCCGCGCGCTGGGCGTCGCCCTCGACCGCGAGGGTGACGGTCATGTGGGGCAGGACGACCACGTCGTCCATGGGAAGGACCGGAAGGAGTTCGGATCGGGGTGTCGTAGCCATTGTCAGGGGAACTTTTACCCGCCCCGGGCCATTCCCAATCGTCCCCAGCCGGGAGGCGGATCTTGCTAGCGGCCGAACCCCAGGGCGCCCGTCGCCCGACCGCGGCGGGAGACGGCGTCGAGCGTGACCGCGGCCAGCAGGACCAGACCGGTGACGATGAAGATCCTCTGCACGTCCAGGCTCTGCAGGTACATGCCGTTGTAGATGCCCCCGATGACAAGACCGCCGAGCACGCCGTGGATCATCTTGCCCCGGCCGCCGAAGAGACTGGCCCCGCCGATGACCGCGGCGGCGACCGCGAACAGGACGAACTGGCCGCCCTGGACGTTGTTGGACATGCCGCCGATGTAGGAGGCGTACAGCAGCACCCCGACCCCTGCTGTCATCGAGCACAGGCCGAAAGCGATCGTGCGGATCATGGCCACGTTGATGCCGGCGCGGCGCGCCGCCTCAGGGTTGCCGCCGATCGCGTATACGTACCGCCCGTAGCGCATGCGCTCGAGCAGGACCGTCCAGATCCCGAGCACGGCCAGCACGATGGGCACGACCCACGGCACCCCTGCGAGGGTGCCGAAGTTCGCGCGGTTGATGTTGGAGATTGCGACCACCGTGACGCCCGCCGCGGCGATCAACGCGATCTTGATGAGGGTCAGGCTGGCGGGCGGCGCCACCAGGCCACTCCTTCGCCGGCGCTGGTCGCCGAACCACAGCAGCGCGCCGAGGCCCAGCACTGCCACGGCCATGACGATCCAGCTGAGGGTCGGGTCGATGGTGCCCGACATCAGGTTGAAGAGGACCTGCACGTTGGTGGTCTGCGAGGTCAGGTTCGGATAGCCCGAGAACGGGCCGAGCAGGAGCAGGATCAGCATCACCCCGTTGAAGATCAGGAAGCCGGCCAGGGTGACGATGAAGGACGGGATTCCGAGCCGCGCGATGATCGTTCCCTGGATTAGGCCGACGGCGGCGCAAAAGGCGAGGCCGGCGATGATGGCCGCCCACCACGGCCAGTTGGTGGTCACCGGCTGGACCAGCTGCACGGTGATCACCGCGCCGCACGCGCCCACGTAGCCGATCGAGAGGTCGATCTCGCCCAGGAGCAAGGCGAACGTCTCGGCCATGGCCAGGACCATGAAGACGGAGCTCTGCTCAAAGAGGTTGACCAGGTTGCCGGCGGAGAGGAAGACATGGTTCGGGCTGATGATCTCGAACACGACCATGATCGCCGCGAGCCCGACGACGACGGGGAGTACACCGATCTCGCCTCCGCGCATGCGGGCAACCCACGCCCGCGCGTACTCGCCGAGCGTCTGGGCGACGAGCTCCGGCGGCACCTCCACCTGTGCGGCCTCGACCGCCGCTGTCGGATCGGGCGGAATTTCGACGGGCCGCGCCATCAGCTAGCCGCCTTCATGCCCTTGCCGCCGGTGGTCATGTACTCGACGACCCGCTGCCGGTCGAAGGCCGCAGCCCTGTCCTGGATAACCATGCGGCCCAGGTAGAGAACTGCGATCCGGTCGGCGACCTCGAACACATCATTCAGGTTGTGGGAGATGACCATCACCGCGAGCCCCCGGTCGCGCAATCGCTTCAAGAGGTCGAGGACCATGCGCGTCTGGTTCACGCCGAGGGCGGCGGTCGGCTCGTCCATGATCACGAGCTTGGAGTTCCACATCACCGCCTTGGCCACCGCCACCGATTGGCGCTGGCCGCCGGAGAGGGAGGCCACGGGCTGGCGGATGGACCGCACCGTGGTCACCCGCAGGCTCGCGAGGGTCTCCGCGGCCGAGCGCTCCATGCTGTCCTCGTCGAGCAGGGAGCGTGAAAGGCGCTCCCGGCCCAGGAACATGTTCTGCACGATGTCGAGGTTGTCGCAGAGCGCTAGGTCCTGGTAGACGGTCTCGATGCCATGCCGCGACGCATCGCGCGTGGTCCGGATGTGGACCGGCTGGCCTTCCCAGAAGACCTGTCCATGGTCCGGCTGGTAGACGCCGGAAATGCATTTGGTGAGGACCGACTTGCCCGCGCCGTTGTCGCCGCACAGCGCAGTCACCTGGCCGGAGGGAAGGTCCAGGTCGACCTGGTAGAGCGCCTGAACCGGGCCGAAATGCTTGTCGATGCCGCGGACCTTGAGCAGGGGCTCGGTCGCCGCCGCCGGCCCGCCGCTCACTGCCACATGCTCATTGTGACCTGACAGGGAAGGCGCCGCCGCGCTCGGCGCGGCGGCGTTCCTGTCGCAATTCGATTAGCTGATGCCGTTGGCGCTGCAGACCGCCGCGGTAACGGCGTTGCAGAGCGCGGTCTTGTCGACGAAGTTGTCCTTGATCACCGTCGAAGCGATCTTCGACTTGTCGACCCAGATCGGCGTCAGAAGCGACGCCGGCTGGGTGGAGCCGGGCTTGCCCGACGCCGGGGAGGTGGTGCTGTTGACCAGCGCCGACGGCGGGGTCAGGCCCGCGCGCAGGATCGTGGCCAGGGCGACGGCGTCCTGGGCCTCGAGGTACACGGCCTTGTAGACCGAGCCGCACTGGTAGCCGGTGAGGACGTTCTCCATGCCCTGGAGCGTGGCGTCCTGGCCGGTGGTCGGGATCTTGTTCGCCGGCACGTGGTTCTGCTTGAGGACCGTCACCACCGCGTTGGCGAGGCCGTCGTTGGCCTCGATCGTGGCGTTGATGTTCGGGTGCGCGGTGAACGCCTGCTGGAAGATGGTCTGGCCCTTCGAGTTGTCCCATCCGGGCGCGACCTGGTCGCCGACCAGCGTGTAGCCGTTGGCGGACTTGCCGGCGGTCTCCTGCGGGACCGAGTCGCCCCAGACCACCGAGTTGTAACCCTTGGCGAAGTCGATCGCGTTCGGGTCGGTGTCCTCACCGCCGTTGAGCGTGAAGATCTGCGGGTTGGACACGTTCCACGCCGTCACGCAGTCCTTGAACCCTTGACCGATGAGCTTGCCTACCTGGACGTTGTCGAAGCTGACGTAGTAGGTGTTGGTCCCGGTGAAGGTCGCACGGTCGTAGCTGATGACCTTGACGCCCTTGGCCTGGGCCGCCTGCTGGATCTGGGTGCCGACGGTGCTGTCCAGCGGGTCCATGACCAGCACGGACGCGCCCTGCGTGATGTCGGCCTGGGCCTGCGCCAGCTCGGTGGCGTCGTTGCCCTGCGCATTGTCGATCTTGAACTCAGATGAGCTGAACCCGGCCAACGTGAAGGCCTTCGTCAGGTACGGCTGGTCGAAGTTGACGTAGCGAGTCGACGACGTCGTGTCGGGAAGGATCACGCCTACCAGCCCGTGACCGGCGTCGTGCAGGGACTTCAGCTCGGACATCGGCGTGAAGTTCACGTCGAACGACGACACGCTGAGGTCGGACGGTACCGTCGCCGTCGTCCCCCCCGTGGTGGAGCTGCTGCCACACGCGGCAACCACGATTGAAAAGGCGCAGGCGAGACCCGCCCGCGTCAAACCCCTAAAACTACGAACCGTCATATGGACCTCCTGTCCGCCCGAATGGCGCTTCCTGCTGCCTTCTTCCCGGCATGGCCGGGGCGAGAGTGCGCCGGCAGCAGGCCTACTCAGAGTCCATGGCCCACGGTTGGAACACCGCGCCGCGGATGAGCATTGCCCAGCACCTCGAGTTTGTCAAGAGCCCGATAGGGCCGGCCCGATGATTCGTTCGATCTCTTGACAAACGGCTGGGGGTGGCGATGATTGCCACGAATGTCGAGGAGGGGCGATGGGACGCTCGCCTGGTTGCGCGACCGCAACCGCGAGAGGGTGGTGGGCGTCCTCCGGGAAAGGGGCCTGGTCAGCCAGGCCGAGATCGCACGGGTGACCGGGCTCTCGCGCACGACCGTCCACTCCCTCGTCGCCGGCCTGAAGCACGACGGGCTGGTGCGCGAGGTCGACGTCGCGTCGCCGCAGGTTCGCGGTGGGCGGCCCGGCGTGCAGCTGGCGCTCCAGGAGACGTCGGAGGTCGTCCTCGGCATCGACTTCGGCCACAGCCACGTCCGAGTGGCCGTGGCCGGCACCGATCACGACATCCTGGCCGAGTGCCAGTCCGAGCTCGACGTCAACCATCACGCCCTCGAGGCGCTGGACACCGCCGTGCGCATGGCCGGCGAAACCCTGACCGAGGCTGGAGCGGAACTGTCACGTGTGGTCGGAGTCGGCATCGGCATTCCCGGGCCGGTCGACCGCGAGCTCGGCACCGCCGGCTCGGCCACGATCCTGCCGGGCTGGGTGGGCATCCGCATCGCCGAAGCGATGGAGGACCGCATCGGCCTGCCGGTCGAGATCGAGAACGACGCCAACCTCGGGGCGCTGGCCGAGCTGACCTGGGGCGCGGGCCAGGGCTGCTCCAACTTCGCCTACGTCAAGGCGGCCACGGGAATCGGCGCCGGCCTCGTCCTCGACGGCCGGCTGCTCCGCGGCGCGTCCGGGACGGCGGGCGAGATCGGCCACACCACGCTCGACCAGGCAGGTGCGCTCTGCTACTGCGGCAACCGCGGGTGCCTCGAGACCGTCGCCAGCGGGCCGGCGATCGTCGGCCTCGTGACCCGGGCGACGGGCGAGACGCTCACCCTGGGCACGGTCATCGAGCGCGCCATCGCCGGCGACGTGCGCTGCCGCCGGGCGATCTCCGATGCCGGCCGGGAGATAGGCGTCGCCGTGGCCGGGCTGTGCAACCTGTTCAACCCCGAGCGCGTGATCATCGGCGGCCAGCTCAGCCGCGCCGGCGACCTCCTCCTGCAGCCGCTGCGCGAGTCGGTCCGGCGGCATGCGGTCCAGGCCGCGGCCGAGCACGTGGACGTGGTGCAGGCCGTTTTCGTCGAGCGAGCGGAGCTGTTGGGATCGGTCGCCCTGGCCCTGCGGGCGTCGGCGCTGCGCCGCGTGGCCGTCTGAATCGAACTCGAAAACCCCAAGCCTTAACGCACGTAATCGAAAATAGCCTCATTCATCGTGGCCACGGCAATAGTCGACGCCACACGCAGCTTCGAGCGCTGGCTGGGAGCGCGCCTGAGGTTGCGGCGCGACGACCTGGACTACAAGCACGAGCAGATGGCCGCGGACGCGTTCAGCTTCCTCCGCGCGTCCCTCTACCGCTGGGCCGAGCTCTGGCCCGAGGAGCTGCCCGAGCTGGCCGAGGGCCCGAAGGTGCTGGCCGTCGGCGACCTGCACGTCGAGAACTACGGCACATGGCGTGACGTCGAAGGCCGCCTCGTGTGGGGCATCAACGACTTCGACGAGGCGACGCAGCTGCCGTACACGGTCGACCTCGTTCGTCTGGCCACCAGCGCCGGGCTCGCCGCCGCCGAAGGTCACCTGAACGTCGATCTGAAGGAGGCCTGCGCCGCGATCCTTGCCGGCTACACCGGTGCGCTTCGCGCCGGGGGACGGCCGATGGTGCTCGCCGAGAACGACCGGTGGCTGCGCAAGCTCGCGGCCGGCCGCACCCGCGACGCGAACGTCTTCTGGGATCGCATGCACTCCCTGCCGACGGCGCGCGGGACGCTGCCGCCCAACGTCCAGGGCCTGCTCCTGCAGCGACTGCCCGACGGCGCCGCGCGGGTTCGCTTCGCCCGGCACCGGTCAGGGCTCGGCAGCCTCGGCCACGAGCGCCTGGTGGCGCTGGCGGAATGGCACGGATCTTTGATCGCCCACGAGGCGAAGGCGCTTGCGCCCTCGGCCTGGGAATGGGCCCATCCCACCCACGGCGGCGGGCGCATCCACTACCTCGACATCATCGCGGCGGCGGTGCGGTGCCCGGACCCGTTGACCGACGTCCGCGAGGGCTGGCTCACACGCCGGCTCTCGCCGGACTGCTCGCGCATCGAGCTCTGGCAGCTTCCCAAGAGGCGCGACGAGAGCAGGCTGCTCAAGGCGATGGGCTGGGAGGCGGGGAACGTCCACCTCGGGACACGCGGCGCGGCGAAGGCGATACTCGTCGACCTCACGCGTCGGCGCCAGGGCTGGCTGCGCGACGCCTCCACGCGGATGGCGAGGCTGGTGCGGGCCGACTGGAAGGAGTGGCGGGCCCGCTAGAGAACTTTCGACAGGAACGCTCTCGTGCGTTCGTGCTGAGGGTTTGCGATCACGTCCTTCGGCTTGCCCGCCTCGACGATCACGCCCGCGTCCATGAACACGAGGCTGTCTCCGACCTCGCGGGCGAAGCCCATCTCGTGCGTGACGACGATCATCGTCATGCCGTCGTTGGCGAGGCCGCGCATGGCGTCGAGCACGTCGCCCACGAGCTCGGGGTCGAGCGCCGACGTCGGCTCGTCGAAGAGCATCAGCTTCGGCTGCATCGCCAGCGCGCGGGCGATGGCCACGCGCTGCTGCTGGCCGCCTGACAGCTGGCTCGGGTACGTGTCGACCTTGTCGGCAAGGCCGACGCGCTCGAGCTGAGCGCGCCCGCGCGCAACGGCGGCGTCGCGGGGCTCCCTCTTCACGCGTATCGGCGCCTCGATCACGTTCTCGAGCGCGGTCATGTGCGGGAAGAGGTTGAAGCGCTGGAAGACCATCCCGATCTCCGAGCGCTTCTGGCAGACCTCGCCGTCCGGCAGCTCGTACAGCTTGTCGCCGCGCTGCCGGTAGCCGACCAGCTCGCCGTCCACCGAGAGGCGGCCGGCGTCGATCTTCTCGAGGTGGTTGATGCAGCGCAGGAACGTGCTCTTGCCCGAGCCCGACGGGCCGATGATGCACATCACCTCTTTCGGCTGGACCTCGAGGTCGATCCCGCGCAGGACTTCGAGCCGCCCATAGCTCTTGTGCACGGCCTCGGCCTTGACCATGGGAGCGCGCGCCATCATCGATGCTCGCTCTTGACGCCGATGACCGGGGCCGGTGCCGGCGGAGGCGCGTGAAACGTGAAGAGCATCCGCCGGAAGCGCTGGAACGGTGTGAGCGGCAGGTCGCGCAGTGAACCCTTGGCGTAGTAGCGCTCGATGTAGTACTGGCCGATCGTCAAAACCGTCGTCATCACCAGATACCAGATGCTCGCGACGATCGCCAGCTCGATGACGCTGAAATTGAAGTTGGACACCTGCTGCGACCTCGTGAACAGCTCGGGCACCGACGCGATGACTGCGAGCGAAGTCGTCTTCAACATGGAGATGGTCTCGTTGCCGGTGGGCGGAATGATCACGCGCATGGCTTGCGGCAGGATGATCCTGCGCATCACCAGCAGACGGTTCATGCCGAGGGCTTGCGCGGCCTCGGTCTGCCCGTGCTCCACCGAGATGATGCCGGCGCGAACGATCTCGGCCATGTAGGCGGCCTCGTTCAAGCCCAGCCCCAGCGTGGCGGCCATGAACGGGCTGATCAGGGCGTTGGTGCTCTGCTCCCAGAGCCAGGGGCCGTTCGGCGGAATGCCGATTCCGATGTGCTTGAGCACGGAGTTCAAGTTGAACCAGAAGAAGATCTGCACCAGCACAGGGGTGCCGCGGAAGAACCAGATGTAGAACCAGCTGACCCACGACGTCACCGGGTTGGGCGACAGCCGCATGACCGCCAGGGTGATGCCCAGGGCGATGCCGATGACCATCGCCAGGACCGTCAGCTCGAGGGTGACGACGATCCCTTCGAGGATGAACCTGGCGGACAGCCACTGCAGAACGACGTCCCACCTGAGATCCGGCGCCGTGGCCAGCGTGTAGACGATGTCGGCCACGACCACGAGCACGACGAGGGCGGCCACCCACCGCCATGGATGGCGAACCGGGATCGCCTTGATCGCCTCCGGCCGCCGCCCGGCTTGCGAGCTGAGCGGCGGCGGTTCGGCGGCGGTCTCGGTCACTGAATCCTGTCTGGACTCAGCTAGAGCTCGCTCAGTACGAGGGCACGCACGTCGGGCCGATGGAGTTGTTGTTGTTGAGGGAGACGTCCGAGCTCGTGATTGCTCCATCGGTCACGTTCCACTGGGCCAGGATGTTCTTGTAGTAGTTGTTGTTGTCCATCAGGTACTTGAGAGCGTCGGTGATCGGCTTCTCGAGCGTGCTGCCTTTCACGATGGCGATGCCATAGGGCGCGACGCTGCACGGCTGGCCGCCGATCTTCACCTTGCCACCCAGCTGCTTGACCTGGTAGTCGGCGACGGGCTGGTCGAGCCAGCCGAAGTCCGCCCGGCCGGACAGGAGAGCCGAGTTGGCGTCGGTCTGGGTGGAGAAGCTCATCACCTTGATGTCGTCTTTGCCCGCCGACTTGCAGTTGTCGGTGTCGCCCTTGATGGCTGACCCGTCGGGGTTCTTGCCCATGAAGCCATACGCGTCGGACTCTTCGGTCGTGCCTGATTCGACGGCCACGCTGTGGCCACACATGTCCGCGGCGGAGTTGATGGTCGGACCGCCCGGCCTGACCAGCCACGCCTCACCGGCCTTGTAGTAGGTGATGAAGTCGATGCCGCTGTCCTCGCGCTTCTGGGTCGGGCTCCAGCTCGAGAGGCTGAACTCGTAGCGCGGCTTGTCACCGCCTGCGACCTCGCTCGGGGTGCTCGCCTTCAGCTGGGCGATGATGTCGTCGAACGTCACGTTGTTGAAGGTGCAGGCGACGCCCATGACCTTGCAGATCGCCTGGCCGAGGTCGACGTCCCAACCGGTGATGGCGCCGGTGGTGGGGTCGACGAACTCGTTGGGCGCATAGGTCGCGTCCGTGGCGATCTGGAACGGAGCCAGCGCCGCCATGTCGGACGGAACCTCCGAGGCGATGCTTGGGACCTTGCTCGGTCCGCTCGAGCCGGTCGTCGTGGTGGTCGTCGTGCTCGACCCGCAGGCGGTGAGGACACCCAGCACGGCTATCGCCAGAAACCTATGGTGCAGATTCATACTCGGCCTCCTAGGCAGCCATATTGGAAGTTCAGCGCGCATTGTAGGGCCACCCTATCATCCGAATCGAGATGGCCAAGAGCCGGCTCCCGATTCTGGCCACGGCCGTGGCCGGGGCTCAGGCCGGCCACCTGCTGGTGTACCGGCTGCGGTTCGGCGCGAGCGCGATGCAGGTGCAGGCGTCAGGTGCCCACGCCTACTTCCCCGGGCTGCTGAAGACGGCGTTCGGCGTGAGCGCTCTCGTGGTGCTCGCCGGGTTCCTCCTCGTCGCCGCCGCCAAGGTGGTCGCGCAGGGCCGCGTGCCGCGTTCCGCCTCGCCTTCCTACCTGAACCTGCTCGCTGCTCTCTTCACGCTCCAGCTCGTCTTTTTCGCCGGACAGGAGGTGGCGGAGTCGCTGGCCGCCGGCATGGCGCCAGCGCCGGCTTCGGACCTGCTCCTGTGGGGCATGCTCGGCCAGCTGCCGGTCGCGCTCGTGGGCGCGGCGTCTCTGCGGTGGCTATGGACCCGCGTCGAGGCGGCGGCGGCGGTGATCGCCGACGTCGTGGCCGCCACGACGCCGGTCGCCACACCGGTCTTCGTCCCCACCGCCGCCGCCGGCGAGCCGGCGCTCGCCCTCATCCACGCTTCGCGCAGCGCCCAGGTCAAGCGCGGGCCGCCGATCGCCTCCTCGATCGCGCCCTTCTGACCACCCGGCGCGCCTGAGCGCGCCATCTCGAGGAGGTAATTCTTCAATTGAGCCGAGGACGCATTGCCATCGTGGCCGTCGTCTTGGTGATCTTCGCGATCGGAGGCGGAGTGCTGATCTACGCCAACCAGGTCAAGGGCGGCGGCAACGTGACCCTCAACGTCACCGTGACCGGCGCCGACAAGATGACGCCGAGCACTCTGAACGCGCATCTCGACGACACGGTCACGATCGACATCACCAGTGACACGACCGGCGAGGTGCACCTGCACGGCTATGACCTCCCGTTCAACTGCACCGCCGGGCGGGTGACCTCGCACACGTTCAAGGCCGACAAGAGCGGCTCGTTCGACATCGAGTGGGAGTCGACGAGCACACCACTCGGCGTGCTCGTGGTCTCGTGATGGCGGCCGGAATCTTCCTGCACGGCTTCGGCCTCCGCTATGACCTGCCGATCGCGCTGTGGCTGTACCTGTACGCGGCGGGCGGGGTGGTCGCGCTGTCGTTCCTGCTCGTCGTGGTCTTCGCCGGGGACAAGGTCGGCTCGAAGGCGATCCAGTACCCGCGCCGCGCGGTGCCGTTCCTGACGGTGATCGCGCGCACGCCGTGGCCTCGCATCGTCGGCGGCCTCATCGGCGTGCTCGGGTTGGCCGCCGTCATCGTGTTCGGGCTCTTCGGCTCGCAGCAGCCGACCCTGAACCCCGCCGAGTACATCACTTGGATCTACTTCTGGGCGGCGACGGTCATCCTCACCGGCCTCGTGGGCAACCTCTGGTACCTGCTGAACCCGTGGGCCGCCATCTTCGACGCGGTCGCGCGCATGGTGCGCCCGGGGCCGGTCACCAAGCCGCCGCCGGTCGGCGTGTGGCCGGCGGTCGTCCTCTACTTCGCGTTCGCCTGCCTCGAGCTCACGTCAGGCATGTCCAATCGACCGTACATCGTGGCCATCGCCGCGCTGGCATACACGCTGCTCACGCTCGGCGGCATGATCGTTTTCGGCCGCGATGAGTGGCTCGAGCACGGCGAGCCCTTCACGGTTCTGTTCGGCATCGTCGGCCGCTTCGGACCGGTCGAGGCCGAGCGCGACGAGTCGGGCCGGATCGCCGGCGTCTACGTCCGCCCCTGGGGCGTCGGCTTGCTGCAGCCATATCCCGCCGGCTGGGACCGCGTCGTGTTCGTGATCCTCATGCTCAGCACCCTCGCCTTCGACGGCGTCCTCGCCACGCCCGCGTGGCAGGACTTCAACATCGCCCTGGAGCCGGTCTGGCTGCCGATGGGCGCATTCGGCTTCTTCTTCGTGCGCACGACCGGCCTCGTCCTGCTTACGGTCACCTTCCTGCTCGTGTTCCTCGGCTTCATGCAGCTGGTGATCTACCTCGGCAGCCGCAAGGTCGACCTCAGGACGACCGTGTCCGCGTTCGCGCTTACGCTGGTGCCCATCGCCCTCGTGTACAACGCCGCGCACAACTACAGCTACGTGATGGTGCAGTCGCAGGGTTTGATCCCGCTGCTCAACGATCCGTTCGCGAAGGGCTGGCACCTGTGGCCGGCGGTGGCGGGCTACCAGACGAGCTTTGCCCTGGCCCAGGCGGCGACCGTCTGGTACGCGCAGGTGGTGCTCATCGTGCTCGGCCACGTGATCGCGGTCTACCTGTCACACCTGCGGGCGGGGGAGAGGTTTCGCACCGCGCAGCGCGCGCTGCTGAGCCAGTACCCGATGCTGGTGCTGATGATCGCCTACACGATGGTCAGCCTCTCGATCCTGGCCGCGCCGATCACGAGGGAGACCTAGTGGACCGTACCAGCCATAGCTGGAGCATCCGCCGTCCCAGACGGCCGGGCGCCCTCACCACCCCACTGAATCCGAGGATTCCGCGCGGACCCCGGATGCGGGCGCTGATGCCGGCGTTGCGGGCCCCGGCGATCGTCCTCAGGCATCTACCGATGCCATCGTCCTCTCGCCACCCGCGCCTTGGCACCGGCCGCCTCGAACGCCGGCCTTCGGGCCTTCGGCCTGCTCCAGCTCTGGCCACTACAGTCCACTAGATGTCGAGACGGCCGCCGCCTCCCACCAAGACCAAGCCCAAGGCCACGCGTCGCCCCATGCGCAAGCCGGTGCGGCGGACGCCCGCCTGGGTCGCCCCGGTTGCGACCATCGGCGCCCTGGCGCTGGTGGTCGTCGCGTTCCTCGCCATCCGCTACATGACCACGCCGAGCACAAGCGTCACGCCGCCCGACACCTCCGTTACGGCTGCCGTCCTGTCGACGCTCACCGGACTGCCGTCCTCGGAGCTCGACCAGGTGGGGACCGGCGCCGCCCAGAACATCATCAAGCCCGTCAACGGACCGGCCCTGACCGTGTCCGGCAAACCGATGGTCTTCTACTTCGGCGCGGAGTACTGCCCGTACTGCGCTGCGGAGCGGTGGGCGATGATCGTCGCACTCTCGAGGTTCGGAACGTTCTCGGGCCTGCAGACCACGACCTCGTCCTCCAGCGACATCTATCCCGACACGCCCACCTTCACGTTCCACGGCGCGAGTTACACGAGCCAGTACATCGTGTTCCAGTCCGTTGAATCGAGCGACCGCAACCAACATGCACTCGAGTCGCCGACCGCATCGCAAGTGGCGCTCGTCAACAGCTACGACTCCGGCGGTTCGATACCGTTTGTCGATTTCGGCAACCGCTACGCGTTCGACGGCGCGACCTACAAGCCGGACGTGCTGCAGGGATTGACGTCGCAGCAGGTCGCGAACGACCTGCAGAACCCGAGCTCGCCGCAGGCACAGGGCATTCTCGGCTCCGCCAATCTGATCACGGCCGCCATCTGCAAGCTCACCTCGAACCAGCCCACGACTGCATGCACGCCGGCAATCCAGGCGATCGAGGCCAAGCTGTGATCGCCTGATGAGCGACTTGAAGCGCTACGTCCAGCCGTCGGTCGCGACCGCCGCACTCGTCGGCCTGGGCGTGTCGGTATACCTGACATTCGTCCACTTCCAGGCGGCGCAGCTGTACTGCGCCGTGAGCGGCGCCATCGATTGCGAGCGCGTGCTCCGGAGTGGCTTCGCAGTCATCGCCGGCACTACCGTCCCCACCTCCGTGGCCGGCATCGTCTGGTTCGCTGTGGGCACGGTGCTCACCGGCGCTCGGATCTCGGCTCCGAGCCGGCCTGGCCTCGGACGCGCGCAGATGGCGTGGTCGGCCGTCGGGCTGCTGACCGTGCTGTACCTGGTCTTCATCGAGATCGTTGAGATCGGCGCGATCTGCGCTTGGTGCACCGTGGCCCACGTGATGGTCGTCCTGATCTTCATCCTCACCGTCACCATCCGCCCCTCGACCGCCACGTGATCACCTGGCCTTTCGACCCGACCGTCTACCTGGGCCTGCTGGCGCTGTTCTTCGGCCACGCGTGGCTGGCGCGCGGCGCCCCGGACGCGAAGACGAAGCACACCGTCTACTTCATCGCCGGCCTGGCGGTGCTGTGGGTCGCGCTCGAGTCGCCGATCGACTCGATCAGCGACCACTACCTCGACTCGGTCCACATGCTGCAGCACGTGCTGCTCGGGTTCGTCGCCCCGCCCCTCATGCTGCTCGGCCTGTCCCCGGCCATGGCCGCGCGGCTGGCGGCCATCCCGCTGGTGCGCGGGCTGACACAGCCGCTCACCGCCCAGGTGATCGCAGGCCTCGTGATGGCGGTCTGGCACGTCCCGGCGCTGTACGACGCTACGCTGCGCAACGATGGCCTCCACGTCAGCGAGCACATCACGTTCATCGCCGGGGGTCTCCTGCTCTTCTGGCCGGTGCTCCAGACGACGGGAGCGACGTTGCGCCATCCGCTCGCCCCGGGCTGGAAGCTCGTCTACCTCGGCATCGCCACGATCCCGCAGGACGGCGTGGCGCTCGCCCTTCTCTTCTCGCGCGATCCTTTCTATGCGTACTACACGCATGTCCCGCGGCTGGTCGACGGCTTGACGCCGCTCATCGACCAGACGGTCGCGGGCGCGGTGCTGATGGTGCTCGGCAAGGCGACGATGGCGGTGTGCGGCCTGGCCGTGTTCTTCCGCTGGTTCGGCGAGGAGCAGGGGCTGGACAGGGCGCAGCCGAGTGGGACACTAGAGGGGACGTGAAGTTCGCCGAGAGCATCCTGGACCTGGTCGGGGACACCCCGCTGGTCCGGCTGCACAAGGTGACGCGCGGCATGCGGCCGGCGATCCTCGCCAAGCTGGAGCAGTTGAACCCCGGCGGCAGCGTCAAGGACCGGATCGGCCTCACCATGATCGAAGAGGCCGAGCGCACCGGGAAGCTGAAGCCGGGCGGGACGATCATCGAGCCGACCTCCGGCAACACCGGCCACGGCCTGGCGATGGTGGCCGCGATCAAGGGCTACAACATGATCTTCGTCATGCCGGACAAGATGTCGGCGGAGAAGATCAGCCTGCTGCGCGCATACGGCGCCGACGTCGTGGTCTGCCCGACCAACGTCGAGCGCGAGTCGCCGCAGTCGTACTACTCGGTGGCGGACCGTCTCGCGCGCGAGATCCCCGGCGCGTTCCAGCCCAACCAGTACTTCAACCCGCGCAACCCGGAGGCTCACTACCGCACGACCGGCCCTGAGATCTGGGAGCAGACCGAAGGCCGGGTCGACGTCTTCGTCGCCGGCATGGGCACGGGCGGCACCATCAGCGGCGTCGCCAAGTTCCTGAAGGAGAAGAAGCCGTCGGTGCACATCGTCGGCGCCGACCCCGAGGGCTCGCTGTACTCCGGCCCGATCGCGCCCTACAAGGTGGAGGGCGTGGGCGAGGACTTCATGCCCGGGACGATGAACATCGGCATCGTCGACCAGATCGTGCAGGTGACGGACAAGCAGTCTTTCGTCGCCGCGCGACGCCTGGCGCGGGAAGAGGGAATCCTCGTCGGCGGCTCGTCGGGCATGGCGCTCCACGCCGCGCTCGAGGTGGCGCGCGACCGTGGGCCGGACGAGGTGATCGTCGTGCTGTTCCCCGACACGGGGCGCAACTACCTGAGCAAGTTCTTCAGCGACGAGTGGATGCGGCAGAACGGTTTCATGGCGCGGCTCGGCGCGGTGCGGATTCGCGAGGTGCTGGCCGAGCACCCGCAGGGCATGCCGCCGCTCGTGACCGTCGAATCCGGTCGCACCGTCGGCGAGGCGATCGACATCATGCAGCGCTACGGCATCTCGCAGCTGCCGGTGACCGACGAGTCGAACGGCCAGGGCGTGATCGGCACGCTGCAGGAGCGGACGCTGCTCGACCGGGTGTATCGCGACCCCTCGGTGGTCACGACCGCCGTCTCCGCGGCGATGGACGCGCCGCTGAGCCAGGTCGGCGTCGACTCCTCGATCGACGACGCCTTCGAGCCGCTGCTGCGGGGCGAGCAGGCGCTGCTCGTGGTCGACGGCGGCAAGCCTGTCGCCGTGGTCACGCGCGCCGACCTGCTCGAGTTCGTCGCCCACCGCGGCAAGTGACAGGAAGTTCGCGGGACTGGGGCTTCTCGACGCGGGCCGTGCACGTCGGCCAGGGCCCTGACCCGAGCACCGGCGCGGTCGTGCAGCCGATCCACATGGCCACGACCTTCGCCCAGGAGGGCGTCGGCAAGCACCACGGCTTCGAGTACTCGCGCACCGGCAACCCCACGCGCAACGCGCTGGAGGAATGCCTCGCGGCGCTCGAAGACGCGAAACACTGCCTCGCGTTCTCGTCCGGCCTCGGCGCCGAGACCACGCTCCTGCTGCAGCTCCAGCCCGACGATCACGTCGTCTACATGGAGGACGTGTACGGCGGCACGTATCGCCTGTTCGACAAGGTGATGCGCCGCTTCGGCCTCACGTTCACCGCCGTCGACGCCGGCGACCTCGACGCGGTCGAGAAGGCGATCACGCCCGCGACGCGGCTCGTGTGGCTCGAGTCGCCCAGCAACCCGCTGCTTCGCATCGTCGACATCGACGCCGTGAGCGAGATCGCGCACGGCCACGACGCGAAGGTGTGCGTGGACAACACGTTCGCGACGCCCTACCTGCAGCAGCCCCTGCATCTCGGCGCCGACCTGGTCGTGCACAGCGCCACGAAGTACATCGGCGGTCACAGCGACGTCGTGGGTGGGGCGATCATGACCTCGGATGACGAGCTCGAGAAGCAGCTACGCTTCCACCAAAATGCGGTCGGCGCGGTCCCGTCTCCATTCGACTGCTGGCTGCTGCTGCGCGGCATCAAGACGCTCGCGCTGCGCGTCGAGAGGCAGAGTCAGAACGCGATGACCGTAGCCCAGGCGCTTGCGCACGATCCGCGTGTCAAGCGCGTGCACTATCCCGGCCTCGAGTCTCACGCGCACCGCGCGGTCGCGGAGCGGCAGATGAGGATGTTCGGCGGCATGGTCAGCTTCGAGGTCAAGGACGAGCCGACGGCGCTGTCCGTGCTTGCGAGCTTGAAGATCTTCGCGCTCGCCGAATCGCTCGGCGCGGTGGAGTCGCTCGCCGAGCACCCCGCCCGCATGACCCACGCGTCGATGCCGCTGTCGGAGCGCAAGCGGGCCGGCGTCGGCGATGGATTGATTCGGCTTTCGATTGGGGTCGAGGACGCGGCGGACCTGGTCGCCGACCTCGAGGATGCTCTGGAGGCGGCCGGTGCCTGAACGAATCTCGCGCACGCTTTACGAGGGAGTCGACCGCGCTCCGGCGCGCGCGTTCCTGCACGCCATCGGCCTGACCCGCGAAGACCTCGACAAGCCCTTCATCGGCGTCTCCAACTGCTGGACCGAGACCATGCCGTGCAACTTCGGCCTGCGCGAGCTGGCCGCGCCGCTCAAGGCCGGGATCAAAGCCGCCGGCGCCAACCCCATGGAGTTCAACACGATCGCCATCTCCGACGGGATCACGATGGGCACCGAGGGGATGAAGGCTCCGCTCGTGAGCCGCGAGGTCATCGCCGACTCGATCGAGCTCATCGGCCGGGCGCACATGTTCGACGCGCTCGTCGGCCTGTGCGCCTGTGACAAGACCATCCCCGCGACCGCGCTCGCTTTCGCGCGCCTGAACCGGCCGTCCGTCCTTCTCTACGGAGGCTCGATTCAGGCCGGCTACTTCCGCGGCCGTCAGGTCGCGGTCGGCGACCTCTACGAAGCCGTCGGCGCCGTGGCGGCCGGCAAGATGAGCGAGGCCGACCTCGCCGAGCTCGAGCTGGTCGCGTGCCCTGGCGCGGGCGCGTGCGGCGGACAGTACACCGCCAACACCATGTCGATGGTGATGGAGGTCATCGGGCTTTCGCCGGTGGGCTTCAACTCGATCCCGCAAACGGATCCCGCCAAGGCCGGCGCGGCCGAGAAGATGGGGCGGTTGGTGCTGCACGTGTTCGAGAAGGACATCCGGCCTTCGCAGATCCTCACCCGGCGCGCGTTCGACAACGCGATCGCCGCCGTGGCCGCGAGCGGAGGCTCGACGAACGCGGTGCTGCACCTTCTGGCTCTCGCCCGGACTGTGGGCGTGGAGCTCGACATCGACGACATCGACCGCATCAGCCGGCGCACGCCGCTGCTGTGCGACCTCAAGCCCGGCGGCCGTTTCGCCGCCGTGGAGCTGCACAAGGCCGGCGGCATCGCGCTGCTCACCAAGCGTCTGATCGAAGGCGGTTTCGTCGACGGCGACGCGCTGACCGTCACGGGCCGCACGCTCGGCGAGGAGTGCGAGTCCGTGGCGGAAACCTCCGGCCAGGAAGTCGTGGCGCCGCTGTCGAGGCCTCTGCGCGAAGAGGGCGGGCTTGTCGTGCTGCGCGGCAACCTGGCGCCCGACGGCGCCGTGGTCAAGATCACGCAGCACACGCCGACATCGCATCGCGGCCCGGCGCGCGTGTTCAACCGCGAGGAGGACGCCTTTGCCGCGGTCACGAGCAAGTCGATCAAGCCGGGCGACGTCGTGGTCATCCGCTACGAGGGGCCCAAGGGCGGGCCGGGCATGCGGGAGATGCTCGGGGTGACGGCCGCGATCGTCGGCGAGGGCCTGGGCCAGTCGGTGGCCATGGTCACGGACGGGCGCTTTTCGGGGGCGACGAGCGGGCTGATGATCGGCCACGCGGCGCCGGAGGCGGCCGTGCGCGGCCCGCTGGCGGCCGTGCGCGACGGCGACATCATCAACATCGACGTCGACAGCCGGACGCTGGCGATCGAGGACGTGGACATCGAGGCTCGGCTCGCGGACTGGTCCGCGCCCGAGCCCATGTACCGCACGGGGGTGATGGCGCGCTATGCGCTGCTGGTGGGATCGGCGTCAGAGGGGGCGGTCCTCAAGCCGTAGCGCCCTGTCTGCGCGAAGGCCGTGTTTGTGCACAAACGCAGGGAATTGGCTCGGAATTCAACGCATTTGTGTACAAACGGCGTGTATCCCCCGGGCAGCGCCGGACGTTTAGCATTTGTGAACCTCGCGCTGGCTCGGAGGGGCGCATTGCTCGCCGTGTGCACAGCTTTGCTGGCCGCGTGCGGATCCGCTCCGGCGCTGCCCAAGACGTCGAGCACGTCTTACGTGCCGTGGCTGCCCCTGGCGTCAACCCACCAGTTCGTGCCGGCCCCGCCGGCGACGCCGCCGGCACTCCCGGCCGGGACGCCAGAGTGCAGGGCGTCGCAGCTCGAGGGCGAATCGCTAGGTGAGGGAGCGGCGGCGGGCAACGTCAACATGCCTCTGCAGCTGCGCAACCGCAGCGCGTCGGCGTGCTATGTCCACGGCTATCCGGACGTAACGGTGTTGGACGCCTCCGGCCGCGTGCTCGCGCGCGGCATCGGCCCTGATGGGCGCGGGACTTTCTTCGAGGACGGTCCCGACGTGCCGGTTTGGCTTCCGCCGGGCACACCCTACCTGCCCCCTCCGAAGCTTCCGATCGATTCGACCAACCTGAAGGGTCAGGCCTTCATGAACTTCTCGTGGTACGACTGCCCGCCGCTCCCGCAGGCCAACCGGTTGGTGCTCGACCTGCCAGACGGCGGGGGGCGACTGGTCGTCCCCTTCGCGCTTCAGGCTTACTACAGCGCCGCTTGCGGCAACGGCCAGCCGCAGGGGTCGGCGGTTTTCCGCGGACCTTTCAGCGCAACGGGCGTGCCGTGGCCGCCGGCCGCCGACACCATTCCTGTGACGATTGAAATCTCGGCGCCTCATTCGCTGAGCAGAGGTGCGACGTTGACCTACTTCGTCACCATCCGCAACGACGGATCGCGCGACTATCGACTGCAACCATGCCCGGACTATTTCGAGTTCCTCACGGGCATCAAGAACGGCCCGAGCTACCAGCTCAACTGCTCGCCTGTCGGCCTCATCGCGCCAGGCCGCTCGGTGAAGTTCGAGATGCGCATGGCCATTCCCGCCCGCCAGCCGACAGGATCCAGTTACATCAACTGGGGCTTGCAGGACGGCCGGATCGACCCCGGAGGCGCCCAGGCGCCCATCCTGATCACGGCCTAGCCTGTCGTCCCGTTGACCGACGGCAACCAGGCCATGCGGCTCGATTCGAACCGGGAGATCGCCTCGCCGTGACGCTCGACGAGGCTGATCTCGTCGAGGCCTTCGACCAGGCACTCCTTCACGAAAGGGTCGAGCTCGAACCGGTAGGCGAAGCCGCTGCCCGCCTCGCCGCGCACCTGCTGCGCCCGGACGTCGATCTCGATCCGCGCGGCCGGATCCTCCGCCGCGAGGTCGATCAGGTGGCGGACCTGGCTGTCGGGCAGCGTGATCGCGACGATGCCGGTCTTGAAGGCGTTGGCGCGAAAGATGTCGCCGAAGCTGGGCGCGATGACGGCGCGGAAACCGGCGTCGCGAATCGCCCACGGCGCGTGCTCCCGCGACGAGCCGCACCCGAAGTTGGCGCCGGCCACGAGCACGGCAGCTCCGTCGAACCGCGCCTGGTTGAGAAAGAACGAAGGGTCCTGCCGCCAGTCGAAGAAGAGAAAAGGGCCGTAGCCGGTCCGCTCGACACGCTTCAAGAACTGTTTGGGAATGATCTGGTCGGTGTCGACGTCCGCGCGGTCGAGCGGCGCCATCCGGCCTTCGACCTTGACCACCGGGTCCGGCATCACACCAGCTCCCGGACGTCGACGAGGTGCCCCGTGACCGCGGCGGCCGCGGCCATGGGCGGGCTCATCAGGTGGGTGCGGCCACCCGAGCCCTGCCGGCCCTCGAAGTTGCGGTTGCTGGTCGAGGCGCAGCGCTCCCCGGGCGCAAGTATGTCCGGGTTCATGCCCAGGCACATCGAGCAGCCGGCGCTGCGCCATTCAAAACCCGCGGCCTTGAAGATGAGGTCGAGGCCCTCGTCCTCGGCCGCGCGCTTGACCGTGGTCGAGCCGGGCACGACCAGCGCGCGCACCTTGGGGTGCACCCGCCGGCCCTGCACGATGCGCGCCGCGGCGCGCAGGTCCTCGATCCTTGCGTTGGTGCACGAGCCGATGAACACCCGGTCGATGGCGATGTCCTCAATCGCCGTGCCGGCCTTCAGGTCCATGTAGCGCAGCGCGCGCTCGTCGGTGTCGGTGCGTGGCGACGGGACGCGCCCGCTCACGGGCACGACCTGGCCCGGGTTCGTGCCCCACGTGACGTAGGGCGTCAGCGACGTGGCGTCGATGCGGATCTCGTCTCCGAACGTCGCCCCGGCGTCGGTGGGGAGTGTGCGCCAGTAGTCGAGGGCTTGCTCCCACACCTCGCCGCGCGGCGCGTGGGGCCGCTTCTCGAGGTAGGTGAACGTCGTTTCGTCGGGCGCCACCATCCCGGCCTTCGCGCCCCACTCGATGCTCATGTTGCAGATCGTCATCCGTCCTTCCATCGACAGGCCCGCGATGGTCGAGCCGCGGTACTCGACGAGGTGGCCCTGCCCGCCGGACGTCCCAGCGACCGCGATGATGCCAAGGGCCACGTCCTTGGCGGTGACGCCGATGGGCAGCTCGCCCTCGACCGTCACCGCGAGGTCGCCGAGGCGCCGCTGAGGCAGGCACTGGGTCGCGAGCACCATCTCGACCTCGGACGTTCCGATGCCAAACGCCAGCGCTCCAAACGCGCCGTGGGTCGACGTGTGCGAGTCGCCGCATACGATCACCATCCCGGGCTGGGTGAGCCCGAGCTCCGGGCCGATGACGTGCACGATGCCCTGGCGCCGGCTTCCGATCTGGTGGAGCGGGATGCCCTCGCGCCGGCAGTTCTCGGCCAGCACCTCCATCTGCTTGCGCGAGAGCTCGTCCGCGGCGCGAACGCCCCCGCGCGTGGGGACGTTGTGGTCCATCGTCGCCACGGTGAGGTCGGGCCGGCGGACGCGCCTGCCGGCCATGCGCAGGCCCTCGAACGCCTGCGGCGACGTCACCTCGTGGACGAGATGCAGGTCGACGTAGAGCAGCTCGGGTGCGGACCCGTCTTCGCGGCCGCCGGGCACGACGTGGGCGTCCCAGAGCTTCTGGGCGAGGGTGCGCGGCGAGGAGGAGGCGGCACCGGTCATGGGACGCATAATCTACCGCTCCCTCCGCGCTGAGGTGGTAAGCTCGTCCGGCAATGTCGAACGCGCGCTCGCTCGTACTCGGTATTGGCCTCATCGGCCTCCTGGGCCTTGCCCAGGCGGGGGAGCGCGCGAGCTAGAAGCCGAGCAGATAGATCGCAAAAGCCCCCGCCGGAAGGCGGGGGCTTTCTTGTTTGTACAGGAGCAAGACGATGGACGCGAATCGAGTTTTCATCTTCGATACGACGCTGAGGGACGGCGAGCAGTCGCCGGGCTTCCACCTGAACGCGACGGCCAAGCTGCGGATCGCCCGCCAGCTGGAGAAGCTGGGCGTGGACGTCATCGAAGCCGGGCACCCGAGCCTGTCCGCAGCCGAGTTCGACGCCTGCCGGCGTGTCGCCCGCGAGATCCGCGGCGCGACGATCACCGCCCTCGCCCGCGCCGACCGCGAGGAGATCGACGCCGTCTGGTCGGCGATCAAGGAGGCCGAGAAGCCGCAGATCCACGTCGTCCTGCCGGCCTCGGACCTGCACATCGAGGGCAAGCTCGGCATGACGCGCGAGGAGGTCCTGAAGACCGGGCGCGAGATGATCGCCTACGCGCGTTCGCTGTGCGACGTCGTCCAGTACTCGGCCGAGGACGCCGGCCGCGCCGATCTCGACTTCCTGGTCGAGTGTGCCGAGGCCATGATCGAGGCCGGCGCGAGCGTGGTCAACCTGGCCGACACGACCGGCTACTGCCTCCCGACCGAGTTCGGCGAGCTCGTCGAGCACGTGATCAAGCACGCGCGCGGGGCCGACCGCGCCCTCGTCTCGGTCCACTGCCACAACGACCTCGGGCTGGCCACGGCCAACTCGAAGGACGGCCTCCTGGCGGGTGCCAGGAGAGTCGAGTGCACGATCAACGGCATCGGCGAGCGCGCGGGCAACACGTCGCTCGAAGAGATCGTGATGCTGCTGAAGGTCCGCGGCGATCGGCTGGGGTTGGAAACGGGCGTGGACACGAAGGAGATCATGCGGACCTCGCGCCTGGTGGCCGAGCTGACGGGCACGCCCGTCCAGCCCAACAAGGCCGTGGTCGGCGCCAACGCGTTTGCGCACGGCGGCGCGCTGCAGCAGGAAGGCGTGCTGAAGGACCGGAAGAGCTACCTGATCATGCAGCCGGAGGACGTGGGGCTCGGCGAGGCGCGCATCGCGCTCACGGCGCGCTCGAGCCGCAGCGCCTTCCGCCACCGCCTCGCCCGCCTGGGCTTGAAGCCCAGCCAGGCCGTGGAGGACGCGGCCTGGGATCGCTTCCAGCGCCTGGCCGAGACCAAGCGGGAGGTCAGCGACGAGGACCTCGAGAAGATCATCACGGCGGTGGAGTCGAACGGGCACGGCAAGGCCCTGGCCGACGCGGGCGGCGACGACGCTCAGGTGGCGGACGCTCTCCGCCACCTGATCTTCGGCTAGGGGTTTTGGATTTAGGCAGCTCCCCCCTCCGGCCCGGGTTCGCTTCGCGAACCGGGGCCACCTCCCCGCACGGCGGGGAGGGTCGGGAGGGTAAAGCGGCGTCAAGCTAGCTTTATGTGACCGTAAAGCCTAGCCTTAACGGCGGCCGGCGCCGGCGGCGCCTCCAGGGAGGTGAAGAATCGAGATGAAGAAGTTCAGCCTGGCTCTGATGTTCGCGTTGGTGTTGGCGATTGTGACCACAGTCATCCCCGCAATGGCGGGAGGCAGTGTCCCCTGCTGTCGCTAAGCCCTGAAAAAACCATTTCAAACCGGCCTCGAATTGCGGGCCCATCGTTAAGCGATTTGAGCTAAGCTGGCGCGGTGATCGAAACCGGCGACGGCCGGAAACGGGGTGCACTCCGTCCGCCTAGTGCACCCCGTGCAACGAGTCGTCGCCGGCTCCCGGGCGTAAACCTTCGCCAGGGAGCGGTACGGCAGGCCAGGCTCGAGTCGGGGCTCAGCCTCGCTCAGCTCGGCAAGGGCCACGTCACCGCCCCGGCGATCTACCTGATCGAAACCGGCCGCACGCGGCCGTCGCTGCCGACCCTCGAGCACATCGCGCGCCGCACCGGCAAGCCGGTCGAGTTCTTCCTGGCCGACCCAGGCGGCGCCATCGACGAGGCGCAGGCCGGCCTCCTCGAGCTCGAGGCGCTGGTCGTCGCGAACCGCTTCGCCGAGGCGGTCGAGAAAGGCGAGAAGCTGCTGGCCGCCGGATCATCCGCACACCGTCTGGGCCGCATCCGCTACTACATGGCCCACTCCCTCCTGAACCTCGCGAGGCCGATGGAGGCCGAGGTCCTCCTGAGGGAGGCGCATGCTCACTTCGAGGCGGCTGACGACAAGCTGATGCTGGCCGAGTGCCTCGGCTCCGAATCGTCGCTCGCCAACCTGACCCAGAGGTCCGGCGCGGTGGAGCTGGCGCAGCGCGCCATCGATATCTGCCGGAGCGTGGAGCCCACGTCCAAGCCGACGGAGGCGCGGCTCCTGGGTGTGCTCGGCGCGGCGCATCTCGCCAACAAGGACTGGGACCTCGCCATCGCCGCCTACAAGGAGGCGGTCGACGCGGCCGGCGCGGTCTACGACCTGCGGCGCCTGGCGATGATGTACGGCGGCCTCTGCGACGCGTACCGCCAAACCGGACAGCTCGAGGCGGCGGTGCGGTTCGGCAACCGGTCGATCGCGCTGTTCGAGGTGCTGCGGGACCAGCTCAACCTGGCGCGGATCGAGAACAACCTTGGGCTCGTGCTCCTCTCCAAGGGCGACCACGCGCAGGCGCGCGAGCACCTGGACCGCTCCCTGGGCCTGCATGAGGAGACGGACCTCCAGATCGGCCGCAGCCAAGTGCTGCTCAGCCTCAGCGAGCTCAGCCTTGACGAGGGCCGTGTCCCCCGGGCACGGGAGCTCGCGCACCAGGCGCTCGACCTCGCCGAGCGGCTCGAGGAGAGGCCGAACATCGCCGAGGCGCACATCTGGCTCGGGCTGGCGGCGGACCGCGACGGCGACAAGCCCGGATGCGACCAGGAGTTCCAGCTGGCCATCACCGAGCTGACCGCGATCGGGGCCGATGCGCGCCTTCTGCGCTGCCACGGCCTCTACGCCGAGGTGCTCGAGCGCCGCGGCGACATGGAGAAGGCGTACGTCCACATGAAGAAGGCCTTCTCCGCCAGCCGCCCTGGGTTGCTGCACCGCGACGGCGAGAACGCGGAGGAGCGCGCCAGCCTCGCGTAAAGATGCCGCTGCTCATTGGCGGCGGCGGTCTCGGCTGGTAACGTAGGTTTGGCCGGGGCACTCTGACCTCGAGCATTAGCTGACCGCGGAGGGAGATCGACTGGCGAAGGCGCTGACGAACTCGAAGCTCCTCTCCGCCGCCAACGTCATCGCCGACTACCGGCTGGCCTTCAGCAGCCGGCGCGCGAGCGTCATCGGTCGCGCCGAGGTGCTCCGCGGCAACGCCACCTTCGGGATCTTCGGCGACGGCAAGGAGGTCGCCAACCTCGCCATGGCCAAGGCTTTCAGGCCGGGCGACTGGCGCGCCGGCTACTACCGCGACCAGACCTTCATGTGGGCGACGGGTATGTCGAACGTCCGGGAGTTCTTCGCCCAGCTCTACGGCGACACTGACCTGGACTCCGAACCCGCGTCGGGCGGCCGGCAGATGGGCAACCACTTCGCGACGCGTTTCCTCGACGAGAGCGGCGCCTTCCGGCGTACCGCGGAGATGTCCAACTCCAGTGCCGACGTCTCCAACGTCGCGGGCTGGATGCCGCGGCTCGTCGGGCTCGCGTACGCCTCGAAGCTGTATCGCGGCAGCCCGCAGCTGAACGCCGTCGCGGACGGGTTCTCGGTTCGCGGCAACGAGGTCGCGTTCGGCACGATCGGCGACGCGTCGACCAGTGAAGGCCCGTTCTGGGAGTCGATCAACGCGATCGGCGTGCTGCAGGTGCCGGTGGCGCTGTCGGTGTGGGACGACGGCTACGGCATCTCCGTGCCGATCACCGCCGAGACGACCAAGGCCTCGATCTCGGACGTGCTGCGCGGCTTCCTGCCCGACGACCGGCCGGGCATCGACATCTACGTCCTGCGCGGCTGGGACTATCCCACGCTGGTCGAGGGCTATCTCAAAGGCGTCGAGCGCGTGCGCAGCGCCCACAAGCCCGCGATCTTCCACATCGTCGAGCTGACCCAGCCCCAGGGTCACTCGACCAGCGGCAGCCACGAACGCTACAAGTCGAAGGATCGCCTCAAGTTCGAGCGCGAGTTCGACTGCGTGGTGCGCATGCGGGACTGGATCATCGAGTCGGGCGTCGCGAGCGAATCTCAGATCGAGGGCTGGGAGGCGGCGGACAAAGAGGCGGTCGAGGCCGCGCGCGATCTCGCCTGGGAGGCGTACCAGCGCCCGATTCGTGAGGAGCGCGACCGGCTGGTCGCGATCCTCTCGCGGTCGGGAATCGGCGAGCTCGAGTCGGCCGGACACGGCCTGGCGGACAGCACCAGGGTGACGCGGGCGATGGTCATGGGCGCGGCGCGGCGAGCGCTGGCGGCGGTGCGGGGCGGCGACTCGGGGGCGCGCGGCGAGCTCGCGCGGTTCGTCGAGGAGTACGGCCGCGAGAACTCCGAGCGCTACAACTCGAACCTGTACAGCTCTTCGCCGGAGTCGCCGCTCGCGGTGCCGGTCGTGCCGGCCGAATACTCCGACTCTTCACCGTCCGTCGACGGGCGCATGGTGCTGCTCAAGAACTTCGACGCCAACTTCGCGCGCGACCCACGCATCTTCGTCATCGGCGAGGACGTCGGCAAGCTGGGTGACGTGAACCTCGTGTTCGAAGGGATGCAGGCCAAATACGGCGAGCTTCGCATCACCGACACCGGCATCCGCGAGGTGACGATCCTCGGCCAGGCCACGGGATCGGCGATGCGCGGCCTGCGCCCGATCTGCGACATCCAGTACCTCGACTACCTCCTCTATGCGCTGGAGAACGCTTCCGACGACCTGGCGACGCTGCACTGGCGCACCGTCGGCGGGCAGAAGGCGCCGGTGATCATCCGCACCAAGGGCCACAGGCTCGTCGGCATCTGGCACTCGGGCTCCCCGATGTCGGTCGTGCTGAACGCCCTTCGCGGCATGTACGTCTGCGTCCCGCGCAACATGACGCAGGCAGCCGGCATGTACAACACGCTGTTCCGGGGCGACAACCCGGCGGTCGTGATCGAGGTGCTCAACGGCTACCGGTTGAAGGAGCGAGTGCCCGACAACGTCGGCGAGTTCACGGTGCCGCTCGGCGTGCCGGAGATCCTGCGCGAAGGGACCGACATCACGCTGGTCACCTACGGCGCTTGCTGCGCGATCGCGCTCGAGGCGGCGCGCGACCTCGACGAGATGGGCATCTCGACCGAGGTCATCGACGTCCAGACGCTCAACCCGTTCGACACCGGCGGCGTGATCTCGCGGTCGGTCGAGAAGACGCACGCGGCGCTGTTCGTCGACGAGGACGTGCCCGGCGGCGCCTCGGCGTTCATGATGCAGCAGGTCCTGGAGCAGCAGAACGCGTGGTGGGCGCTCGACGCTGCGCCGCGCACGCTGCCCGCGTCGCCGAACCGGCCCGCGTACGGCCCCGACGGCGACTACTTCACCAAGCCCAATCGGGAGACGATGGTCGCGCGGGTCTACGAGATCATGCGCGAGCGCCGTCCGGAGCGCTACCCCGCGATCGAGTA
>DATGEO010000122.1:0-36173 GCA_035310015.1 Candidatus Dormiibacterota bacterium | reverse complement strand
CCAACACATAACGTAGCCTTTATGCGATACACTGCATAAAGGAACCTTTATGTTTTTCCAGAACCCCCGGGACGAACGGCACGAGCTCACGGATCACTACCTGGCGCTGGCCAACGTGACCAGGCTGCGGATCCTGGAGCGGCTCGGCCAGGTCGGCGAGGAGAACGTCAACGACCTCGCTGCGCACCTGCGCATGAGCCAGCCGCGCATCTCGTGGCACCTGCGAATGCTGAAGGTCGGCGGCGTCGTCCGCACCCGCCGCGACGGGCGCCAGGTCTACTGCTCTCTGGACGTCGACAGCATCGCGCGCGCCCGCGCGCTGCTCGATGAGCTGATCGGGATCAAACCAATGAAATCGCGCAAGGAGGTTGGGGCATGAAGAACGGCCGCAAGAACGGCCACGCCAACGGCAAGGTACGGGTGGCCATCGTCGGGGTGGGCAACTGCGCCTCGTCGTTCGTGCAGGGCGTTCACTACTACCGCGACGCGTCGACCAAGGACTTCGTCCCTGGACTGATGCACGTCGACCTCGGTGGCTACCACGTCCGCGACATCGAGTTCGTGGCCGCGTTCGACATCGACAAGAAGAAGGTTGGCCTGGACCTGTCGGAGGCGATCTTCGCCGGTCCCAACAACACGGTGAAGTTCTCGGACGTGCCGAAGCTCGGCGTGAAGGTCGAGCGCGGCATGACCCACGACGGCATCGGCAAGTACCTCGCGGACATCATCGAGAAGGCTCCCGGCCAGACCGCCGACGTCGTCGGCATCTTGAAGAAGACGCAGGCCGACGTGCTCGTCAGCTACCTGCCGGTCGGCTCCGAGGAGGCGACCAAGTGGTACGTCGAGCAGGCGCTGCAGGCCGGCGTCGCCGTCGTCAACTGCATCCCGGTCTTCATCGCGCGCGAGCCTTACTGGCAGAAGCGCTTCGAGGAGAAGAAGCTGCCGATCATCGGCGACGACATCAAGTCGCAGGTGGGCGCGACCATCGTCCACCGCGTGCTCACGCGCCTGTTCCGCGACCGCGGCGTGAAGCTGGAGCGCACCTACCAGCTCAACTTCGGCGGCAACACCGACTTCCTGAACATGCTCGAGCGCGACCGGCTGATGTCGAAGAAGATCTCGAAGACCCGCTCCGTCACCTCGCAGCTCGACTACGACGTCGGCAAGGACAACGTGCACATCGGGCCGTCGGACTACGTGCCCTGGCTCAACGACCGCAAGTGGGCGTACATCCGGCTCGAGGGCCGCACCTTTGGCGACGTGCCCCTGAACGTCGAGCTGAAGCTCGAGGTCGTGGACTCTCCCAACTCGGCGGGCATCGTGATCGACGCCGTTCGGTGCTGCAAGATCGCACTGGACCGCGGGATCAGCGGTTCGCTGGAAGGCCCGAGCTCGTACTTCATGAAGTCGCCTCCGGTGCAGTACACGGACAGTGAGGCTCGCCGGCTTGTGGAGGAGTTCATCGATGGTGGTAAGGCCGGACAGAACGGCCACGTCCGCCGCCCCGCGAGGAGCAAGCCGGCGCCCGCAGCTGCTCGCAAGTAGCCGGGTCCGGCACGGGGACGCGAGACCTGCGACGCGATCGACGGCCGAAGCCATGGAAACGAGGAGCAGCGCAGCGAGCGCATCGGTAGATGCGTGAGCGAGCAGCGGACGAGCTGACGCAGGCTATACGCTCTATGAGCGCTGCTCGGCCGTCTAGCGCGGCGCCGGGCCGCGGCCTCGGGCTGGGCTCGGCCGGCTACCGGCTGGGGGCGAAGGTCGTACGGGCGATTCCGCCCGGCCTGCGGCATGCTGCCGCGGCGCCGGGCGGTTCGGCCTGGTACCTGCTCAGCGCGCGCCAGCGCCAGAACGCGCTGACCAACTACGCGGCCGCGCTCGGCCTGCCGCGGACTGACCCGCGCGTCGCGCGCACGGCACGCCGCGCCTTCCAGAACTACGGCCGCGTGCTCATGGACTTCCTGCTCATGGGCAGCCTCGCCCCGGAGGAGGTCATCGAGCGGGTCTCGATCGAAGGCCGCGACGAGCTCGACGCCGCGCTGGCGCGGGGCAAGGGCGCGATCATGGCCACTCCGCACATGGGCTCGTGGGACATGGCCGGCTCGTTCGCGGGAGCGGTCGGCTACTCGATCAGTGCGGTGGCGGAGAGATTTCCAGGCTCGCTCAACGACGCGGTCGTGCGCACGCGCCAGCGCTTCGGCCTGAGCGTGGTCACGATGGGCCGCTCGGCGGTCCGCGCGATCACGGATGCGCTCGCCGCCAACGGCGTGGTCGCCCTGGTCTGCGACCTGGAGCAGGGACCCGGGGTCGCGGTCGACTTCTTCGGCCGCCGCGCCATCGTCCCCGGGGGACCCGCGGCGATCGCCCTCAAGACCGGCGCGGCGCTGATGCCCGCCTGCCAGTATTCGGTCGCGCCCAGCCGCTACCACATCCACCTCGACCCGCCGCTCGCGATCCACGGCGGCGACACGAAAGAGAGCCTCATGCAGCGGGTCGTCGACCGCTTCGAGACTTTCATCAAGTCGAGGCCTGAGCAGTGGTACGCCTTCCGGCCCATGTTTCGATCTGAGGAATGAGCGAATGGCGATGGCGCGGCTTCAAGGTCGTGCAGTCCATCGTCGAACGACTTCCCCGGTCGTGGGCCTACGCGCTCGCGGTGGTGGGAGCGCGCTTCGCCTGGTGGTTCTCGCCGCTGGCCCGTCCGCGCCTCGAGTACAACCTCAAGGTCGTCTGCCCGGAGCTCGACCGGAAAGCGATTCGCAAGCTCTCGTACGAGAACTTTCGCAACCACGCCAAGGCCTACGCCGACCTGATGCTGCTGCCGCGCGCTCGCGTGGCCGAGATGAGGCCGCTGCTCACGGTGAACGGGTGGGAGCATCTCGAGCGGGCGCGGAACATGGGCAAGGGCGTGCTCGCGGTCTCCTGCCACATGGGCTCGTACGAGGTCGTGGCCGCGATCTGGTCGACGACGCTTGCGCCGGTCAGCTTCTTCGCGGAGGAGCTCGAGCCGCGACCGCTGTTCGAGTGGTATCGCGACACGCGCGCGCGGCTGGGGATCAGCGTGCTCCCGCTCAACCTCGCGGGCCTGCGCAAGGTGACTCAGGCCCTGCGCGACAACGAGATGGTGATCACCGCCATCGACCGCGACATCACCGGCACGGGACGCAAGGTGCCGTTCTTCGGCAGGCCGGCGCCGATCCCGACCGGCCCCGCGCAGATCGCGCTGCGCATGGGCACCCCGCTCTTCCCTGTCTGCGTGTACCGGATGCCCGACGACACGTACGTGGCCGAGGGCGCCCCGCTCATCATCGCCGAGCGGACGGGCGATCCCGAGGCGGACGAGCTGCGCGTCACGCAGGAGCTGCTGCGGGCGATCGAAGAGTTCATCAGGAGGCATCCCGAGCAGTGGCACGTGCCGCATCGAATCTGGGAGGGCGGCCCGTGACCCCCTCTCCCCGCGAGCGGGACAGGGTTGGGGTGAGGGCATGAAAGTAGGCCTCGTCTCCCCCTACGACTTCGCGTCGCCGGGCGGCGTGACGGACCACGTCCGCTACCTCGCGCGCCAGCTCAGGGAGATGGGCCACACGACTCAGATCTTTGCCCCGTCCAGCCGCCGCAGGGCGGAAGCCAACGGCGAGGGCTTCATCCGCATCGGGTCGCCCATCTCGATCCCCGTGAACGATTCCGTCGCCCGCATCACGCTTAGCTTTCACCTCGGCAACCGCGTGGCGGCGATGATCCAGAGCGAGCGCTTCGACGTCCTGCACTTCCACGAGCCGCTCATGCCCGCGCTCCCGATGACCATGCTGCGGCTGTCGCCGGCCGCGAACGTCGGCACGTTCCATGCGTTCGCGAAATCGAACGTCGGCTACTACTACGGCCGGCCGCTGCTGCATCCCTACCTCGCGCGCCTGCACCGCGGCATCGCGGTCAGCGAGCCGGCGCGTGCCTTCTTGAACCACTACTTCCCCGATTTCCCGCTGCGCATCATTCCGAACGGCATCGACACGACGGTCTACCGTCCAGGGCTCTCGCCGATTCGCCACCTCCGCGACGACCACGTCAACATCCTGTTCGTCGGCCGGCTGGAGAAGCGCAAGGGCCTCGGCGACCTGCTGCGCGGATACGAGTTCATGAAGACGCGAGTTCCGCGGACGCGGCTGATCATCGTCGGCAGCGGTCCGCTGCGTGGCCAGGTGGAGAGCTTCATCACGCGCCACCGGCTGCAGGACGTCGTGATGGCGGGCTTCGTGCCCGACAGCGTGCTGCCCCGCTACTACGGCAGCGCCGACATCTTCTGCGCGCCCGCCACCGGCAGCGAGAGCTTCGGCATCGTGCTGCTCGAGGCCATGGCCACCGGGCTGCCGGTCGTGGCGACCGAGATCGCGGGCTACATGTCGGTGCTGGAGCCGGGCCGCGACAGCCTGACCGTGCGGCCCAAGGGCTGGCACGAGCTCGGGGCCGCGCTGGTGATCCTCGCCCGCGACGAGGAGCTGCGCCGGCGCATGGGCCGGGCCGGACAGGAGAAGTCGAGGCGGTACTCGTGGAAGTCTGTGGCCGAGCAGGTGGTCGAGGTCTACGAGGAGGCCCGCCGGGCCTTCGAACGCAGCTATGAGGTGATGAATGTTCACGACGCGGTTTGAGGCGTGGGTGCGGCGGCACGCCGAGAGGTTGATGTCCGCGCTCGCGCGCCTGCCGGTGACGCCGAACCAGGTGACGGTCATCGGCACCGCGCTCACGTTCATCGCGGCCCTCCTCGTCGCGTTCGGCCAGCTGCGCTGGGGCGGCGTCGTGCTGGCCGTCGGCGGGACCTTCGACATCCTCGACGGCGCGCTCGCGCGCTCGACGCGCCGCAGCTACCCGTACGGCGCGTTCCTCGACTCGACGCTCGACCGCTACTCGGAAGGCGCCATCTACATCGGGCTCGCGGCCTACTTCTCGACCATCGGCGGCTCGCTCGGGCGCTGGCTCATCATCGCCACCGCGGCGGCGCTCGCCGGCTCCTTCCTCGTGAGCTACGTGCGCGCCCGGGCCCAGAGCCTGGGCTTCACGTGCGAGACGGGAGTCTTCGCCCGGCCGGAGAGGGTCGTGGTCACCGTCGCCGGATTGCTGTTCGGGACCGCCTTCGGCGGCATCGTCCTCTACGGCGTCGTCTTCCTGCTGGCGGTGGTCACCAACTTCACGGCGCTGCAGCGCATCCGCGAGGTGTGGCTGCAGGGCCGCGCGCAGCGGCTGGCCCGGGAGCGGGAGGCCAAGGAGGCCCAGGTCGTCAAGGGCGGCCAGCCGGCCAAGCCATAACAACCCGATGACGGTTGTGTGCACACAACCGGCGTTTTAAGCGGCGTGCCTGACGGTTGTGTGCACACTCCCGTTGAGGTGGCCTCGCACTAGGGCGACCACCGACGCGGGAGACCTGTAGATATCCGCGGCGGTGAACCGCAGCAAGCGAATGCCCGCATCGACGAGGCGATTCTGGCGACGGTTGTCCTCGACCAGCGTGCTGCGGTGTGTCCCTCCGTCGTACTCGATGGCCAGTCGAATGTCGGGGTAGTACAGGTCGGGACGGCCAAGGAACGTGCCTGAGCGATCGTGGATGGGCACCTGGGCACGGGGTCTCGGCAGCCGCCCCAAGACAAGTAGCATGCGCAGCCGCGTTTCCATCGGCGACTCGGAAGCCGGCTCGACGTGCATAGCAACCCGACGCAGCCTCTTGACTCCCCAGAAGCCTTCACAGCTCTGGATTGACTTGCGCAGCGCCTCCGGATTGATGAGCCTGGCGTGCAGCGCCATGTCGGCGATTACCACCGCTTCGGTCAGTTCGAGCCGAGCGCTCACGTCAAGCAACGTCCTGGCCACAGACGTGGTCCGCACGCCCCCGCACTGCACGACGTCGCCCTCTTCCAAAACGGACCGCCGCAGGATGATTCCGGATCGGGTCGAGATGCCCAGAGACTTCGGAATGGTGACCTCGATCCGTTCACCTGGGTCGACGTCCAACCCGTGCAGCCGGGCTGCGGTTCGTCCAGAGAACACAGCGTCCGGAGGCAGGCGACATAGCGCCGCACGAAGCGTCGAGACCATGGCGACAGCGTGCCCGCACCAGGCCGGCCTTGACAACGCCGGCCATTAAGAGAAGTCGATCTCGCCAAGCCACAGAAGGCGCGGGACTTAACCTTGTCGGGGTGACCGAGCTCTTCGCCGACATCGCCGGCCACGAGCGCGCGCGCGAGCAGCTTCGCGCCGACGTCGAGCGCGACCGCCTCGCCCACGCCTACCTCTTCGTCGGCGAGGCGCGGCTGGGCAAGTGGACGGTCGCGCAGGAGCTCGCCGCCCGCCTCCTGCCCGAAGCGCCGCTGCGGCGCCACCCGGACTACTGGTTCGACGACCGCAACAAGGTCCTGAAGATCAAAGAGGTCAAGCTCGACCCCACCGACCCGCCGGAGTACCACGAGGTCACGTTCCAGACGTTCCTGAACCTCAAGCCGGCCGTCGGCACCCGGCGCGTGGCGATGATCAAGAACGTCGGCCGGCTGCTCGACCAGAACCAGGCGGTGCTCCTCAAGACCCTCGAGGAGCCGCACCCGCACCGGGTGATCATCCTCACGACGCCGAGCCTCAACCCGTTCGTGGTGCTGCCGACGATCGTCTCGCGCTGCCGGCGGATCTTCTTCCACCCGGTGCCGGCGCCGCAGATCGAGAAGCTGCTGCTCGCGCGCGGCGTTGACGCCGAGCATGCTCGCCTGCTGGCAGACCTCGCGCGCGGGCGGCCGGGCTGGGCGGTGCGGGTGGCGGGCGACGACGCGGTCATCGAGCAGCATCGCGACTGGACGCGCCGCCTCACCGAGGTCTTCGGCGCGCCGGCGGACGTCCCTCTGCACGTGGCAGCGGAGCTCGATGCGGCGCAGATGGCGTGGCGGCGAACCGAGGGCGAGGTCGAAGACCCTGCGGTGTTCGCCGTGGCCAGCTGGCAGGTGGAGCTGCGCCGGCGGATGCTCGCATCGCGCGGCCGCGAGCAGGGGCGGTGGGCGCGCCTCGTCGAGCTGTCCTACGACACGCTCGGCTACCTGGAGCAGAACGTGAGCCCGCGGCTCGCTTTGGAGACATTCCTTCTCGAGGCCCGCCGAGAGGGAGCGGCGAGCTAATTGGCGATCCGGGCGAGCCGAGACGAAGGAAGGGGTGGCGCGACGAGGAGCGCATTGTGGATGCGCGACGACGGCACGCCGGGCCCCCTGACGCGCGTATCGGCCGCCCGGGCGCCAAGGAGCCGGCGTTCCTCTCGCGGCGGGCCTCGGTAATGCCGTCGCGCTTCCTGAAGAGGTCGCTCCGCGACTTTCGGCCGTACCTCCCCGGCGAGCAGCCGCCGGACGGCGAGGACTGGGTGAAGCTCAACACCAACGAGTCGCCGCTGCCGCCGTCGCCAAAGGTGCTCGAAGCGATCCAGAAGGCGGCTGATGAGTCGCTGCGTCTTTACCCCAGCCCGACGGCGGCCGCCGCCCGGCGCGCGATCGCCGCGCACCTGGACGTCGCGCCCGACCAGGTCGCGCTCGGCAACGGCGGCGACGAGCTGATCGAAATGTGCTTTCGCGCCTTCGCGGGCGCGGGCGACCGCGTGGCGTACTCGACTCCGACCTACCCGCTGCTCGAACCGCTCTGCCGCATCCACGAGGCGACCGCGGCGCCGCACGCGTCGGAGGAAGGCTTCCGGTGGACCGACGCCTTCGCCTACGACCCCGCGCCGCTGAAGTTCATCGTCAACCCGAACTCGCCCACGGGCACGTGGACCGATGCCGCGGAGGTCGAGCGGGCGATCGAGGTGTCGCGCGGGGTTGTCGTGCTCGATGAGGCCTACGTCGACTTCGCGCCGCGGCACCTGCTGGCGCTGCTCAGCCGGCACCGCAACCTGCTGATCCTGCGCACTCTGTCCAAGTCATATGCGCTGGCGGGAATGCGCACCGGCTTCGCCGTGGGCAGCGCAGAGCTCATCGCCGACCTCGACGCGGTCAAGGACTCTTATAACGTCAACCGGCTCGCGATCGCCGCGGCCGTGGCCGCGATCGAAGACGAGGATCACCACCGCCGCATCGTCGAGCACGTCGTCTCCGAGCGCGAGTGGCTCGGCGGGCGGCTGGCCGGCCTCGGCTTCGACTCGTCGCCTTCGCACGCCAACTTCGTGTTCGTGCGACCGCCCGGCGCGCAGGGCGGGGCGGCGGTCGCCGACGCCCTCCGCGAGCAGCGAATCCTCGTCCGCCGTTACGATCTCGATCCGATCGCAGGCTGGCTGCGAATCACCATCGGGACGCGGCCGCAGCACGAGCGGCTGCTGCAGGCTCTGAAGGAGATCGTCTGAAGTTGTCCTCGACGACGCCGACCCGTGACGAGGCCTGGGAGCTGGTCCAGTCGCTCACGCAGTCGGAGCAGCTGCGCCGGCACATGCGCAGCGTGGAGGCCGCGATGCGCTTCTACGCGCGCAAGTTCGGGGAGGACGAGGAGCGCTGGGGCGTGCTCGGCCTGATCCACGACTGGGACTACGAGTCGGGGCCGACGCCGGAGCAGCACCCGCGGCGCGGCATCGAGATGCTGCGGGAGAAGGGATGGCCCGAGGACATCCTCCAGGACATCGCGTCGCACGCCGATTACCTCGACGTGCCGCGCGACACCCTCATCCGCAAGACGCTCAATGCGGTCGACGAGATGTGCGGGTTCATCATCGCGTGCGCGCTGGTGAAGCCGGACAAGTCGCTGAGCGCGGTCGAGCCGAGCACGGTGCGCAAGAAGATGAAGGACAAGGCTTTCGCGCGGGGTGTGCACCGCGAGGAGCTCGTCGCGGGCGCCGAGTCGCTGGGTATACCCTTCGACGAGCACGTGGAGAACGTCCGGGACGCCCTCAAGCCGATCGCCGGCGAACTGGGCCTCAACCCATGAGCCTGCCGCGGGTTCTTCTCATGCATCCGATCCTCGACCCCGGCCCGGCGATCCTCGCCGAGGCGGCCGAGGTCATCAGCTATGCGTCCAACCGGCCGCTGGACCAGCAGAACATCCGCGCCGCGGCGGAAGGCTGTGTCGGCATCGTCAGCCACCTCAAGGACCCGATCGGCCCGGTCGTGCTCTCGACGCCAGGCCTGCGCTGCGTGAGCAACGTCGCCGTCGGCTACGACAACATCGACGTGGCGACGGCGACCGCCAACAAGGTCTACGTCACCAACACGCCGGGCGTGCTGGACGACGCCACCTCCGACTTCGCGTTCGCCCTCCTGATGGCCGTCGCCCGCCGCATCGTGCAGGCCGACGCGTTCACCCGCCAGGGCAACTACCACGGCTGGGAGATCGACATGATGCTCGGCGCCGACGTGCACGACGCGACGCTCGGCGTGGTCGGCATCGGGCGCATCGGGCGCGGCGTCGCCCGGCGCGCGAAGGGCTTCAACATGCGCGTGCTGTACTCGGACGTGAACCCGCTGCCGCGCGAGGTCGAGCAGCAGCTCGGCGCGACCCACGTCGACCTGCCGCGGCTGCTCGCGGAGTCGGATTTCATCTCCATCCACGTGCCGCTCACGAAGGAGACGCAGCACCTGTTCAGCACGGCGCAGTTCGCGCAGATGAAGCCGACCGCGATCCTCGTCAACACGTCGCGCGGCCCGGTCGTCGACGAGGCGGCGCTGGTCGAAGCGCTGAAGAGCCACCGCATCGCGGGCGCGGGGCTGGACGTGTACGAGCGCGAGCCCGCGATCCATCCCGGCCTGGTCGCGCTGCACAACGTCGTGCTCGCGCCGCACATCGCCAGCGCCACGACCCGAACCCGCTCGGAGATGTCGGCGATGGCCGCGCGGAACATGGCGACGGCGGTGCGCGGCGGCAAGCCGCCCAACGCGCTGAACCCGGAAGTCCACCGATAGCGGGCCATTACCGCCTCCTGGGGCTGGACCTGGACGGCACGATTCTCGACAGCCGGCTCCACGTGGCGGACGACGACCTGGCTGCGCTGGAGCGGATCAAGGCCGGAGGAGTGACGGTGGTCGCGACGACGGGCCGGCCGTTTCCCGGCGCGCTGCCCTGGGCACAGCGGCTTGGACTGCAGGGCCCGATGATCGTCTACCAGGGCGCCGAGGTCCGGCTGCCGAGCGGTGAAAAGTTGCTGGACGAGGGCGTGCCGCACGATCTTGCGATGGAGGTCGTGCGCTTCGCCCGGGAGCGAGACCTGCACATCCAGGCCTACCGCGACGACCAGCTGCTGGTCGAGCGCGACCGGCCCGAAGCGGAGGAGTACGGCGACCATGCCGGCATGCAGATCCACCTCGTCGCGGACCTCGACCAGGCCATCGGCCCGACCACGCCGAAAGTCCTGATCATCGCGGCGCCGGAATACCTGGAGCGGATCCTCCCGGACGTGCGCGAGCTCTGGCGCGGGCGCCTCAATGCGGCGACGTCCCTGCCTCGCTACCTCGAGTTCACCACGATCGCCACCGACAAGTCGCATGCGTTGCGGTTCCTGTCCGCACGGTTGGGTGTGCCGCGGTCGGCGATCGCCGCGGCTGGCGACGGACGCAACGATGCGTCGATGCTCGAGTGGGCCGGGTTGGGCGTCGCCGTCGAAGGCTCGCCCGCGGAGGTGATCGCCGCGGCGCGGAACGTCACCATCCCGCGTCCCGGCCAGGGCGGAATCGCGCGCCTCGCCGAGCTGTTACTCGGATAGATGGCGACACTTCTCCTCGCGTTCGCGCACCCGGACGACGAAGGCATGAGCTCCGGCGCGATGATGAAAGCGAAGGCGGACGGCCACCGCGTCGTGCTCGTCACGGCGACGCGCGGCGAGGTCGGCGAGATCTACAACATGGACGAGGCGGCCTCGCGCCCGCGCCTGGGGGAGATCAGGACCAGGGAGCTCGAGGATGCCGCCCGCGTCATCGGCATCGACCGGCTCGAGTTCATGGGCTACCGCGACTCGGGCATGGTGCGCACCGCCGACAACGACGACCCGCGCTCCTTTCACCAGGCACCGCCGGACGAAGCCGCCGACCGTCTCGTCGCCGTCCTTCGCGAGGAGCGGCCCGACGTGGTGGTCACGTTCGACGAGGACGGCATGTACGGGCACCCTGACCACGTCAAGATCCACCACGTCACGAACGCCGCGCTGGACCGCATGCTGCGCGCCTCCGACTCCTGGACGCCGCGCAAGGTCTACTACACGGCCCTCCCGCGCTCCCTGATGCAGGCGTTCATGTCGCAGATGACGGACGAGATGCGCGCGCAGCAGAACCCCGACATGACCGTGGAGGGCACGCCTGACGAGAAGGTGACCACCAGGCTCGACGTCACGCCGTACATCGCGCGCAAGCGCCAGGCCTTTCAGGCGCACCTGAGCCAGAACGACCCCAACTCCTGGTTCGCCAAGATCCCCGAACAGGCCTACGAGGTGGTGTTCGGCACGGAGTACTACCAGCTGGCGCGTGGCAAGCCGGGCTCACCGCTGCCGGAACCGGACCTGTTCGCGGGCGTTTAACTCGTAGAGTCGAAGCGGTCATGGAAGTCCTCAAGATCACCCCGAGGGGCTACTGCCACGGCGTCGTCGACGCCTTCCGCATCGCCAGGCGCGTCCGGGAGGAGACCGACGGCCCTGTCCGCATGCTCGGGATGCTCGTCCACAACACCCACGCCACCGACGACCTGCAGCAGCAGGGCATCGCGCTCGTCGACCCGCCCGACCGGCTCAAGGGCCTGGAGCAGATCAAGGACGGCACGGTCATCTTCACCGCCCACGGCGTCTCGCCACAGGTGAAGGCGCGGGCCGCCGAGCTCGGCCTGAGGGCCGTCGACGCGACGTGCTCGGACGTGGTCCGCACGCACGAGCTCGTCGCCGACCTGGCGCGCAAGGGCTACGAGGTCGTCTACATCGGCCGCAAGGGCCACCCCGAGCCGGAGGGCGTCGTCGGCGAGGCGCCCGGCAAGGTGCACCTGGTGCAGGACCCCGAGGACATCGACGCGCTCGACATCCACGGCGACCGCGTCGCCGTGACGTGCCAGACCACGCTTTCGGTCTGGGACACGGAGGACCTGATCGGTCGGGTCAAGGCGCGCTACCCGCAGGCGGAGGTGCACAACGAGATCTGCCGCGCGACGCAGGAGCGGCAGGAGGCCGCGGTCGAGGCGGCCAAGCTGGTCGACCTGGTGATCGTGGTCGGCAGCCCGCGCTCGTCCAACTCGCTGCGCCTGGTCGAGGTCGTGAAGAAGCTCGGCGGCAAGCCGGCGTATCTCGTCGACAGCCTCGAGGACCTGGACCCGGAATGGTTCCGCGGCGCCTCGCGGGTTGGCGTGACGAGCGGCGCCTCGACGCCGACGCAGCTGACCCGGCGCGTCATCGAGCACATCGAAGCCATGGAGGCGCCGGGCCTCTAGCTCCGGCGCAGCCTCCGCATCACGGCCCGCAGCGGGCTCGCCGATGCCGGGGCGGCGGGCGCGGGCGCCGGTGGCGCCGCGGTCACGGGGGCCGGAGCCGGCTCCGGCTGCGGGCTTGGCTCCGGGTGGTCGCCGCCCCCGTTGCCGTTGCCGGGCGGGCCGCTGCGCTTGCGGCGCCTGCGGCGTGAGCTGCCGGGGGTCCGGTCAGACGTGGGCGCCTGCTTCGGGGCCGCCGCCGGCTTGGGCGCCGGCGCTGCCGGAGCCGCCGCCGTCTCGGCCGCCCCGCCGCCGCGCCGCCTGCGGCGCCGCCTCGGACCGGTGGCGACCGGCTCGGCGGCCCGCTCCGCGGGCTGCGCCGCGGAGGTGCGCCGGAACACGCTGGCGCCGATCTCTCCCTCCGCGCAGACCTCTCCGTCGGCCGTGTGCACGTCGACCCGCCAGACCGCGATCGCCGACGGCGAGCCGTGGACCGGTGGCCGCTTCTGGGTGAGCGTCCAGCGGGCGTAGATCGTCTCGCCGGCGCGCACCGCCTTCGGGAACTTCCAGTTCACCCACTCCCAGGCGGCGATCTGCGGGATGGGCGTGTCCATGGATCCGAGACCGACCGCCATCGCCACGAGCAGCGCGGGGGGCGCCTGGCGCGTGCCTCCGGCCGAGGTCGTGTCGACGGCGAGGGGGGAAAAGTCGCCGGCCAATGCGGCGAACAGTGCGATCTCAGATTCCGAGATGCTGCGGCGGCGGGTCGTCCACTCGCCGCCCAGAGCGAGGTCGTCGAAAGAGGTGGGCTCCAGTTCGACCGAGTATAGACGCTCGCTCCGTTGGACCCGATCGCCAGGGTCGAGCGTTAACCTATTTCAGCTTTGGCCCTCTCCGCTGTTCTGCTCGTCGCCACGGTGCTGCTCGTGGTCGCGCTGGGGCTTCTCACCCTCGCCATGATCCGCCTGCGCGGGACCACCCGGGAGCTCGAGCAGGCGCTCGCGGAGCAGAGCGGGTCACGCCACCAGGCGGACCTGCTCCTGAAGGTGGCGGAGGCGGTCAACTCGTCGCTGGCCCTGAGCGACGTCCTGAACGTCGCCCTGACGCAGGCGGGGCGGCTCCTGGGCGCCGTGGCGGGCGCGATGTACCTGGTGACGCCGGGAAAGGCCGAGATGCGCCGCCAGGCGGACTACAACCTCACCCACAACGCCAAGGGCGCCGGCCGCAAGCTGGACGAGGAGCCGCTGCGCTCCGTGATCGCCGAAGCGCGTCCGCTGGTCGTGCCCCTGGACGCCCAGCACGCTCCTGGCCTGGAAGGCGGCGGCCACCCATCCCACGTGCTGGTGGTGCCGGTGCAGAGGTCGGGCCAGCTGATGGGGGCCTTCGAGCTGTACCTCAACGGCAGCCGCGAGATCCGCGAGGACCAGGTGGAGCTCCTTCTTGGCGTAGCCGCGCAGGCGGCCATGGCCATCAGCCACGCGCAGCTCTTCCAGGCCCAGGAGGAGAACGCGCTCACGGACGAGCTCACGAAGCTGCCCAACCGCCGCTACATGGCGCAGCGGTTCCTGCAGGAGATGCAGCGGGCGCGCCGCCACCACAAGGGCCTCGCCTTCTTGATGATCGACATCGACCACTTCAAGCTCGTCAACGACACCTACGGCCACCTGCAGGGGGACACGGTGCTCGCGGAGCTCGGCAAGATCCTGGTGTCGTGCAAGCGCGAGTCCGACGTCGCCGCGCGTTACGGCGGGGAGGAGTTCGGGCTCATCCTCCACGAGACCAACGAGGCCGGGGCGATGACGCTGGCGGAGAGAATCCGCGCGCAGGTCGAGGCCGCCAAGTTCCCCGGTGACCTGAGGCTGACGATCAGCATCGGCGTGGCCGCGAGCGAGGACGAGTCGCAGTTCTCCTTTCTTCTCGAGAAGGCGGACCAGGCGCTGTACGCGGCCAAGCAGGCGGGTCGCAACACCGTGCGCGCGGCCGACATGAAGGCCGTCGCGGCGGGCCAGCGGGAGTAGCCCGAGGCTCGAGGCTACGCTTGGGGGCGTGCCTCACCACTGCGTCAACTGCGGCGCGGTCCTCGTGCCGCGCGAGATCGAAGGCCAGGTCCTCGAGGCGTGCCCGAACGACGACTTCGTGTTGTGGCGAGATCCGAAGGTCGTGACCTCGGTCGTGGTCACGCGCGGAGACGAGGTCGTGTTCGGCCGGCGCTCGATCGATCCCGGGCGCGGGCTGTGGTGCCTGCCCGGCGGGTTCGTCAACCAGAACGAGGCGCCGGCCGACGCGGCGCGCCGCGAGTGTCGCGAAGAGATCGGCGCGCAAGTCGAGATCACGCGCCTGATCGGCGTCTATCACATCGCCAAGACGGCCGCGCCCAGCATGGTCGGGGTCGCGTACGAAGCGCGGCTGTCAGAGGGCGAGGCGATGGTGCCCGGCAGCGAGATGTCGGAGGTCGCGTTCTACGGCGCCGACGGACTGCCGCCGCTCGCCTTCCCAAGCCACCGCGAGATCGTCGACGACTACTTCAGGTCCCGGGCGTCGCGGGCGGAAGCCGGATCTCGGCACGGCGGCGCAGCGGCTCGGCGTTCAGCGCGGCCATCACGAGGCCGAGCGCGGTAGCGACGACGGCGCAGGCGGTGAAGCCGGCGGCGTAGCCGTCCGCCTGCACCAGCGGGCCGAACACCAGCGGCCCTATGGCCAGGGCGAGGAAGAGGACCGCCCCGTAGGCGCCCATCGTCACGCCGCGGGTCGACGCGGCGGACAGGTTGCCGAACACGGTGCCGATGGCGACGTAGGCCAGGGCGATGAAGGGCGTGGCGATGACCATCAGGATCGCCGGCGCGAGAAAGCCGGTCAGGTGACCGAGCACGACCGCCGCGGCGGACCAGACGACGACGCCCACCAGGACGATCGGCCAGCGGTGCGCCGCCCGGTCGACGATGCGACCCGCCGGCAGCCGGGCCAGCCCGTTGGCAACGGCCTGGACGGCCAGGAGGAACCCGACCTGCGAGCTCGGCAGGCCCAGTGCCTCGCGGCCGAAGATCGGCAGGAAGGCGCCCACGGTGCCCCACACGAGCGTGGCCGCGACCAGGCCGATGACCACCGGCACGAAGGCGCGCTGGCCGAAGAGCGCGCGCAGCGGCCCGGCAAGCGCGAAGCCGCGGTGAGTCTGGCGCGTCTGGGTCGCGCTGAGCGCGCCGGGCACGGCGAAGAGCAGGAGAAGCGTGGTGACGGCGATGTCGGTGCGCACGCTGAGCAGCGCCAGCGCCACGCCCGCCACCGACGGCCCGATGAAGAAGCCGGCCTGCATCGCGAACGTGAGCCACCCGACCGAGCGACCGAGGCGGTTGGCCGGCACCGACTCCATCACCGCGCTGAACAGCGTCGCGTTCTGCGCGCCGCCCGACAGCCCGCCCGCCACCTGCCAGACGAACAGCAGCGGGATGCTCGTGGTCATGGCGGTGGCGATCTGCGAGACCGCGAACAGCGCGAGCGATGACCACATCAGCGCCCGCGCGCCGAAGCGGTCGATGAGCAGGCCCGACGGCAGGGAGAGGACCGCGGCCGCCAGCGTGGAGACCGAGAAGAGCGCACCGACCTCGAACCGATTTGCGCCCAGGTCGTGGGCGTACAGCGGTACCAGCAGGCCTCGCGCCGCCAGGCCGGCGAACGCCGCGCCGGCGGCCATGTAGATGAAGAGCGTCCGCCTGGACTCGAGGACGCTCATCGACGGTTGAGGATACCGAGCGCCCGTCAGCTCCTGCCGATGATCACCCACCATGGCTGGGGCTGTGACGACGCGATGTCGCGGACCGTGACCAGCCACGTTCCCGCAAGGGCGTGATCGGACACGATGATGATCGGCGGGCGCTGCGCCTGGGTCTGCTCGAAGACGCTGCCGTCGGGCGCCACGACGGTCATGGCGAACGTCGATCCCGCGAGGTCCGGCCAGCCGAGCACGAACTGCAGGTCGTGCTTGCCATCTGAGTCGAAGGCGAATGTCGTGCTGCTTCCCGAGCTCAGCGTTCCCGAAGCGAAGGCCGACGGCGTGGCGGTGACCGCTTCGATGGTCTGATTGAAAACCGTGAAGGACAGGCGCAGGTCGCCGGTCGGAATCGGGACGGGCTGGGTCGGCGCGGATTGCGGGCGCACCGTCACGCGCTGGCCTGCCTTCGCGAGCACTTCGCCGCCCAATGCACCCTTGACGCCGACGGCGCCGTCATAGACGTCGATCCAGATGACAGGGTTGCCTTTCGCATCGTGCTCGACGTAGAACCCAAACCGAGTTCCGCGAACCTCGGCGCTGCTGCTGTTGGGGCCGCTGACCTTGAAGCTGCTTCCACCCAGCAGATGCCTGACCGAGTTCCACGTCAGGCCCGCCGACTGCACGAGGCGCGTCCGCACCGAGCCGCCGGACTGCGTGACGTGGACGAGGACATGCGTGCTCGAGTCGAGCCGCGTGACGCTGCCATCGGGATAGGTCAGCGAAGCCTTGCCGTCGGCGCCGGTCGTGACCGCGTCGCCGTCCCCCAACAAGTCGCCGCTGCGCGCCGGCGCCGCCGGCGCGGCGCCGCGCTGGAGGTTTGCGGTCCCGACGAAGATGGTCAGCAGCACCGGCCGGCCCGAGCCACGCTCGGAGAGCACGGCCGCGGTGGCTGCCACGGCGACGACCGCGCTCAGCACCGCCAGCGCGGCGAAAACGGTGATCCGGCGCCTCATGGGTCCACGCATTATGGAAGGCGCAGATGGAACTGCAGGCCTCGATGCGCATCGTCAGGGCAGCCGAGCTGCTGGCGGGCGCACGCACGGCCGTCGCCCTCACGGGCGCGGGCATCTCCGCCGAGAGCGGCATACCGACCTTCCGCGGCGAGGGCGGCCTGTGGAACAAGTACGACCCGATCAAGGTCGCGAGCATCGACACGTTCATGGCCGACCCGGGGGCGTACTGGGCGGTCGCTCGGGAGCGCGGGCCGGCCGTCCTGGCCGCCGAGCCGAACCCCGGGCACTACGCGCTCGCCGGGCTCGAACGGGCCGGTCACCTGGTCGCGGTCGTGACCCAGAACACGGACGGCCTGCATCAGGACGCGGGCAGCGAGCGCGTCATCGAGCTCCACGGCTCGGGCCGCACGGTGCAGTGCCTCGACTGCGGGACGCGCGAGCCGCGGGTCGACGTGCAGCGGCGGCTCGAGTTCCAGATGCCGCCGCGGTGCCGGGTCTGCGGCGGCGCATTCCTCAAGCCCACGGTCGTGCTGTTCGGCGAGGCGATGCCGGCCGGCGCCGTCGCCGAGGCGGAGGCGCTGGCCGCGCAGGCGGACGTGATGCTGATCGTCGGCTCGTCGCTGGTCGTGTATCCGGCGGCTGAGCTTCCGCTGGTCGCCCTGCGCTCAGGCGCGCCGCTGATCGTCGTCAATGCCGAGCCGACTCCCTACGACAGCCTGGCCGAGGTCGTCATCCACGGGCGCTCGGGAGAGGTGCTGCCCGAGCTGGCCTATCGCGCGGTCAACCCCGAAGGTGGATGACGTCGCCCGCGGAGATGCGCTCACCCGCGACGATCAGTGACCCGTCCTCGGCGATGTCCGTCGCGGTGCCCTCGATGACCCGGCCTGGCAGCTCGACGCGAACCCGCCTGCCGATCGTCTCCGACAGCTCGCGCCAGCGCTGAACCACGTCCGGGGCGGCAGCCTGGGACCACCGGCGCAGCCGTGCGGCAATCGCGTCGAGCAGCTCGTCTCGATCGCGGTCGATGCGCGCCGCCCCCTCGGGCGCCGAGGTCAGGTTGATGCCGATGCCGACGACGGCTTTCGCGCCGGTCATCTCGACGAGGATTCCGCCCAGCTTGCGGCCGTCGAGCATCAGGTCGTTCGGCCATTTGAGCAGCACGGCGTCGCCGCAAGCCTCGGCCGCGGCCACTCCGGCGGCGAGGCTTATGAGCGGGTTCGGCGCGAGCACGAACGACGCCAGCAGGGCGCTGCCCGGGGGAGCGGTCCAGGTGCGGTCGAGCCTTCCGCGCCCGGCCGTCTGATGGTCCGCGACCACGATCGAGCCGATCGGCAGGGGTCGCGCGACCTCCTGCGTGGAGGCCACGGACCGCAGGCGGACGATCTCAGGTTCGCTCATCGGCCGCGGCTATCCTTGCAGCAGTGAAGCTCCACCGTGCGATCGTGCTCGTGGCGATGATGCTGCTCGCGGTCGCCGCGCTCGTGCTGCTCGTGGCCGACGCGGGCGGCAAGAGCGTCATCGCGCTGCTGGTCGTGATCGTGGCCGCCGCCATCGGAGGAATCGCGTTCAGCTGGAAGCGTTACTTCCAGCCACCAGTTAAGTAGTTTGTGCTCCGACTCGGCTACAAGGCCTCGGCGGAACAGTTCGCGCCCCGTGAGCTGCTGAACTTCGCCATCGAGGCCGAGCACGCCGGTTTCGACAGCGTGTTCGTCAGCGATCACCTGCAGCCGTGGCGCCACTCCGACGGGCACGCGCCGTTTGCGTTCGCGTGGCTGGGCGCCGCCGGGGAGAGAACGAACCGCATCCTCCTCGGCACGAGCGTCACCACCCCGACCTTCCGCTACCACCCGGCCATCGTCGCCCAGGCCTTCGGCACGCTCGGATCCCTGCACCCGGGTCGCGTCATCTGCGGTCTGGGCACGGGCGAACACCTGAACGAAGGCGCGCTCGGCGTCGCGTGGCCCGACAACAAAGAGCGCTTCGCGCGCCTGCGTGAGGCGGTGCGGCTCATGCGGCAGCTGTGGTCGGAGCAGTCGGTGAACTTCGAAGGCGAGTACTACAGGACGGTCAACGCGACCATCTACGACCGGCCGGAGCAGCCGGTGCCGATCTACATCGGCGCGGGCGGGCCGCAGGTCGCGAAGTACGCGGGCCGCGCGGGCGACGGGCTCATCTGCACATCAGGCAAGGGCATGGAGCTGTACCGCGATCAGCTGCTGCCCTCGTTCGCCGATGGCGCCAGGGAGGCAGGCAAGGATGCCGGGGCGCTCGACAAGGTGATCGAGGTCAAGGTCTCGTACGACTCCGATCATCGGCGCGCGATGGAGGACACGAAGATCTGGGCCGCGCTCGCTCTTCCCGCCGAGAGCAAGGCCAACGTCAACGACCCGCGCGAGATGGAGCGCCTGGCCAAGGAGGCCGAGCCCTACGCGCACAAGCGGTGGCTCGTGTCGAGCGATCCGGAACAGCACGTCGAGCAGCTGCGGCCGTATCTCGAGCTCGGCTTCACACACCTCGTGTTCCACCATCCCGGCGAGGACCAGTCGCGCTTCATCAGCCTCTACGCGTCGCAGATCCTTCCGCGCCTGCGCGACAGATGGGGAGACGGATGAGCGCCACCTGGGTCGTCGTCCTGGTCAAGGATTTCGGCTCGGCCAAGCAGCGGCTCGGGCCCGCCCTGGATCCGCGCCGGCGGCGCGCGCTCGCCAGGCGCAACGCGCAGCGCGCGATTCGCGCCGCGGCCGCAGGTGAGCACCGCCTCGTCGTGGCGGGCAGCGAGGAGGCGGGCGAGGTGGCGCGCAAGCTGGGCGCGGACTTCATCGTCGAGCCGAGGCCCGAGGGACAGAACACCGCGGCTCGCCGCGGCATCGCGTACGCGCTCGAGCATGGCGCGGAAGCGGTGCTGCTGCTCTCGAGCGACCTTCCCTTCGTGCAGCGGCGTGCGATCCGCGAGCTGCTGAAGGCGGCCGAAGCCGAGGACGGAGAGGTGGTCGTCGCCGTGCCCGCCATCGGGCGCGGCGGCACGAACGCGCTTTACCTGCGCCCGCCGGGCGTGATCCAGCTGCACTTCGGCGGTGACTCGCTGACGCTCTTCCGGCACGACGCCGAGCGCCGCGGCGTGCGCTTTCTGCTCCACGAGTCGGCGGAGATGGCGCTCGACCTGGACGAGCCTGAAGACCTGGAACGCCTGCGGCGCGCCGTGTGAGGCGCGTCGAGGTCCTCGCGGTCGAGGGCCTGCCCGAGGTCCATCCGGGCGATGACCTGGCTCGGCTGATCGCCACCCACGCGACCCTGGAGGACGGCGACGTGCTCGTGGTCGCGCAGAAGATCGTGTCCAAAGCCGAGGGCCGCATCAGGCGGCTCGCCGGCGTGGTCGCGTCCGAAGAGGCGAAGCAGATCGCGACGCGTCTGATCGCCGCGCCCGACCCTCGCGTGGTGCAGGTCGTGCTCGACGAGAGCGTGCGCGTCGTGCGCGCGGATCGCGTGCTGATCACCGAGACGAAGCACGGTTTCGTCTGCGCCAACGGCGGCGTCGATCATTCGAACGTTCCCGGCGACGACGTGCTGACCCTGCTGCCCGACGATCCGGACGCCAGCGCGCGGTCGCTGCGCGAAGCGTTGAGCCGGCTCACGGGCGCGGAGGTGGGAGTGATCATCTCGGACACCTTCGGCCGGCCCTGGCGCGTCGGCATCGTCAACGTCGCGCTCGGGATCGCAGGCGCGCCCGCGGTTGTCGACCTGCGCGGGACGCTCGACGACTCGGGCAAGGACCTGCACGCCACCGTGCTCGCGGTCGCGGACGACATCGCCTCGGCGGCCGGCCTGGTGATGGGGAAGACGAACCGCACCCCCGCGGTCATCGTGCGCGGTCTCGAGCCCACGGCCGCGGACGGCGACGGGCGCGACATGATCCGGCCCGCGGACGAGGACCTCTTCCGATGAAGGTGGTCGTCCTCGCCGGTGGCACGGGCGGCGCCAAGCTCGCGGCCGGGTTTGCCGCCGAGCTCGCGCCGAGCCGCGTCACCGTCATCGCCAACACCGGCGACGACGAAGAGTTCTGGGGTCTGCTGGTGTGCCCGGACGTCGACGCCGTGATCTACCGGCTGGCGGGAGTCTTCAACGAGGCGGCGGGCTACGGGCAGAAGGACGAGACGTTCGAAGCCCTGGACGCGCTGGCCCGGCTCGGGGAGCCGGCATGGTTTCGCATCGGAGACCGCGACTTCGCGACCCACCTGCTGCGCAGTCGCCTCATCGCTTCCGGGGCGACGCTGACCGAGGCGACGCTCGAGCTGTGCCGCCGTTTCGGCGTCGAGTCGCGCGTGGTGCCCATGACCGACGGGCGCGTGCGCACGCGCTTCCTCACGGCGAAAGGCAACCTCAGCTTCCAGGAATACTTCGTGCGCGAAAGGCTGCAGCCGGCGCTCGAGGCCATCGCGTTTGACGGTCTGGAAGCGGCCCGGCCTTCGCCCGCAGCCGTCGCGGCCATGGACGAAGCCGACCTCGTGGTCATCGGACCGTCGAACCCTTTGATCTCGGTCGACCCCATAGTTCACGTTGTGCGCCAGGTGGTTCGCCGCGAGCGCACCATCGTCGTGTCGCCGATCGTCGCGGGCTCAGCGCTGAAAGGACCGACCGTGGAGATGATGCGGGCGGTCGGCCTCGAACCATCGCCGGTCGAGGTGGCCCGCCGCTACCGAGACATCGCGTCGGTCTTCGTCCTCGACGAGGTGGATCGGGCGCTGCAGCCGCCGATCTCGAACCTGGGCTACGAGGTGATGCTCGCGCGCACGGTGATGGACGACGGCGGGCGCAGGCTGGCGGCGACCCTGGTGAGGAGCGGGGTCAGGTGACCTTGGAGTTGGCGACCATGACGAGGACGCCGATGAGCACCATCACGAGACCCACGACCAGCACCGCGTACTGAACGATCGCCATCGCGGCGCCCGGCCGCTTGACCTCCTCCTCATCCCTACCTTCGGAGGGAGCGTCGCCGGACGCGAGCTGCCACGGACTGCCGGCCGCGACCTTCTCCTTCTCCTTGCCCTTGTCCTTCTTCTTGTCCTTGCCTTTGGCGGGGGCTCCAGGCGGGGAGGCGGGGACGTCGGCGCCGACGATCGACCAGGAGGCGCCACCACCCGCCGGGGTGAGGGGCTCCTCGGCCGCCGCGGGCTGGGCCGGCGGCGCCGCGGGGGTGAAGTCGGCCGCGGGCGCGGGCGTCCACACCGGCTCGGCGGGGGCCGGGGTCCAGACCGGCTCGGTCATCGGGGCCGGCGGCGCGGCCGTTTCGCCCGGCGCCGGGGGCGGCGGCTCGTAAGTCGGCGCCGGGACCGGGGGCTCGTAGGCGGGGGCCGCCGGCGATGCGCCCATCTCCCAGGCCTGCGGCGGGAGCGCGCCCGGCGCCTGGTACGCGGGGGCCGGGTAGGCCGGAGCGGAGGTCATGGGCGCGGCGGCGGCGATCTCCTCCGCGGTCGGCGCCTTGTCGCCGCGGCCGTGCGGCGCGAGGGTGCGCTGGCGGGCGGCCCGAACCTTGCGCTCGATCTGGGACCGGCGCGATGAGTACATCGATCGCTTGTCGACGGCGCGGCGCCGCATCACGAAGAAGATCGAGATGATGCCGATCAGCGCCACCGCCGGTCCGGCGAGGATGTACACGGGCATAGGCGCCGATTATCAGGGATCGGTCCATGTGTGACAATCGCCGACGTGCCACTTTTCGAGCGCATCGAAAGCGACGTGGTCGAGGCTCGAAGGCGGCGTGACGAGGTTGCGTTGAGCACGCTTTCGCTGCTCAAGAGCGAGATCGTGCGCGCCAGCAAGGAACCCGGCGCTCCTTCTTCGATCGACGACGACCTCGTGCTTCGTGTCCTGCGCCGCGAGGTCAAGAAGCGCCAGGAGGCGATCGACGTGTACCGATCCGCGGGGCGCGCGGAGTCGGCCGAGCGCGAGGACCAGGAGATGGCGATCCTGCGCGGGTACCTGCCCGCGGGCATGAGTGACGCCGAGGTCGAGGCCGAGGTGAGGGCCGTGATCGCCGAGGTCAAGCCGGACGGCCCGAAGGGATTCGGGGCCGTGATGAAATCGGCGACCGCCCGGCTTGCCGGCCGCGCCGAAGGAGCGCAGATCGCGGCCGCGGCTCGCAAGCTGCTTGCCTCCTAAGCCGGCCAGGCCGAAGGCGAAGTCCAGGACCAAGCTCCCACCGCCGCCACGCGGCGCGAGAACGCGAGCGCTGCTCACCAGCGAGCGCCTGCGCGATCTCTACCCGGCGGTGACGGAGCTCGACCATACGAACCCGTTCCAGCTCCTGATCGCGACGATCCTCTCCGCGCAGACGACCGACCGTTCGGTGAACCTGGTCACTCCGCGGCTCTTCGAGCTCTATCCGACAGCCACGGATCTCGCCGGCGCGGACCCTGCGCAGGTCGAGGCCCTGATCAAGCCGACCGGCTTCTTCCGCGCGAAGACTCGCGCGATCATCGCCGCGAGCCGCAAGCTGGTCGAGCTGTTCGGCGGCGTGGTGCCGCCGCGGATGGAGGACCTGGTCCAGCTGCCGGGCATTGGCCGCAAGACCGCCAACGTGATTCTCGGCGTCGGCTTCGGCATTCCCGGGTTCGCGGTCGACACGCACGTCACGCGCCTGACCAACCGCCTCGGCCTGGTGAAGACGAAAGACCCGGTGAAGATCGAGAGGTACGTGACCGCGATGGTCCCGGCGGAGGAGTGGACAGGGCTGTCGCTGCGGCTGATCCTGCACGGCCGGCGGATATGCGTGGCCAGGCGGCCGCGCTGCGAGGAGTGCGTGCTGAACGACTTCTGCCCGTCGTCGACGACGCGCCCGAGGCGCCGCCCCTAGGTCGAGAGCCGGCTCCTGGACGCGCACTCGGCGCCGGAAGGGTCCGGGCGCCGGCACTCGGATGGTGCAAGGGCGAACATCTGTTCTAGAATCCGCGGATGGCCGTCCTCGACCCGCGCCGAGCGGATGTCGCCTACGAAGAGGTCATCTGCAAGTCCGCCCTCAACCCGGTCAAGGGGATGGGCTTCAACTGGTCGCTGAACCCCTACACGGGCTGCGAGCACCGCTGCGCCTTCTGCTACGTCCGCGCCTACGAGCTTCGCGCCGACCGGCCCTCGGACGACCGCTACGGGCGCACGATCCGGGTGAAGATCAACGTCGCGGCCGTCCTTCGCGGGGAGCTCGGAAGGAAGTCCTGGCGCAAGGCAACCGTCGTCATCGGCGCGGCCACCGACCCCTATCAGCCGGCCGAAGGCAGGTTCCGCCTCACGCGCAAGTGCCTGGAGGCCCTGCGCGACTTCGCCAACCCGACGGGCATGATCACGCGCGGGCCGATGATCGTCCGCGACATCGACGTCCTCAGCTCGCTCGCGCGGCGGGCGGACCTGTCGATCACCTTCAGCATCCCGACGGTCGACATGGACGTGTGGCGGAAGACCGAGCCCGGCACGGCGCCGCCCCGGCAGCGCCTGCGCGCCATCGAAAAGCTGGTCTCCGCCGGCATCAAGGCGAACGTCGGGATGGCGCCCATCCTGCCCGGCATCTCCGACCGCCCGGAGCAGATCGAAGAGGTGGTGAAGGCCGCGCGCGAGGCGGGCGCCACGGGCCTGTGGGGCAATGTGCTCCATCTCCGCCCGGGCACCCGGGAGCACTTCATGAACGTGCTCGCGCGTCACTGGCCCGAGCTCGTGCCGCGGTACGAGGCCATGTATCGCACAGGCGCCTACCTCCCGCAGGCGACCGCGGCGGTGCCGCTGGGCGAGATCGCCAGGCTCCGCGCGAAGCATGGCGTGCGCGATCGCCGCCGGGTGCGGCTCGAGCCTCCGCCCGAGCCCGAGCAGCTTTCCCTGCTGGCTTAGCATTCATCTCCGAACATGCGAAGTCCTCTCAACGTGCTCAAGGGACGCGTCGGCGGCTTTTCCACGGCGGAGATCGCCAGGCGGACCGTGCCCTGCTACAAGAAGGTCATCGAGAAGGATGGCGAGCAGCTGGAGGTGTGCCTGCTCGTCGACTCGGGCAAGCTCTACCGCTTCCCGTTCGAGAACCTGAAAGGCGTCAAGAGCCTGGACCGCAAGGCTCGCTACCTGCGGGGAGAGATGGAACACCTGCGCCTCCGTGAGTTCCAGCCGGGTCTCTGCCGCTATGTCGAAACCACCGGCCGGCCCAGCTGACTCGCTCGTCCAGCAGCTGCTGGCCGAGCGCCGTGACCTGAAAGTCGCGCTGGAGCGCGCCCGCATGGAGCTCGCTGACGCCAGGGGAAGCGCGAGCGGCCCTGACCCTCGCGTGCCGCAGCTGCAGGCGGAGCTGACCCGGCTCCGCACCCAGCTCGACGAGACGCGCGCCGAGGTGAACCTGCTGCGCACCGAGCGCGACGAGCTGCGGGACGGCATCCAGCGCGCGATCGCGCAGATTCAGGCCGAGTAAAAAGAAAGGGCCCCGCGCCGGCGGGGCCCTTGCCGTTAGAGGCTGATTACTTGGCCCAGCCTTCGACCGCGGGCACGTACGACGCGACCATCGATCCCAAGACCGGGAAGTTGACGCGGCGGCCGCCGGCCTGCAGCGCCAGGATGAGGCCGACGAGCCAGACGACGAACCAGACCACCCACCAGATGGTGGCCAGGATGGCGAGCGGCCAGACGATGATCGAGATCACCCAGAGGATGATGTAGACCGCCAGCATCGCGCCGTGGACGAGGAGCGCGTTGGCCGCGTTGTTCTTGACGTCGGGGTCGTCCTTGCCTACGAAAAGGAAGATGAGGCTGCCGATCGGCGGGAAGAGCGCCCAGGCCAAGATCGTGTAGAGGTTCTTGTTGCTGCTGGACGCTGCAGCTCCCCCACCCATCGGGGCCTGAGATCCGGGCGGGGGCGGGGGCGGCATTTGCGACATTGAAGTCCTCCTATCTAGCGCGGATCGATATGCGCGCAGATTATCTGTTGAAAGCCCGCAAAACGCTAGACCTGAAACAAGTTCACCCGGCGGTCACTGAGCGGGAATCACTCTGCTAGTCTCCGGGCGAAATGACCGACTCCGGTCAGGGTGGGGGCGCTCGGCCGGAGCAGGGCATGCCGCCCACGCCCGGCGACCCCCCCGACTCTGCTCGAGGTGTGACGCCGCCGGCTCCGCCCGGGCCGCCCGACATGCCGCCACCGATGCCGCCGGGCACTTTCCCAGGCCAGGACGCGGCGACGATGCGGATGATGCCGACGTATCCAGACACCCCGACAGCCGTCCCGTCGCCGGCGGGCGAGCGCCACATCGGCAAGTACATCGTCAAGCGCGAGCTCGGCCGCGGCGGCATGGGCGCCGTCTACCTGGCCGAGCAGCCGGGGCTTGGCCGCGAGGTGGCGATCAAGGAGCTCGTTCCGTCGGCCGCGGCCGACCCGACTGCGCTCAAACGCTTCCTCCAGGAGGCGCAGGTGATGGCCCGCTTCAGCCACCCGAACCTCGTCCAGCTCCACGACATGGAGGTGATCGGTGCCGCCAACTACATCGTCCTCGAGTTCGTGCGCGGCAAGTCTCTGCGCGACTGGCTGAACCGCGGCGAGATCCCGCTGCCGCAGGTCTTCGCGGTGATGCACGGCGTGCTGCAGGCGCTCGACTACGCCCACCGCCACGCCATCGTCCACCGCGACATGAAGCCCGAGAACGTCCTCCTCTCCGACGAAGGCGCGGTCAAGGTCGCCGACTTCGGCATCGCGCGCCTGACCGACGACTCCGGCGGCCCCGCCCAGACCGCGACCAAGACCGGGACCACCGTCGGCACCCCGCAGTACATGTCGCCGGAGCAGGTCGCCTCCAGCAAGGTCGACGGCCGCAGCGACCTCTACTCGGCGGGGATCATGTTCTACGAGCTCGTCGTCGGCCAGCCGCCCTTTACCGCGACCGAGGCCGACGGCCCGTTCACGCTCATGGCCAAGCACGTCCAGGCTCCTCCCAAGCCGCCGTCGGTGAGCAAGCCCGGCCTCGACATGCGCCTGGAGGAGGTGATCCTGAAGTCGCTGTCCAAGCGCCCGGAGGAGCGCTACCAGAGCGGCCAGGAGTTCGACGAGGCGATGTCGAGGGTGGCCGACCGGCTCTGCCCCGGCTGGCAGAAGAGCCTCGAACCGGGCGCCGACCTGTCGAAGATGGCGCCGGGCGCAGGCGCGACGCCGCTGCCCTCCGGCACGCTGCCGGCGATGGCGATGCCGACCGGCTCGCCGCCGCCGATCCAGGCGGTCTACAACCCCGCGCCGCCGGTCAAGCCGGCCGCGAAGAAGGCGTCGACCGGGTGCATGGGCGTGATGCTGCTGGCGCTGACGTTCACCTCGCTCGCGGCGACGCTGGCTTTTCTGATCCGGTAGCTATTCGCCGGCCTGGTCCTGCCCGTTGGCGGGCGCGCCCTGCGCCGCCAGCGCCTGCTCGGCCTCGGTGCCGATCAGGATGTCGCGCGAGCCGAGGTTTCCCGCCGCCAGGATCGTCTTCTGGGTGAACTGCTGCGTGAGCTGCTGGTGCGCCTGGGTGGCGATCTCGGTCGGGAACTGCACCCAGGGGGCGCTCGGGTTTTCGCGGATGGCGGTCACCTGGTAGATGCGGAACGTCTCGGCGGACTTGCCTTTCAGCTGCACGCCGGGCACGAGGTCGACGGCGACGAAGTCCTTGACCGCGTCATACGTCGGCTGGCCGATCAGCAGGTGGAACGCCGGCGCGTTCGCGCAGAAGCGCGCGGCGGTGTTCACGGTGTCGCCCAGCGCCGTGTACTGCAGGCGGCTGCGCGAGCCCATGTTGCCGACGACCGCGGGCCCGGTGTTGACGCCGATGCCCCAGCGGATCGGCGGCAGGCCTTTCTCGAGGAGGCGCGTCTCGAGCTCGGGGGCCTTGGCGATCATGTCGTACGCGCAGCGCACGGCCAGGAGCGCGTGGTCGTGCTGATCCCGAGGCGCGTTCCAGAAGGCGACGATCTCGTCGCCCACGTACTTGTCGATCGTGCCGTCCCACGTGAAGATGATTCCGCTGAGGTGATCCAGGTACATCTGGATCAGCGTCGTGACGTCCTCGGCCTGCATCGACTCCGACATCGACGTGAACCCGCGGACGTCGACGAAGAGCAGCGTGATGTCGCGCCGCTCGCCGCCGCGCATGATGTCCTCGACGCCGCCGCGCTGCCGGGCGAGCTGGCTCACGATCTCGGGCTTCAGGTACTGGCCGAACAGCGAGGTGACCTTACGCCGCTCGCGGTCCTCGTAGAGGAAGCGGTAGGCCGTGACCCCCGAATACACCAGGCCGATGGTCATCCACGGATGGAAGAGATCGGGGACGAACGCGCCGCCGTCGCTGACGAAGGCGATGGCGACGGTGAAGACGACCAGGGCGAGCACGGTCGCGGCGAACCCCCAGATGACCGACAGCCGGGCGACCAGGAACGCCATCGCCAGCGCGCCCACCAGGAGCACCAGGAGAACGACCACCGGCGCCTCGGGCGAGAGGAACTTCGGCGCCGGCGCGCCGAGCAGCTGCTGGAGGACGTTGGCGTGCAGCTCCACGCCGGCCATCTGCTCCCCGCCGGCCCCCGCGCTGGTCGTGACCGTGACCTGGTCGTTCACGCCGGTCAGGAAGTAGTCGCCGATGAGGATGATCTTGCCCTTGACCGCGTCGCTCGAGAAGGAGCCGAAGACCGCGTCGCTGAAGGAGATGTACTGGTGGTGCAGCTGGTAGTTGCCGGGAGGTCCGAAGTTGACGATCGTCGAGCCGGTCGAGTCGACCGGCATCGGCTGCGGCCACGCGGTGCCGAAGTTGGCCTCGCCGTTGGATTCCGTCAGGGTCGGGCTGTTGCTGAGATCGCCCTGGAGGACGAACTCGCGGTAGGCGGCAAACCCGAGCGGGTTGAGGATGTGGTTCGGGCAGCCGCCGTTGAAGCAGTCGGGCTGGACGAACATCGGCACCTTGCGCAGCACGCCGTCGGCGTCGGCGCGGATGTCGGTCGAGCCGAACAGCACGTTCTTGTACGGCTGCCGGCAGGGCGCCGACTTGTCCGCGTTCCCGTCCGCGCACCAGAAGGCCTTGAGAGGCGCCTGGTCGAAGCGGTCCTGCTGGACGAACCTGCCATCGGCCGCTCTGGTGTTGCTGCCGCCGTAGGCGAGGACGACCGGGATCGTCGAAGCCTCGAGCGCCTTGCTGAACGTCGAGTCTTCGGTGCTCGGGTCAGGGAACGCCACGTCGAAGGCGACGACCGCGGCGCCGGCGGCCTCCAGGTTCTTGAGCGCGTCAGCGTAGAACTTGCGCGCGAAGGGGAAGCTGCCGATCGAGCCGAGGCTGTTGTTGTCGATGCCGACGATCTCGATGTTCGGATCGGTCGGGCACAAGGACCCGCCCGCACCGCCGCACGCCGCGGCCATCAGGCGGTCCTCAGGGTGGACGGAGATGTCGAGCGGGACGCTTCCGGGGTTGGCATCGCCGGCGACCTGCCAGGAGTACAGGACGAACATGGCCCCGCTGACGACGATGGCCAGCAGCACCGCGACGAAGGTGCGGTACGTGTACCAGTAGCGGACGAAGCGGACCACGATCGCCGCGGATCATAGTCGGCGAATGACCGTCCGGTGCGGGATTGCGGGCTGGATCGACAAGTCGCTGATCGACTCCCGGCTCTTCTACCCGATGAGCGTCACCACGCCGGAGGAGAGGCTGGGCTTCTACGCCAGCCGGTTCTCCCTGGTCGAGGCGGACACGACCTACTACGGCATGGCCAAACCGGAGACGGCCGAGCGGTGGGCCGCGCGCACACCGGAGGGCTTCCTGTTCGACGTCAAGTCGTTCTCCCTCTTCACCAACCACCCCACCAAGGCGATGGCGCTGCCGCCCGACCTGCGCGAGGAGCTGCCCGACGGCCTGCGCGAGAAGAACCTGTACGTCGACCAGCTTCCGGCCGAGCTCGTCGACGAGGCCTGGGAGCGGTTCCGCGCCGCTCTCGAGCCGCTGCGCTCGGCCGGCCGGCTGGGCGCCGTCTTCTTCCAGTTCCCGCGCTGGTTCGTGCCTTCATCGAGGTCGCTGTCCTACATCGAGCAGGTGCAGGAGAGGATGTTCGGCTTTCCCATCGCGGTCGAGTTCCGCAAGCCGGAGTGGCTCGACGCGAGCCACTGCGAGGGCACGCTCGCCTTCCTGCGCACGCGCGACATCCCATACGTGGCCGTCGACGCTCCGGAGGGCCACGACACGAGCATGCCCGCGGTGCACGACGTCACCTCGAGCAGCCTCGCGGTGGTGCGATTCCACGGCCGCAACCACGAGACGTGGGACCTGAAAGGCGCGCCGCCCAACGTGCGCTACCGGTGGGACTACTCCGAGGCGGAGCTGGCTCAGTGGGTGCCGCGGATCAGGGAGATGGAGAAGTCGGCGCGCCAGGTGCACGCGATCATGAACAACAACTATTCGAACTATTCGGTCAAGAACGCCAAGCGCCTTGAAGAGCTGCTCGCGGCCTGGCACGACTAGCGGCGGACTACCGGCCGACTACCGGCCCAGCTCTTCGGCATCCTCCACCGGCGGCAGTCCGGTGCCCATGAGGTGCGGCGACTTCTTGCGCCGCGCCTCGCCGAGCGTGTGGTCGAGCAGGCCGCCCAGGAAGGGCTCGGCCATGTGCACGAACCGGTACGGCAGCACCATCACGTCCCGGCGCGGGAACCGAGCGGCGCGAACGATCGTGTTCGCGACCCACCATGCGGGGTACTGCGGCCCGATGGGCGCCTCGGTCTGCGCGAAGAACTCCGTCTCGGTGCTCGCGGGGTAGACGACGCAGACCTTGATCCCCGTCCCCGACAGCTCGCCCCGCAGTGCATGCGAGAAGCCGACGATCGCGTGCTTCGTCGCCGAGTAGACGGCCGAGTAGGGCGCGGCCCGGAAGCCGAGCACCGACGAGACGTTGATGATCACGCCGCGTCGGTGGGCGAGCATCGACGGCAGTGCGGCCTGCGTCGTGGTGATCGTGCCCTTGAGGTTGGTCGCGAGCAGTTCGTCGATGCTGCCGTCGGGCATCTCGTGGAGCCGGCCCATCCAGCCGACCCCGGCGTTGTTGACCAGGACGTCGATGCGCTCGTGGTCGCGCAGGGCGGCGGCGACGAAGGCGCGGGCCTCGGTGCGGTGCCCGACGTCCAGACGCCGCACGGTCACCTCGGGCGCCCCTTTCTCCCGGCACTTCTGCGCCACCGCGTTGAGCTGCTCGACGCGGCGGGCGCCCAGCACCAGGTTGGCGCGCTTGCGCGCAAAAGCGAGCGCCGCCGCCTCGCCGATTCCGCTCGAGGCGCCGGTGATGACGACGACCGCTCCCTTCAGCCGCACGTTCCGTAGCTTATGCGCCGCCTAGAATCGAACCGCGATGAAGATGGCCGTCTACCGCGGCGAGCGCCACGTCGAGGTGGCCGACGTCCCCAAACCGGCGGTCGTCAAGTCCGGCGACGCGCTGGTGCGCGTGACCGTGGCGGGCGTTTGCGGCTCCGACCTCCACATCTACGAAGGCCGCGTCCCGGGCTGCGAAGGCTGGGGGATGGGCCACGAGTTCGTCGGGGTGGTCGAGCAGGTGGGCCCCGAGGTGCACCGCTTCAAGCCCGGCGACCGCGTGGTCTCGTCCTTCTACATCGCGTGCGGCCACTGCGAGTACTGCCGCCGCGGCTGGACCAACCAGTGCGTCGAGCGCGGGGCGTTCGGATACGGCGAGTTCTTCGGCGCGCTCGGTGGCGCTCAGGCGGAGTTCATCACCGTCCCGCTCGCCGACACCACCCTCGAAGCGATCCCTGACGGCATCACCGACGAGCAGGCGATCTTCGTCGGCGACATCCTTGCCACCGGCTTCTTCGCCGCCGAGCGTGCGGAGATCAAGCCCGGGGACAGCGTGGCCGTGATCGGTGCCGGTCCCGTCGGGCTGATGGCGATCATGTGCGCACAGCTCTTCGGCCCGGCGCGCGTGTTCGTCATCGACATGGTCGACAGCCGCCTCGAGTTCGCGCAAGGCATCGGAGCGGTTCCGATCAACGCGACGGAGACGCACCCGGTCGAGGCGATCAAGGCCCAGACCGGCGGATACGGCGCCGACCGCAGCATCGAATGCGTGGGTGTCCTCGAGGCGGTCCAGACCGCGATCGAGTGCGTGCGGGGTGGCGGCACCATCTCGATGGTCGGCATCCCCAACCACACGATCGGCGACTTCCCGTACCTGGACGTCTGGCAGCGTTCACTGACCTTTCGCGCGGGCTGGTGCAACGTGCAGCCGCACATGCGCCCGCTGCTGGATCTCATCGCCGCGGGACGGCTCAAGCCCGAGTCCATCATCAGCCACCGGATGAAGCTCGACCAGGCGGATGAGGCCTACCGCATCTTCGACGCCCGGCAGGCCACGAAGATCGTTCTCACTCCCTAGACATCTCCTGCACCGCCAGCAGGTAACCGCGAGCGCGCTCGGCCAGCGGATAGCGGCCGACCAGCTCCTGGAACGCCGGCCCGTGGTCGCTCTGGACCAGGTGCGCGAGCTCGTGCATGAGCACGTAGTCGAGAACCCAGTCGGGGAACTTCGCGAGTCGCGTGGCGATTCGGATCGCCCCGCTGCCGAACGTGCAGCTGCCCCACAGGCTGACCGTGTCGGTGAAGCCGATCGACGTCCAGCCGAGGCGCCCGCCGAAATAGCGCTCGTTGAGGGCGTGGGCCCGCCGCGCCAGGCGCTCGTCGGTGGGAAGCCGCCTTCGCATCTGCCGCTCGATCCGCCCGCGCATGATCTCCGCCCAGCGCTCGCGCTCCGCGACCGGCATCGACGCCGGAACCATCAGCTCCAGCACGCCCGAGCGGAGGCGCGCCGCGACCGTCCGCCGCCTGCGGCGGGTGGGAAGGATGCGAATCGGCGCAGCGTGGGCATCTGTAGGTTGCATTGACGTAGGCTCCGATGCTTGCGGTGACGGTTTCTCGCCGATTCTAGGTGGCGGTCCGGGCAAGCGGAACCCTGCTTGTTAAGGCAAGCGGAGCGCCGACCTCCCGACTACGATTCCGGCCATGCCGCGAAGCATCGTCATCGGCAACGGCAACGTACTGGTGGGCTTCGACAGCGCCTACAACGTGCGCGACGTGTACTTCCCACGCGTCGGCGACGCGAACCAGACGATGGGCAACGAATGCCGCACCGGATTCTTCATCGACGGCCAGTTCGCTTGGCTCGACGACGCCGAGTGGGACCGCGAGCTCAAGTACGCGCAGGACTCGCTGGTCAGCAGCGCGACGCTCAAGCACCCGCGGCTCGGCATCACGGTCAAGTTCATCGACTTCGTCGACATGGCCCGCAACTGGTTCATCCGCAACGTCGAGGTGGTGAGCCCGTCCGGCTTCAAGGTCGGGCGCGTCTTCTTTCATTACGACTGGTACATCGAGGGCTCCGACATCGGCAACACCGTCGCCTACGACCCGCGCCATCGCGGCGTCATCGCGTACAAGGCCAACCGCTACTTCATGATCGGCGGCACCGCGGGGCCGGAATTCGGCATCGACACGTGGGCCAACGGCAAGAAGGGGAACGGGCTCGAGGGCACGTGGGTCGACGCCGAGGACGGCGTGCTCGGGCGCAACCCCATCGAGCAGGGCTCGGTCGACTGCACGATCGGCTTCGACATCGGTCCGGCGGTCCCGGGCGAGCCGCGAGAGGTGACGCACTGGGTGTGCATGGGCACTCGGCTGAGCGAGGTGACGGCGTTTGGCCAGGACCTGATCGTCGGCAAGGGCTACGAGACCTATCTCGGCCGCACCCAGACGTACTGGCAGGTCTGGTCGGAGAAGGACCACCGCCACATCGACGAAGAGCTCGGCGAAGAGGTGACCGGGCTCTACCGGCGCAGCATCCTCACCGCGCGCAGCCACGTCGACAACCACGGCGCGATCATCGCCGCCACCGACTTCGACATCACGAAGTTCGCGCGCGACACCTATGCGTACGCGTGGCCGCGCGACGGCGCGATCGTCGCCAACTCGCTCGACCGCGCCGGCCACGAGGACGTGACGCGCTCGTTCTTCGCCTTCTGCCAGGGCTCGCTGGTGGAGGAGGGATTCTTCCTGCACAAGTACACCCCGTACGGCAATCCGGGCAGCTCGTGGCTGCCCTGGGTCGACAGCCACGGCGTGCGCACGCTGCCGATCCAGGAGGACGAGACCGGGCTCGTGCTGTGGGCGCTGTGGCAGCACTATCGCATCCACCGCAACCTCGACTTCATCGTCGGGCTGTACTCGACTTTGATCATGCCCGCGGCCGACTGGATGGTCGAGTACGTGGACGACCGCAACGGCCTGATCAAGCCGTCGTGGGACCTTTGGGAGGAAAGGTGGGGTGTCCACGCCTTCACCGTCGGCGCGGTCTGGGGGGGCCTCGACGCCGCGCGCAACTTCGCCGAGCTGTTCGGCGACGAGCCGGCGCACTCTCGCTATCGCGACGCCGCTGACCGGTTGCGTGAGGCCGCGGACACGCACCTGTACAGCCCTGAGCTCGGTCGCTTCGCGCGGCGGATCGCGGTCGAGGATGACGGGACGCTGACCGTCGACATGGTCATCGACAGCGCCATCTGCGGCCTATGGCGATTCGGCATGTACTCGCCCGACGAGGCGCGGGTCGCGGACACGATGCACGCGATCGGCGAGCAGCTGTCGAACAAGGCCGCCGCCGGCGGCATCGCGCGGTACAAGGACGACTACTACTTCCGCGTCGAGAAGGACGTCAATCGCGTGCCGGGCAACCCGTGGTTCATCTGCACGCTGTGGATGGCGCAGTGGTACATCGCGACCGCGAGGACGGTGGACGACCTCAAGCCGGCGCGCGACATCATCAACTGGACGGTCGCGCACCAGCTGCCTGGCGGCCTGCTGTCCGAGCAGCTGGATCCCAACACCGGTGCGCCGCTGTCGGTCTCACCGCTGACCTGGTCGCACGCGGAGTTCATCGCGACGGTCGACGACTTCACCGCCAAGGCCGAGCGGCTCCGGCGCTCAGCCGCCGCGCATTCCGCACGGTCGGCGCAAAACGTGCGAAATCCAGACGCCTGAATTGCGCGTTTGGTGCAAAACGCGCGGAATCCGCTCGGTACCGCTATCGGCTAGAGCGGGATGTTTCCGTGCTTGCGCGGAGGCCGCTCGACGGTCTTGCGCAGGCAGAGCTCGAGGCCTCGCACGAGCTCGCGTCGCGTCTCTCGCGGCTCGATGACGTCGTCGACGTAGCCGCGCTGGGCGGCCACGTAAGGGTTGGCGAACCGCGTCGTGTACTCGGCCACCAGCTGCTGGCGGCGCGCCGCGGGATCCGGCGAGGAGGCCAGCTCGCGCTTGTAGATGATGTTGACGGCGGCGTCCGGCCCCATCACGGCGATCTCCGCGGTCGGCCAGGCGAGGTTGAGGTCCGCGCCCATCTGCTTGGGCGACATGACGCAGTAGGCGCCGCCGTAGTCCTTGCGCGTGATGACCGTGAGCTTCGGCACGGTCGCCTCCGCGTACGCGTAGAGCAGCTTGGCGCCGTGGCGGATGATGCCGCCGTGCTCCTGGTCGCGGCCGGGCAGGTAACCCGGCACGTCGACGAACGAGATGATCGGTATTCCGAAGGCGTCGCAGAACCGGATGAACCGGGCGGCTTTCACCGAGGCGTTGATGTCGATCGCGCCGGCCAGCACCTTCGGCTGGTTGCCGACGATGCCGACCACGTGGCCGCCGAGCCGGCCGAGGCCCACGATGATGTTGGGCGCGAAGAATGGTTGGATCTCGAAGAACTCGCGATGGTCGAGCACCCGCGACACGAGTGCGCGCATGTCGTAGGGCTTGTTTGGTGACTCGGGCACGATCGTCTGCAGCTCCGGGTCCGCGCGCTCGAGATCGTCGGTGGTCGGGATGAACGGCGGTCGTTCGCCATTGGACGACGGCAGGTACGAGAGAAGCCTCCGCACGCCGTCGGCGCACGCCTGCTCTGTGAGGGGAAGGAAGTGCGCCACGCCCGACGTCGCGTTGTGCACGTCGCCGCCGCCCAGCTCGTCAAAGCTCACCGCTTCGCCGGTAACGACGCGTATGACCTCCGGGCCGGTGATGAACATGTAGCCCTGCCCG
>DATGEO010000121.1:0-15946 GCA_035310015.1 Candidatus Dormiibacterota bacterium | reverse complement strand
GTCAAAGCGCCCGACCTGACCGTGTACTGGATGGCGTTCCACGTCACCTCGCCGCGGCTCGCCAACCCGCGGGTCCGGCTGGCGCTCGCCGAGGCGATCGACCGCAAGGCCTATGTGGACCAGATCTTCAGCGGCCAGGGCCAGCCGGCCGAGACCTTCATCCCGCAGGGAATGAACGGCTACGCCGCCGATCTCGCGGGTGCGCAGAAATTCGACGTTGCCCAGGCCCGCGCGTCGCTCGCGTCGGCCGGCGTGAGCGCAGGCCAGCTTTCGGGCGTGCGCTTCTCGTTCGACAAGTCATCGGACTTCGCCACCGCGACCGCCAAGTTCGTGCACGACCAGCTCCAGACGAACCTCGGCGTCAACATCGCCCTCGACCCCGTCGACAGGAACACGCTGTACTCGAGGCTGGGCTCCGGCGACTTCGACATTGTGGGGCCGCTCGGCTGGACGGCGGACTATCCCGACCCCGCCGACTGGTACGACATCTTCCTGACGACGAACTCCAACAACTACTCGCTGTACCAGAACGGGCGCTACGACCAGCTCGTGAACGTCGCGCGCAGCGACACCGACCCGGCCCGCCGGGCGCAGGAATACCAGCAGGCGCAGAAGCTGCTGGTGAGCGATGCGCCGGTGGCGTTCCTCGCCCAGAGCGTCACCTGGTACCTCGTGCAGCCGTACGTCCACGGCGTCACGGCTTCTCCCGTGGACGACTGGCCGGGCGAGCTTTCGCTGAACCAGCTGTACGTCGCGAACCACTGATCCGCCGCAATGCGAACGCTCGTTCGCCCAGCCGCTAGGCTATCTTACTTGACACCTGTTGCGCGCGAGCAACAGAATTCAGTCTGGCCGAAGAGGCTGGTGAGTAAGACCTGCTGCCGGCGCACTCTCGCCCCGCGATGAATGCATACGCGGGAAGAAGGCTGCAGGACCGATCTGAGAGGTAAGACGCGTATGCAAGTAGGTTCCGGTATTCGAGCGATCGCGCTCGCGTCCGCAGGCATCTTCGTAGTCGCCGCCTGCGGCACCAGCACAACGACCGGAGCGAACATGGCTCCGACCGACAAGCAGATCCTTCGCATCAACGACGGCACCGAGCCGAACAGCTACGACCCCGGTCAGGAGACCTACACGTATGAGGCCGCCGTCGGCCGCAACGTTTTCGAGCCGCTCCTGATTCCGAAGGCCGACCTCAGCGACGTGCAGCCCGCGGCTGCGCAGAGCTACGACGTCTCGTCGGACGGCCTGACCTACACGTTCCACCTTCGCACCAACGCGAAGTGGAGCGATGGCAAGCCGGTGACGGGCGCCGACTTCGTCTACGGCTGGCAGCGCCTTCTGAACCCGGCCCTCGCGGCCGGCTACACCGACCCGTTCTTCGACGGCACCGTCGCCGGGGCCGCCAACTACGGCAGCGTCGACCCCGCCAACCAGAGCGCGGTTGACAGCTTCATCCAGGGCCTCGGGCTGTCCGCCCCTGACGACCACACCTTCGTGGTCAAGCTCCAGCACCCGGCCGCCTACTTCAAGTGGGTAGCCACGCTGTGGGTGAGCGCGCCGATCCGCAAGGACGTCGTCGAGCAGGCCGCCGGTGGCGCGTTCCCGTCCACGGACGCGACCAAGGCCGAGATGTGGGCGCAGAACGCGAACACGATCATCGGCAACGGCCCCTACAAGATCTCGGAGATCGTCTCCAAGGACCACGTGACCCTGGTGCCGAACCCGGGCTACTGGAACGCCTCGGCAAACCACCTGCAGCAGATCGTCGAGGACTTCATCGCCGACGGGAACACCGCGTTCTCGGACTACAAGACCGGCGCTCTCGACCAGATCAACGTTCCCATCGCGGACGTGACGGTCGTGCGCGGCGACCCGGTGCTCAGCAAGGAGGCGCACCTCCTGCCCGAGCTGACCGTGTTCTGGATGACCTTCAACACCAAGGAAGCTCCGCTCGACAACGCCGACGTCCGGATGGCGTTCGCCAAGTCGATCGACCGCGACAAGCTCGTCAACGACGTCGAGCACGGCACGGACAAGGCAATCGAGAGCTTCTTCCCGCGGGGCATGAACGGCTACGACGACTCTGACAAGGCCCAGAGCTTCGACCCGGCCGCGGCCAAGGCTTTGCTCCAAAAGGCGGGTGTCACCGCCGACCAGCTGAACAAGTTCAAGCTGCTGAGCCGCAACACCACCGGCAGCAAGACGCTGAACCAGTTCATCGTCGACCAGTGGAACACCAACCTCGGGCTGAACATCCAGCTCGACGTCATCGACAGCAAGACGGTGACCCGAGACATCCGCAAGGGCCAGTTCGACATCTATGGCCCGGACGGATGGGGCGCCGACTACCCCGACCAGCAGGACTGGGCGGACATCTTCGTCAGTGGCTCCTGCCACACCCTCAACTGGGGCTGCCCGACGCTGCCCGGCTACGACGATCTCGTCAGCAAGGCTGACACCGAGACCAACCAGCAGCAGCGCAACGCCGACTACCTGACCGCGCAGAAGCAGCTGATCGACCAGGCCGCAGTGGCCTTCATTTACCAGCAGTACGAGTACGACCTCTGGAAGCCGTATGTGCACCTCGTCCCCGGACCGTTCGACGACGAATACGTGCCTGGTGACCAGCGGTACGTCGATGCCTATATCCTTCAGCACTAAGGACTGAATGGCGGTAATCGCAGGGCGCCCCAACCGGGGCGCCCTGCTCTCCGACTGGCTGACGGCCTTCTCCGGGACGCGCGGGGGAGCGCTTGGGATCTTCGTGGCGCGTCGCATCCTGTGGATGATCCCCGTCGTCTTCTTCGTCATCGTGATCACGTTCTCCCTGATGCACCTGGCGCCGGGCAGCCCGTGGGACAAGGGCGGCGGCCGCCAGCTGTCGCAGACGGTGGTCCGCAACCTCAACATCAAGTACGGGCTGGACAAGCCGGTGTACTACCAGTTCGGGCTGTACGTCTGGAACGTCATCCATCTCGACTTCGGCGACTCCTACCAGTACGAGGGCAAATCGGTCACCACCCTCATCGGCGAGGGCTGGCCGTACACCGCCACGCTCGGCACGCTCGCGTTTCTCCTGATCGTGCCCGTCGGAGTCGCTCTCGGTGTGATCGCCGCGCTGAGGCAGAACACAAAGGTCGACTACGCGACGATGGGGTTCGCCACCGTCGCCGCTTCGTTCCCGAACTTCGTGATCGGGGCGATGATGGTGGTGGTCTTCTCCGTCCTCCTCTATCAGTGGACGGGCGGTCAGTTCTTCCTACCCTCGTCGAACTTCGGGCTCGACGACCACCTGGTGCTGCCGGTGATCACGCTCTCGCTGCTTCCGATAGCGTACACCGCGCGCCTCACCCGAGCCAGCACGCTGGAGACGCTGAGGCAGGACTTCGTCCGCACCGCGTGGGCCAAGGGACTCTCTGAGCGCATGGTGGTCATCAAGCACATCCTCAAGAACTCGCTCATCCCGGTCGTGACCACCCTCGGGCCCACGTTTGCCTTCCTGGTGACGGGGTCGGTCATCGTCGAGACGGTCTTCTCCATCCCGGGCATCGGCCGCGCGTTCGTGACGGCGGTCGAGTCTTACGACTACCCGATGATCCTAGGCACCACCGTTCTGTTCTCGCTCGTGATCGCGTTCGCGAACCTCGTGGTCGACGTCCTGTACGTCTTCATCGACCCCCGGGTGAGGCTCACGTAGGGATGGCGCTCGCGCAGCCCGCGATCGAGCAGGCGATCGATTGGGAGGTCGCCGAAAAGCAGGTCGGCCTCTGGTCGGACGCATGGCACCGCTTCCGTCGCAACCGCCTGGCCGTGGTTGGCGCCGTGATCGTCGGCTTCCTGGTCGTCGTCGCGCTGTCGGCGAACCTCCTGGTCCTGCTCCATGTCATCCAGCCGCCCACCACGCAGCACGTCGAGTACATCGAGTCCGGCATCGGCCAGAACGGCTTCGTGCTCGGCTCCGACGAGCTGGGCCGCGACACCCTCAGCCGCCTGATATTCGGCTCCCGGGTCTCTTTGGCCGTGGGCATCCTCGTGCAGTTCATCATCCTGCCGATCGGCCTGGCCATCGGCCTTGCCGCCGGCTACTTCGGCGGCCGCGTCGACAACTGGCTGATGCGGTTCACGGACATCTGGTACGCCTTCCCCGACCTGCTGTTCGTGCTGGTGGTCGTGTCCGTGTTCCAGCAGTACACGTTCGGCAACGTGCCGCTGGAGCTGCTGATGATCTTCGGCGCCATCGCGCTGGTCAACTGGGTCGGCCTGGCGAGGCTGGTTCGCGGCCAGGTGCTCTCGATCAAGGAGAAGGAGTTCATCGAGGCCGCCCGCTCGTCGGGGTCGTCGCCGCTGAAGCTGATCCTCAAGCACCTGCTGCCGAACTCGCTGGGGCCGATCATCGTCACCCTGACCTTCGGCATCCCGCAGGCGATCTTCCTCGAGGCCGTTCTCAGCTTCATCGGCGTCGGCATCCAGCCGCCGACTCCGACGTGGGGCCAGATGGTCAACAGCGGCTACGAGAACATCAACGCCAACCCGAGCTCGGTGGTCTTTCCGGCCCTCGCCATCGGGTTCACGCTGCTTGCCTTCTCGTTCATCGGCGACGGCCTGAGGGACGCGCTCGACCCGCGCATGCGACGGTAGCGGGAACTGAACTGTAAAGTGGCGGCCTAGTGGCCCAGACTCTGCTGCAGGTCGAAGACCTGTACACGCAGTTCTTCACCTCGCGCGGCGTCGTCCACGCGGTCGACGGCGTCACCTTCCACATCGACCAGGGCGAGACGCTGGGCGTGGTGGGGGAGTCCGGCTGCGGCAAGACCATGACCGCGCTCTCGATCCTCCGCCTGCTTCCCGACCCGGGCCGGATCACCTCCGGCCGGATCCTCTTCCGGGGCCAGGACGTCACGAAGATGGACGTCGACGCGATCCGCGAGTTCCGCGGCAACGACGTGGCGATGATCTTCCAGGACCCGATGACGTCCTTGAACCCCGTCACCAAGGTCGGGCCGCAGATCCAGGAGGCGATGACGGCGCACAACCGCTTCACCGCGGAGCAGGCGAAGACGCGCGTCGTCGAGCTGCTGCGCCGGGTGCGCGTCCCCGCAGCCGAAAGGCGCGTTGACGACTACCCGCACCAGTTCTCGGGCGGCATGCGCCAGCGCGCCATGATCGCCATGGGCCTGGCCAACGAGCCGGCGCTGCTCATCGCCGACGAGCCGACGACCGCGCTGGACGTGACCGTGCAGGCGCAGATCATCTCCCTCATGAAGCAGCTCAACCGCGAGCTAGGCACGGCGATGATGCTGATCACGCACAACATGGCGCTGGTCGCGAGCCTGTGCCAGCGCGTCATCGTGATGTACGCGGGCCGGATCGTGGAGGAGGGCCCCGTCGAGCAGATCTTCAACAGCCCGCAGCACCCCTACACGTGGTCGCTGCTTCGCTCCGTGCCCCGGGTGGACGAGGCGCGCAAGGACCGGCTGGTCAGCATCCGCGGCCTGCCGCCGGACCTTGTGAACCCACCGCCAGGGTGCAAGTTCCATCCCCGGTGCCCGTTCGTGATCGACCACTGCAAGACCGAGGAGCCGCCGCTGGCCGAGGTCGCGGCGAACCAGGTGGCGCGCTGCTGGGTGCTGATGCGCAACGTCAGCGGGGAAGCGGTGGACGCGGCCCGGTCGGCCTCGATCTCGCAGGACGCGGCCCGCAAGCTGAAGACGGTGCCGAGTGATGCAAGCAGCCCAGCCTAGGCAGGCCGTCGTGGCGACGCCGGACCCGGTGATGCTGCGGGTGGAAGACGTCTACAAGTACTTCCCGATCGCGGGCTTCGGCGGGGCGTCGGTGCGTGCGGTCGACGGCGTGAACCTGGAGGTGCGGCGCGGCGAGGCCCTGGGCCTGGTCGGAGAGTCCGGCTGCGGCAAGTCGACGCTCGCCCGCCTGATCACCGCGCTCCTGCCGGTGACCCGAGGCAGGATCATGTTCGACGGCCACGAGATCACGAAGCTTCGCGGGAGCGCGCTGCGGCGGGTGCGCAGGAAGATGCAGATGATCTTCCAGGACCCGTTCGCGTCGCTCGACCCGCGCATGACGGTCGGCGACATCATCGCCGAGCCGCTCGACAACTACGCCATCGGCACCGGCCGCGAGCGGCACCAGCGCGTGCAGGAGCTGCTGCGGCTGGTCGGCCTCAACCCGAACTTCACCAACCGCTACCCGCACGAGTTCTCGGGTGGACAGCGGCAGCGCATCGGGATCGCGCGCGCCCTGGCGGTGAACCCGTCGTTCATCGTCTGCGACGAGGCGGTGTCCGCGCTCGACGTGTCGATCGCCGCGCAGATCATCAACCTGCTGCAGGACCTGCAGCAGGAGTTCAACCTGACCTATCTCTTCATCGCGCACGACCTGGCGGTGGTGCGCCACCTGTCCGACCGCATCGCGGTCATGTACCTCGGCAAGGTGGTCGAGACCGCGGGGCGGACGGACATCTACGATCACCCCCAGCACCCGTACACGAAGGCGCTGCTCTCGTCGATCCCGGTGCCCGACCCCGTGATCGAGCGCGACCGGGCGCCGATTCTGCTGAAGGGCGAGATCCCGTCGCCGGTGAACCCGCCGTCGGGCTGCCGGTTCCACCCGCGGTGCCCGATCGCGCGGGCGCCGGGGATCTGCTCCGAGCAGGAGCCGCCGCTGGAGCCGCACGGGGAGCGGGACCAGGTGGCGGCATGCCACTTCGCGGGGCAGTTCTAGGCGGCGGACCCCCCGGTTGGCGCACAAACGCGGGCCCGGCGCCCCCGCGGATCGCCGCTTATGTGCACAGAAGCGCGCCTGCGCGCCTGGCTCAGTCCGCCGGCCTGGGGCCCACCGCCAGGATCCGATAGCCCTTCTTCGACTTCAGCCGCTCGACGGGGTATCCCGCCGCCGCCAGCCAGGCCGCCAGCGAGTCCGCCCCGAGGTTTCGCTGCACCACCAGGTACCCCCGCCCGCCGGGCTCCAGCCGCGCCAGCCACCGCTCGAGCAGCTCGTGCAGCGGCCCCTTGCCGATCCGCACGGGCGGGTTGGAGTAGATCGCGGCGAAGCGGACGTCCGGGGGCACGTCGTCGGGGAGGGCCGCGACCACGTTGGCCGCTCCGGCCGCCGCCGCGTTCGCGCGGGCCAGCTCCACCGCGCGCTGGTTGACGTCGACCGCCCAGAAGCGCGCTCCCGGCGACGAACGCGCCAGGGCGATCGCGATCGGGCCGTAGCCGGCGCCCAGGTCCAGGACCTCACCCGACTCCGGCGGCGGGGGCGCCGAGCGCAGCAGCACCTCGGTCCCGAGGTCGATCCGCCTGGCCCCGAACACGCCCCGGTCGGACTGCAGCGAGAGGTCCAGTTCGCCGAGCCGAAGGCGAACGGTGTGCGGCCGCGAGGCCACCTCAGGGGCCGGGTTGAAGTAATGGTTTTTGGGTATACTCATCGTTTGTCGCCCAATCGGCTATTGCCGCCTGGGATTCGAACCGAATTCAGGAGAGTCGTTTGCCAACAATCCAGCAGCTGGTCCGCATCGGCCGCAAGGCCGCAAGGGCCAAGTCTAAGGCGCCCGCGCTGAAGGGCTCGCCGCAGCGGCGGGGCGTCTGCGTGCGCGTTTACACCCAGACGCCGAAGAAGCCGAACTCTGCTCTCCGCAAGGTGGCGCGCGTGCGCCTGACCACCGGGATCGAGGTCACCGCCTACATCCCCGGCATCGGCCACAACCTTCAGGAGCACTCCGTGGTGCTCATCCGCGGCGGCCGCGTGAAGGACCTGCCGGGCGTGCGCTACCACATCATCCGGGGCACGCTCGATACCGCCGGCACCAAGAACCGCAAGAAGGCGCGTTCCAAGTACGGCGCCAAGCGCGAGAAGTCGAAGGCAGCTGCCTGATGCCGCGCCGCAATCGCCCGGTCAAGCGTGTCATCGCGCCCGACGCCGTCTACCAGTCCGAGGCCATCTCCAAGTTCGTGAACGTGGTCATGAGCCGCGGCAAGCGGTCGACGGCCGAGCGGGTGGTCTACGACGCCCTCGCCCGCGCCTCCAAGCAGTCCAAGAAGGAGCCGCTCGAGGTGTTCGAGACGGCGCTGCGCAACGCCACCCCGCTGCTCGAGGTCAAGCCCCGCCGCGTCGGTGGCGCGACCTACCAGGTCCCGGTCGAGATCCGGCCTGACCGCCGGCTGGCGCTCGCGCGCCGCTGGATCGTTCGCTTCGCGCGCCAGCGCGGCGGCCGCAGCATGGCCGAGAAGCTCGCGTTCGAGATCCTCGACGCGTCGCAGAACACGGGTGGCGCCGTGAAGAGGAAGGAAGAAACCCATCGGATGGCCGAGAGCAACAAGGCTTTCAGCCACTTCCGGTACTAAGAGAGATGAGCGTGGCACTGAAGATGGCGGAGCGCCCGGTCGCGATCGACAAGGTCCGAAACATCGGGATCATGGCGCACATCGACGCCGGCAAGACGACGACGACCGAACGCATCCTTTTCTACGCGGGCCGCATCCACAAGATGGGCGAGGTGCACGAAGGTGCCGCGACCATGGACTGGATGGTCCAGGAGAAGGAGCGGGGGATCACGATCACGTCGGCCGCGACGACTGCGCAGTGGCGCGACCACGCGATCAACATCATAGACACACCCGGACACGTTGACTTCACGGTCGAGGTCGAGCGGAGCCTGCGCGTGCTCGACGGCGCCGTCGCGGTCTTCGACGCCGTGGCCGGCGTGGAGCCGCAGTCGGAGACGGTCTGGCGCCAGGCCGACCGCTACGGCGTGCCCCGGATCGCCTTCATCAACAAGATGGACCGCATCGGAGCCGACTTCTACGGCTCGCTGCACTCCATCCGCACGCGCCTGGGCGCGCGGGCGGTGCCGGTGCAGCTGCCGATCGGCGCCGAGAGCAGCTTCCAGGGCTACATCGACCTCGTCACCAAGGATGCGGTCATGTACACCGACGACCTGGGCACGAACCGCGTCGAGTCCGAGGCGATCCCGGCGGGCATGGAGGAGCTGTTCGCGCAGCACCGCCACGACCTGATCGAGGCGGTCGCCGACTTCGACGACGCGATCATGCACCTGTACCTGGAGGAGAAGGAGCCGAGCGAGGACCAGATCCGCGCCGCCCTTCGCCGCGGCACGGTCAAGGGAATCCTCGTACCGGTGCTGTGCGGCGCCGCGCTCCGCAACCGCGGCGTGCAGCCGATCCTCGACGCCGTCGTCGACTACCTGCCGTCGCCGGCCGACGTGCCCGCGGTGGAGGGGACCGACCCCAAGACCGGCCTTCTCGTCGTGCGCGAGCACGACGACGACGAGCCGTTCTCGGCGCTCGCCTTCAAGATCCAGATGGACCCGCAGGGCGTGGGCAAGCTCACGTTCTTCCGCGTCTACTCAGGGCGCCTGCGCGCCGGCTCGTCCGTGCTCAACGCCTCCAGCGGCAAGAAGGAGCGGATCGGCCGCATCCTGCGCATGCACGCCATCCGGCGCGAGGACGTGGACGAGGTCTTCACCGGCGACATCGCCGCGGCCGTTGGCCTGAAGTCGACGACCACCGGCGACACGCTGACCGACGAGAGCCACCCGATCCTGCTCGAGTCGATCACGTTCCCGGAGCCGGTCATCTCGGTGGCGATCGAGCCCAAGACCAAGGCCGACCAGGACAAGCTCGGCATCGCGCTGCAGCGGCTGGCGGAGGAGGACCCGACGTTCCGCGTCCACACCGACGAGGAGACGGGCCAGACGATCATCGAGGGCATGGGCGAGCTCCACCTCGAGATCATCGTCGACCGCCTGCTGCGCGAGTTCCGCGTCGACGCCAACCAGGGCAAGCCGCAGGTCGCCTACAAGGAGGCGATCAAGCGGCCCGCGCACGGCGTCGGCCGGTTCATCCGCCAGACCGGCGGCAAGGGCCAGTTCGGCCATGCCGAGGTCGACGTGCGGCCGGGCGAGCAGGGCACCGGATTCACGTTCGAGGACAAGATCACGCAGGGCCGCATCCCGCGCGAGTACATCCCGGCGGTCGAGAAGGGCATCCGCGAAGCGCTGCAGAGCGGCGTGGTCGCCGGCTACCCGGTGATCGACATCGTGGCCAGGCTGGTCGACGGCTCGTACCACCCGGTCGACTCGAGCGAGATGGCGTTCCAGGTCGCCGGTTCGATGGCGGTCAAGGACGCGATGCACAAGGCTCAGCCGTACCTGCTCGAGCCGGTGATGAAGGTCAACGTCGTCATGCCCGAGGAGTACCTCGGCGACGTGATGGGCGACCTGTCGTCGCGGCGCGGCCACATCCTCGGCATGGAGGGCCGCGGCACGTCGCAGAGCGTGACGGCCAGCGTGCCCCTGGCCGAGATGTTCGGGTACGCTACCGAGCTTCGGTCCATGACCTCGGGTCGTGCGACCTACTCGATGGAGTTCAGTCACTATGCAGAAATGCCTGGAAACCTGGCGGAGGCCGTCGGCCGCCGCACCACGTCGCGGAGCTAGTTAGGAGGGAGCAGTGGCGAAGAAGAAGTTTGAAAGGACCAAGCCGCATCTGAACATCGGCACCATCGGTCACATCGACCATGGCAAGACGACGTTGACAGCCGCCATCACGAAGGTGCTGGCGGAGAAGGGCCTGGCCGAGTTCACGCCGTTCGACCGCATCGACAAGGCTCCTGAGGAGAAGGCTCGGGGCATCACGATCTCGATCACGCACGTCGAGTACGAGACCGAGAAGCGTCACTACGCGCACGTCGACTGCCCGGGTCACCAGGACTACATCAAGAACATGATCACCGGCGCGGCCCAGATGGACGGCGCGATCCTGGTCGTGGCCGCCACCGACGGCGCCATGCCGCAGACCCGCGAGCACATCATCCTGGCGCGCCAGGTCAACGTGCCGTCCCTTGTCGTCGCGCTCAACAAGTGCGACATGGTGGACGACAAGGAGTTCATCGAGCTGGTCGAGCTCGACCTTCGCGAGCTGCTCAACCGCTACGACTTCCCGGGCGACGACATCCCGATCGTGCGCATCTCGGCGCTGAAGGCGCTCGAGGGCGACGCCGAGTGGTCGCCCAAGATCCTCGAGCTGATGAACGCCGTCGACACCTACATCCCTGAGCCGACCCGGGCGGTCGACCAGCCGTTCCTGATGCCGATCGAGGACGTGTTCACGATCGAAGGTCGCGGAACCGTGACCACCGGTCGGGTCGAGCGCGGCCGCCTCAAGAGGAACGAGGAAATCGAGATCGTGGGCATCCACCCGCAGAGCGCGAAGACCGTCGTGACCGGCATCGAGATGTTCCACAAGGACATGGACGAGTGCCAGGCCGGCGACAACGTCGGCGCGCTGCTGCGCGGCATCAAGCGCGAAGACGTGGTGCGCGGCCAGGTTCTCTGCAAGCCCGGCTCGATCAAGCCCCACACGCAGTTCAAGGCGCAGGTGTACGTCCTCACCAAGGACGAGGGCGGCCGCCACACGCCGTTCCTGACCGGCTACCGGCCGCAGTTCTACATGCGGACCACCGACGTGACCGGCGAGGTCAAGCTGCCCGAGGGCGTGGAGATGACGATGCCCGGCGACAACGTCGTCATGGAAATCACCCTGGGCGAGCCGATCGCCATCGAGCAGGGACTCCGGTTCGCCATCCGGGAGGGCGGCAAGACCGTCGGCTCGGGCGTGGTGACCGAGGTCATCAAGTAAGGCCATAGGGGAAGAGGGCTAGGCAGTGGCGCAGAAGATTCGTATCCGGCTCAAGGCATACGACCACCGTGTGCTGGACCAGGCGGCGGACAAGATCGTGGACACCGCCCGCCGTACGAACGCGCGCACCGCCGGCCCGATCCCGCTCCCGACAGAGATCTCCAAGCTCACGGTCATTCGCAGCCCGTTCATCGACAAGGACTCCCGTGAGCAGTTCGAGATGCGCACCCACAAACGCATCGTCGACATCCTCGACCCCAACCCGCGCGTCGTCGACGCGCTCATGCGCCTCAGCCTCCCGGCGGGCGTGAGCATCGAGATCAAGAGCTGAGCGAAGAGTGAAAGGACTGCTTGCCCGCAAGCTGGGCATGACCCAGCTGTTCAACCAGGACGGCACCGTCTCCGCGGTGACAGTGCTCGAGGCCGGCCCGTGCCGGGTCCTCGGCCTGCGCACCAAGGAGAAGGACGGCTACGAGGCCGCGCGCATCGCGTTCGAGCCGATCGACGCCAAGCGCTTGACCCAGGCGCGGGCGGGCGTGTTCAAGGCGGCCGACGTCGAGCCGCACCGCCACGTCGTCGAGATTCGCAACTACTCGGGCATCGAGCAGGGCCAGGAGCTGAAGGCCGAGATCTTCGCCGCGGGCGAGATCGTGGACGTCACCGCGACCTCCAAGGGCAAGGGCTTCCAGGGCCTGATCAAGCGCCACAAGTTCAGCCGGGGCCCGGAGTCGCACGGCTCCATGAACGTTCGCCAGCCGGGCGCCATCGGCGCCACCGACGCGGCGCGCGTCTTCAAGGGCGTGCGCATGTCGGGCCAGATGGGCAACGAGCGCGTCACCGGCCGGGCCTACAAGGTCGTGAGGGTCGACGCCGACCGCAACCTGCTGCTGCTCAAGGGCGGCGTCCCCGGCGCGAAGGGCGCCCTGGTCCTGGTCCGCCAGTCGACCAAGCCGGTCAAGGTCAAGGGCCCCGCGGGCAAGCCGACCGGAAGGAAGGTCTGATGGCTCAGAGCAAAACGGCACGCAGACCGGCCGCCAGGAAGAAGGCCGAGAAGAAGGAGGCGGACCACCTGCACGCGCCCTTCTTCGACTCCGCCGGCGAGCGCCAGGGCGACTTCGAGCTGCCGAAGGTGATCTTCGCCGAGACGCCGAACATGGGCGTGATGCACCAGGCCTACGTCCGCCAGATGGCGAACGCCCGCCAGGGCAACGCCTCGACCAAGACCCGGGCCACGGTGTCCGGCGGCGGGGCCAAGCCGTACCGCCAGAAGGGCACCGGCCGCGCCCGCCACGGCTCCACCCGTGAGCCTTCGATGAAGGGTGGCGCCGCGGTCTTCGGCCCGCGCCCGCGCAGCTACGAGCAGCGCATGCCCAAGCAGATGCGCAGGCTCGCCCTGCGCTCCGCCCTCAGCCAGAAGGCGATCGAAGGCCAGGTCGGCGTGATCGAAGCCTTCGGCTTCGAGGAACCCAAGACCAGCCAGGCGGCGGAGCTGATGACCACGATCGGGTTCGAAGGCACCACGCTGGTGGTGCTGCCGGCGCCCAACCTGGTGGTCAGCCGCAGCTTCGAGAACCTGACCGGGGCCAAGATCATCCTGGCCCGGAACATGAACGTCCGCGACCTCCTCACCTACACCTACCTGCTGATCGCGAAGGACAGCCTGGAGCTGCTGCAGGAGAACTTCTGCAAGCCGGTGCGTCCCAGCGCGGCGAAGGAAGACGAATGACGACCCGCGCCGCGTCCGAGATCGTGATCGGCCCGGTCATCACCGAGCGCACGTACCAGCTCTACACGCAGGGCCGGTACACGTTCAGAGTGGCGCCGCGCGCCTCCAAGACGGAGATCAAGAAGGCGCTCGAGGAGCAGTACGAGGCGCAGGGCATCAAGGTCCGCGACGTCAACACCGTGAGCATGCGCGGCAAGAAGCGCCGCAGCATGCGCCGGCTCGGGTCGATCGGCCACACGGCCGACTGGAAGAAGGCCATCGTCACCCTCGGGGCCGGTCAAAAGATCGAAGGCCTGTTTGGGAGCGTCTGATGCCGATTAGAAAGTTCAAGCCGACCAGCCCGGGCCGCCGGTTCATGTCGATCTCCGGATTCGACGAGATCACGACGGACACGCCCGAGAAGACCCTCACCGAGTCGATCCCGACACATGCCGGCCGCAACAACCAGGGACGCATCACTACGCGGCACCAGGGCGGCGGCTACCGCAAGATCTACCGCAAGATCGACTTCAAGCGCGACAAGCACGGCGTGCCGGGCAAGGTCGCCACGATCGAGTACGACCCCAACCGCAGCGCCCGGATCGCCCTCATCAACTACAAGGACGGCGAGAAGCGCTACATCCTGGCGCCGCTCGGCCTGAAGGTGGGGGACCCGATCGAGAGCGGGGTCGACGCGCCCGTGAGGGTTGGCAACGCCATCCCGCTGGCGAACATCCCGGTCGGCTCGACGATTCACAACATCGAGCTCACGCTCGGCCGTGGCGGCCAGCTGGTGCGCTCAGCCGGCACTTCCGCCCAGCTGCTCGCGAAGGAAGGCGACTACGCCGTGGTGCGCATGCCTTCGGGCGAGCTGCGCCGGATCCACGTCAACTGCCAGGCCACGATCGGCCAGGTCGGTAACATCGAGCACGAGAACGAGTCGGGCGGCAAGGCCGGACGCAGCCGCTGGCTCGGAGTCAGGCCGACGGTGCGCGGCTCGACGATGAACCCCAGGGACCATCCGCACGGCGGGGGCGAGGGCAAGACCGGCCCTGGAGGCAACCCGAAGACCCCATGGGGCCAGCCTGCCCTGGGTTACCGCACGCGCAAGCCCAAGAAGGCCTCGGACAAGCTGATCATCCGCCGCCGTGAGAAGAAAGGACGTAAGAAGTGACCCGCTCATCCAAGAAGGGGCCGTTCATCAACGCCTCCTTGAAAGACAAAATCGACAAGATGAACCTGACCCGCGACAAGAAGGTGATCCGCACCTGGGCTCGCGCGTCCGTGATCTACCCGGACATGGTCGGCCACACGATCGGGGTGCACGACGGGCGCAAGCACGTGCCCGTGTTCATCAGCGAGAACATGGTCGGCCACCGCCTCGGCGAGTTCGCGCCGACGCGCCACTTCCGTGGACACGGCACCCACACCGAAAAGTCGACGGCACTCAAGTAGTAGATGGCGACGATGGAAGTATCAGCAGTGCAGAGATTCGTCCGCCGCGCCCCGCGCAAAGCGCGCCTGGTCGCGGATTCCGTCACCGGGATGAAGGTGACGGAAGCCCTCGAGTTCCTCGAGTTCTCGCCGAAGCACGCCGCCCGGGAGGTCGCCAAGGCGATCAAGTCCGCGGCCGCCAACGCCGAGCACAACTTCAACCTGAACCGCGAGGACCTCGTCCTGAAGCAGCTGCTGATCGACGAGGGACCGACCTACAAGCGCCGGCGCCCCGTCAGCCGCAGCATGGCGCACGAGTTCTTCCACCGCACCTGCCACATCACGGCGGTCGTCGAAGACCGACCAGAGGTAAAGAGATAGTTGGGTCATAAAGTCCACCCGAACGCATTCCGGCTCGGCGTGTTCCGTCCGTGGGAGGCGAACGGGTTCGCCAACCCCAAGGACTACACGAAGATGCTTCACGAGGACCTCGAGATGAGGCGCGTGATCCTTGCGCGCCTGCGCAACGCCGGCATCGCCAAGATCGAGACGGAGCGCTCGTCGAACGCCCAGCTGACGGTCACCATCCACACCGCCAAGCCCGGCATCGTGATCGGCAAGGGCGGGTCGTCGGTCGACCAGCTCCGCGAGGACCTCGAGAAGCGCTTCGGCAACCGGGTGCGGATCTCGATCCAGGAGATCAAGCAGCCCGAGCTGGACGCGCAGCTGGTGGCCGAGAACATCGCCTCCCAGATCGAGCGCCGCATCTCCTACAAGCGGGCGATGAAGCAGGCGATCCTGCGCACGATGCGCTCGGGCGCGAAGGGTGTCCGGATCTACTGCGGCGGCCGCCTGCGCGGCGCCGAGATGGCGCGCCGGGAGTGGGACCGTGAAGGCCGCGTGCCTCTGCACACGCTGCGCGCCAACATCGACTTCGGCCGCGCCACCGCCAAGACCACGTTCGGCGCCATCGGCGTCAAGTGCTGGATCTACAAGGACATGGTCTCGCCGCAACAGCGCCGCATGGCCGTGGTCGGGGATGGCGCACCCATCGGCGAGGTGATCGCCCCGCAGCCTGTCGTGGAGGCGCCGGCTCCGCTGCCGACCGCCGCGCCCGAGATCACGGCCG
>DATGEO010000120.1:0-20462 GCA_035310015.1 Candidatus Dormiibacterota bacterium | reverse complement strand
GCGACGGTCGTGGTGATCGGCGTCACGTGGACACTCCTGATCGAGGGCTTCCGGCAGAAAGAGGGCCCATTCGGCACCGCGCTCGTCGTGGTGCTCGGCGCCGCGGCGATCGCCCTCGCGCTGCAGTCACCCCAAGGTGGGTCCATCATCGCCGCGATCGTCGCCCTGTCGACGGCGGCGAACCGCTTCGACGAGCGCACGGGCAACGTCTACGCGGGCGTGATCATCGCTGCCTATCTCGCGGCGATCGTGGCGCGCTCGGGCCTGCAGCCCGTGAGCCTTCTCTCGTACGGACTCGGCCTCAGCTTCGCCTTCCTCGCCTCGCGCTCGGTGGGATACCTGCGCGAGGAGCAGGCGCGCACGACAGCGCTGCTGCACGAGCTGCAGGCGAACCACGATGCGCAGGTCGAGGCCGCGGCCATCAACGAGCGGGCCCGCATCGCGCGCGAGATCCACGACGTCCTCGCCCACACGCTGGCGGCGCTGGCGGTGCAGCTCGAAGGCGCGCGGCTGATGCTCGAGCGGCGTGGCGACGACTTTGAAGCGCTCGCGGCGGTGGAGCGTGCGCACCGGCTCGCGAAGGAAGGCATCGACGAGACTCGCAGCGCCGTGTCGGCGCTGCGCGGCGACCGCGTCCCGGGGCCCGACCAGCTGGCGCAGCTCGTCGAGGAGTTCAAGCACGACTCCGGAACAGCGGCCGAGCTGCGTGTCGAAGGCGTGGCCCGGCCCCTCGCGCCGGATGCGCAGCTCGCGATCTATCGCACCGCACAGGAGGCCCTCACCAACGTCCGCAAGCACGCGCACCCCGAGCGGGTTGAGGCGGTGCTGCGCTTCGAGACCGGTGGCACGGAGCTGACGGTCACAGACGTCGGCGCCCAGGCCGGCAGTGCCGGCGACGGCGGCTATGGGCTCCTCGGTATGCGCGAGCGAGCGGAGCTTCTCGGCGGGAAGTTCGAGGCGGGGCGCACGGATTCCGGCTTCCGCGTGCGCCTATGGCTGCCGGGATGAGCGAGGGCATCAGGGTCGTCGTCGCCGACGACCAGACTCTGGTTCGGGAAGGGCTCATCACGATGCTGCGGCTCAGCCCCGGCATCGACGTGGTCGGCAGCGCGGCCGACGGCGACGAAGCGGTCAACGTCGCCGGCCGCCAGAAGGCCGACGTGGTGCTGATGGACCTGCGCATGCCGCGCGTCGGCGGGGTCGAGGCCACGCGCCGCATCACCGCCACGCTGCCTTCGACCCGTGTGATCGTGCTCACGACCTACGCCGACGACGAGTCGGTCTTCTCGGCGCTGCAGGCCGGCGCGCGCGGTTACCTCACGAAGGATTCCAGCGCGAGCGAGATCGCACGCGCAATCGAGACGGTCCACGCGGGCGAGGCGCTGTTCGAGCCGTCGGTGCAGCGGCGGCTGGCCGAGGGCCTCTCGTCGCCGGCCGTTTCAGCGCGACCGGTCTATCCAGACGCCCTGACCCAGCGGGAGGTCGACGTGCTGCGCCTCATTGCGCGCGGCCAGAGCAACCAGGAGATAGCGGCGAGCCTGTTCATCAGCGAGGCCACGGTCAAGACGCACATCAACAACATCTTCGGCAAGGCGCAGCTGCGCGACCGCTCGCAGGCGGTGGCGTACGCGTTCCGGCATGGGCTGGCTAGCGAGAAGGCGGAAGGGCGGCCACCAGGGCCGCCACGGCGATGATGGCGGCCGCCCCACCAAGCTCGAGCCGGCGGCGGCGGAGCAGGACGGTGACCAGCACGGCGCCGACGATCGCGACCTTGAGCAGCAGCACCCGGCCGTAGTCGGTATCGATCAGCGCCGAGACGTACGCGGTGTGCGCGAAGGCCAGCAGCAGGCCGGTGCCGGCGGCGACGCCGAAAGCCGCCGCGGCGTAGCGCACGAAGCGGCGGTCGGGCTTCTGCGCGTAGGCGGCCAGGCCGCCGGCCCAGAGGCCCATCGCTCCGACGTGCACCGCGACCAGCACCTGCCCGACGCCCGGCAGCCCGGCAATGGCGTGCGCGCCGAATCCGTCCAGGAGCGCGACCGCGGCCCCGATCGCCAGCAGCGGCCACGACCGGCCGATCGCCATCACCGTCCACGCCAGCAGCGCCGCCGCCAGGCGCAGCGCGACCAGCCTCCCGAAGCCCGAGCCGAGGACGGCGACCGCGGTGTCGCCGTCGAACGAGAGGCTCGCGAGCTGCGCCACCACCGCGACCGGCTCGGCGGCGATGAGGAGCGCGACGCCCGCGCCCAGAGTGCGGTTGAAGCCGCCGCCGCGCGTCAGCACGCGGTAGCCGGCGACGCCGAACACCAGCGCAAAGCCGGCGAAGTGAATCCAGTGGGCGAGCGCCTGGAGCACGAGACCCAGCGGCGTGGACGTCCCGATCTCACCCGAGGTCAGCAGCGCCGAGTACGGGTTGGAGCTCGGCGCCCCGACGGTGAAGGAGAACACGCCGCGCGATGGATGGGTGTCGGCCGCGAAGACCTCCCAGCTGACGATGAACGTGCCGGTTTCGCTCGACGTCATCGGCGCCGACAGCGTGGTGCCGCGCGCCACCACCGCGCCTGCGACCTGCGCGCCGCTGGGCGCGTACACGCGGATGCCCGGGCCGGCGGGCGTCACCTGCTCGGTGAAGATCAGGGTCACCTCAGCCGGCGCGGTCTGCAGGCGCGCGTCCGGCGCCGGGTCGGACCGCACGAGCTGCGCGTGGGCCTGGACCGCGAGCGGCAGCAGGGCAAGCCCTGCCGCGATCAGGAGTACGCCGGCTCGAGGACCTCGACGCGGCCCGGCCGCGGGCGGGCGATGCGGAGCACGAGGCCTGCGGCCAGCAGGCAGAGCAAGCCTGAGCTCATGAACGCGATCTGGTAGTCGCCGAACACCGTGCGCACCTCGCCGGCCGCGAACGCGATCGTCGCCGCTCCGATCTGGTGAGCCGCGAAGATCCACCCGTACACAATGGCGAAGTTCTGCTGGCCGAAGACCTTTCGCGCGAGCTGGACCGTCGGCGGGACGGTCGCGACCCAGTCGAGACCGTAGAAGACGATGAACAGGATGAGCCCGAACTGCGGGCTGCCGAACGCGTAAGGCAGCAGCAGAAGCGACAGGCCGCGCAGGCCGTAGTACATGAACAGCAGGCGGCGGCTGTCGAACCGGTCGGTGAGGTAGCCGGAGGCGAGCGTCCCCACGACGTCGAAGACGCCGATCACCGCCAGGAGGCTCGCGGCCGTCACCTCGGCCATTCCGTGGTCGACCGACGCCGGGATCAGGTGGGTGCCGATGAGGCCGTTCGTCGAGGCGCCGCAGATGAAGAAGCTGCCGCCCAGCAGCCAGAAGTCGCGCGAGCGCACGCCCAGTCGCAGGCCGCGAAACGCGTTGGCGATGGGGCTGCCGGCGGTGGCGACCACGACGTCGTCCTCATTCGCCCCGTAGGCGCGCAGGCCCACGTCGCGAGGCCGGTTGCGCAGGAAGATGGCAAGCAGCGGCGCGACCGCAAGGGCCCCCGCCGCGACGGTGATCGAGACCCAGCGCCAGCCCACGTTCTGAGCGAGGTAGCCGAGGCCGGGCAGGAATATCAGCTGCCCCGTCGCGCCGGCGGCGGTGAGGGCGCCGAGAACGAGCCCTCTTCGCTTGACGAACCACCGCGCGGCCACGTTGGCCGCGAGCACCGAGGCCATGCTGCCCGTGCCGACACCGACCACCACTCCCCAGAGCAGATACAGCTGCCAGGGCGCCGTCATCAACGCGGTCAGCAGCGCACCGGTGGCGATGGTGAGCAGCGCGCCGACCGTCACCACGCGAAGCCCGAACCGCTCCATGAGGGCGGCGGCGAACGGGCCGGTGAGCCCGAACAGGATGAGGTTGATCGACACCGCGACCGAGATCACCGCCCGGTTCCAGCCGAACTCGTGCTGGAGCGGAACGATCAGGACGCTGGGGGTGGCGCGGAAGCCGGCGGCGCCCATGATCGTGATGCCCGTGACCGCGGCGACCACCCACGCGTAGTGGAATCGCCGGTTGGGAGCCGAGGCTGTCACGGCCACGATTCGACCAACCATAGGGTGACGCGACTTGTTCCGCCGGTTCGCGCTTCAATGATCAGATGCCGCTGGACGCCGTCGAGCCGGCACTTCTTCCGAGCCGCATCCTCATGGCGTTCACGCTCGGTTACCACATCCTCCTGGTCCCGCTGGGAGTCGCACTCCCCACCCTGACGCTGCTGATGGAAGGAATCGGCATCGCACGCCGAGACGACGTCGCGATTCGAATCGCCCGGCGCTGGTCGGTTGTCATGGGCGTTCAGTTCGCGGTCGGAGCCGTGACCGGAACCATCCTGTCTTTCGAGTTCGGAATTCTGTGGCCGAAGATGCTCGGCAGGTTCGGGGCGGCGTTCGGGTTGGGGTTCGCCATCGAGGGCTGGGCCTTCTTCCTCGAGGCGATCTTCATCAGCATCTATCTCTACGGCTGGAACCGGCTGCGCCCGCGAACGCACTTCCTGCTCGGCCTGGTGCTGCCGCCGGCCGGCCTGCTGGGCGCGTTCGGCGTGCTGGCGGCCAACTCCTGGATGAACACGCCAGGCGGCGTGACCGTCCAGCCCGGCGGCACGCTGGACGTCGACGTCTGGGCCGCGCTGTTCACGAAGGCGCTCACCTACGAGTTCTGGCATTTCACGATCGCGATCTACCTCACCGCCGGCTTCGCGGTGGCCTCGATCTACGCGGTCGCGTGGCTGCGCGGGCGGCGCGACCACTACCAGCGGCTGGCGTTCGGAGTCCCATTCACGGTCGCCGCTGCGCTCGCGCCGGTGGAGTGGGTGGTCGGCGACCTTTCGGCACGCGCGCTCACGTTTGATCAGCCGGCGAAGTTCGCGGCCATGGAGGTCACCTGGCAGACGCGTGCCAACAATCCCGAGATCGTCGGCGGTCTGATCGACTCGTCAGGCAACGTCCATTTCGGAATCCCGATACCGTCCTTCGACTCGATCCTGGTCGGCTTCTCGCCCTCGACCGTGGTGCGGGGGCTCACGAGCTTCGCGGCCAACGCGCGGCCGGATGCGGTGGAGTCGAATCTGACCCACCTGTCGTTCGACCTCATGGTCGGGCTGGGCAGCACGGCGCTCCTGCTGACCGGTTGGTATTTCGTGATCCTGATCAGGCGGCGGCGCCTGCCGGAGTCGCGCTGGTTCTACCGATTCGCGGCGCTGGCGGGCGTAGGCGCATATCTCACGGTGGAGGCAGGCTGGGTCGTGACCGAGGTCGGACGGCAGCCGTGGATCGTCTACGGCGCCATGCGCGTGTCGGACGCGGTCACCGACGCTCCCGCCGCCTTCATCTGGGCGATGCTGGCCACGCTCGTCGTCGTCTACGCGGTGATTGCGTTCTTCTTCGTCACCCTGCTGCTCCGGCTCTCCAGGCGGTGGCGCCGCGAAGACGCCGAGGGCGCGCCCGACGTGATCGGCGGCCAGGGGCTGCCCTACGCGCCGCGAGCGCGACAGAGCCCATGAGCGTAGCCCTCGCCTACGTGATCGCGGGAGCGCTGCTTGTCGCCGTCACCGCCTACAGCACCGCGGGCGGCGTGGACTTCGGGGCCGGGATCTGGGACCTGCTCGCCGGCCACGACGCGCGCGGCAGCGAGGCGCGCGAGCTCATCGACCACTCGATGGCGCCTGTCTGGGAGGTGAACAACGTCTGGCTCGTCCTCGCGATCGTCCTTTGCTGGACCGGGTTTCCAGTCCTTTTCGAGAAGGTGTTCCTGAGCCTTTATCCGCTGTTCGCGATAGCTCTGATCGGGCTCATCCTCCGCGGCGCGTTTTTCGCATTTCGGCACATCGCCGAGAAGCCGCGCGACCACCGCATCGCCGACCTGGTGTTCGGGGTGTCGTCGGTGGTGACCCCGTTCTTCTTCGCCATGACCCTGGGGGCGATCGCGTCAGGCAGGGTCGGCGCGCCCGGCGTGAACGCGTGGGACGCATCCGTGAGCCCGATGTCGATCGCCTTCGGGCTGGTATCGGTTTGCGCCACCGCCGTGAGCGGCGCGACATTCCTTATCGGCGACGCGCGCCGGGAAGGCGCACCCGATCTGGTGGACTACTTTCGCGTCCGAGCCCTGGTGGCCGCGGGCGCCCTGGTGGCCGTCGGCACGGGGGCGCTGGTCACGATCGCCGTCCAGCGCCGCGAGCTGCTGGCCGCGATGCTGGCCTTCCCGGCCATCGCGTTCGTGGCCGCGGTGATGGTGCTGACTCCGGTGATCGCCTTCCTCCTCTGGCGCAGGTTGTTCACCTGGTATCGCGTCCTGACCGTCGCCGCGGTGGGCTCCCTGGTCGTGGCCTGGGGCGTCGCGCAATCGCCGTACCTGCTTCCGGGTCGCCTCACCATCGAGCAGGCGGCTTCGCCGGTCGGAACCGAGGTGCTCCTCATCGTGGTGGCCGGCGTCGTTGGGCTGGTCATCGGGCCGGCGATCGGGTTCCTGATCTACCTGGACCAGCGCAGCGCCCTCGAATAGCGCCGAGAGCGTCGGGCGCTAGCGGGAGCCGGCGGGTGCGGATGCGAGGGGCGGCGCTGGCGCAGCCTCTTCCCAGGCGCTCGTGAACTGGCTGTTGTAGAGCTTGTAGTAGAAGCCTTCGCGCTGCAGCAGCTCGGCGTGCGTGCCCTGCTCGACTATGTGGCCGCCGTCCATCACGACGATCAGATCCGCGTTGCGGATCGTCGACAGCCGGTGCGCGATGACGAAGCTGGTGCGGCCCTGGCGCAGTCGCGACATCGCCTGCTGGATCAGCACCTCGGTGCGCGTGTCGACGCTGCTCGTCGCCTCGTCGAGGATCAGGACACTCGGGTCGGCGAGGAATGCGCGCGCGATGGTGAGCAGCTGGCGCTGACCTGACGACAGGTCGGACGCGTCGTCGTCGAGCCGGGTGTCGTAGCCGTGCGGCAAGGTGCGTACGAACGAGTCCACGTGCGCGGCCTGGGCGGCGGCGATGACCTCGGCCTCGGTCGCGCCCTGCTTGCCGTAGGCGATGTTGTCGCGGATCGTGCCCGCGAAGAGCCAGGTGTCCTGGAGCACCATGCCGAACGTCTTCCGCACCTCCTCGCGCGACATCTGCTGCGTGTCGATGCCGTCGAGGCGGATGTGGCCGCCGTCGATCTCGTAGAACCGCATGAGCAGGTTGACGATCGTCGTCTTGCCCGCGCCGGTCGGGCCGACGATCGCGATGGTCTGCCCGGGCCGCACGTCGAGGCTGAAGCCGTCGATGAGCGGCTTGTCCGCCACGTAGCGGAACGACACGTCCTCGAGGGTCACGTGACCGGCCGGCTCGGCGAGCTCGGAGCCGTAGGCGTGGTCGGCTGTCTCCTCCTCCTCGTCGAGGAACTCGAACACGCGCTCGGCGGAAGCAAGGCCTGACTGCAGCAGGTTGAGCTGTCCCGCCAGCTGCATGATCGGCATCGTGAACTGGCGCGAGTACTGGATGAAGGCCTGCACGTCGCCCAGGGACATCGTGCCCGTCGCCACTCGATAGCCCCCGATCACCGCGATCGAGACGTAGTTCAGGTTGCCGAGGAACTGGACCGCGGGCTGGATGATGCCGGACAGGAACTGCGCGCGGAAGCTCGCCTCGAACACGTTGCGGTTGTGCATGTCGAAGTCCTCCTGCGCCCTCTTCGTGCGCCCGAAGACCTGAACCAGCGCGTGGCCGGTGTGCATCTCCTCGACGTGGCCGTTGAGGCTGCCCGTCCATTTCCACTGCGCGGCGAACTGGGCCTGCGAGCGGCGGCCGATGACGAAGGTGACGGCGATCGTCAGCGGGATGATCACGAGCGAGATCAACGCGAGCAGCGGACTGATCCAGATCATCATCGCGAGCACGCCGATCACGGTCAGGCCCGACGTGAGGATCTGGCTCAGCCCCTGCTGCAGCACCGTCGACACGTTGTCGATGTCGTTGGTGACACGGCTCAGGATGTCGCCGTGCGAATGGCTGTCGAAATACTTCAGCGGCAGGCGCGCGAGCTTGGCCTCGACGTCGCGTCGCATGCCGTACACGGCGCGCTGCGCGACGCCGGCCATGATGTAGCCCTGTCCCCACAGGAAGATCCCGGAGACGACGTAGAGGCCGACCGCAAGCAGAAGGGTGTAACCGAGCGCGGTGAAGTCGATGCCCTTGCCCGGCGTCACGTTCATCCCCGACAGCATCTGGGCGATCTGGCTCTGGCCGTGCGCGGTGAGCAGGGCGATCGCCTGCGCCTTGGTCATCCCCGGCGGCAGCATCTTGCCGACGATGCCGTCGAAGATTATGTTCGTCGCGTTGCCGATGATCTTCGGCCCGACCACGGAAAAGGCGACGCTGGCGGAGCCGAGGACGGTGACGAACGCAAGCAGGCGCGCCTCGGGCCGCAGGCGCCCGAGCAGCCGGCCCAACGTCTTGCGGAAGTTCTTGGTCTTACCAGCGGGCGGGCCGCCCATGCCCATCCAGCCGCCGCCGCGCATCGGGCCGCCGCCAGGACGGGCGCCGTTCCGCTGACCGCCGTCTCGGTTGATCATGCGACCGCCGCCGCACCCAGCTGAGAGTCGACGATCTCGCGATAGGGCTCGCACGTCCGCATGAGCGCGTCGTGCTTGCCGATGCCCACGACCTGGCCGTCGTCGAGGACGATGATCCGGTCCGCGTGCATGACGGTGCTCACGCGCTGGGCGACGATGAGCACGGTCGCGTTCCCGGTCTCCCTGCGCAAGGCCGCGCGCAGCCGCGCGTCGGTGCCCGCGTCGAGGGCCGAGAAGCAGTCGTCGAAGAGGTAGACCTCGGGGCGCTTCACGATCGCGCGCGCGATGGCCAGGCGCTGGCGCTGTCCGCCGGAGACGTTGGTGCCGCCCTGGTCGATGGTCGCTTCGAGCCCACCCTCCATCTCCTCGACGAAGTCGCGCGCCTGCGCGACCTCGAGCGCGTGCCACAGCTCGTCGTCGGTCGCGGTCTCGTTGCCGAAGCGGAGGTTGGAGGCGACGGTGCCGCTGAAGAGATAGGCGCGCTGCGGCACGAGACCGATGCGGCCCCAGAGGGCTTCCATCGACTGCTTGCGCACGTCGACGCCGTCGACCAGCACCGCGCCCTCGGTCGCGTCGAAGAAGCGCGGGATGAGGTTCAGGAGCGTGGTTTTGCCCGAGCCGGTGCCGCCGATGATCGCGGTGGTCTCACCGGGATTCAGGACGAAGTTGAGGTCGTGGAGCACGGGCTTCTCGCCGCCCGGGTAGCCGAAATCCACCGAGCGGAACTCCACGGTGCCGGCGGGCCCGGTCGGGACGATGGCCTCGGTGGGCTCGGTGATCGCGGGCTGAGTGTCCAGCACCTCGTTGAGCCTCGAGGCGCTCGCCTCGGCGCGCGGCACGAGGATGACCATGGCCACGGCCATCATCACGGACATGAGGATCTGGAGGATGTACATCATGAACGCGGTCACGTTGCCGATCGGCATCTCGCCGCTGTCCACCAGGTGACCGCCGAACCACAGCACCGCGACGGTCGTGAGCTGCAGCAGCACCATCAGCGCGGGGAAGGCGATGACGAAGATCCGGTTGACACTCAGTGCGGTGGTGGTGAGGTCGAGGTTCGCGGCTTCGAAGCGCTCCTGTTCGTAGCCCGTGCGCCGGAAGGCGCGAATGACGCGCACGCCCATGATCTGCTCGCGCAGCACCTGGTTGATGCGGTCGATCTTCACCTGCAGCACGCGGAAGAGCGGCACGCCCTTCCAGAGCATGAAGCCGACGATGAGGCCCATCAGCGGGATGACCACCACCAGCAGCCCCGAGAGCGTCACGTCCTCGCGCATCGCCATGATCACGCCACCGACCGCGGTGATCGGTGCGATCACGAGCATCGTGAGCGCGATCTGGAGAAAGAGCTGGATCTGCTGGACGTCGTTGGTGTTGCGGGTGATCAGCGACGCGGTCCCGATCCGGTTCATCTCGCGCGCGGAGAAGGTCTGGACGCGTCCGAAGACCAGCGCTCGGAGGTCGCGGCCGATGCTCATCGAGGTGAACGAGGCGAAGTACACGCCGGCCACGGCGATGATGCCGAGCACGAACGTGACCGCCAGCATGATGCCGCCCGTGTGCCAGATGTAGGCGAGGTCGCCCTTGGCGACGCCGTTGTTGATGATGTCCGCGTTCAGGTTGGGCAGGTAGAGGTTCGCAATCGCCTGGATGAGAACCAGCACGACCACGATCGCGACCTCGCGAACGTACGGCCGGAGGTGAGTCCTGAGAAGGCGGATCAGCATCGCTCGATTGCTTTGACTATACCAAATGATTGACTAAAGTCAAGTCATTTGGTAAACTGGAACGGCGCAATGAGGCCCCGCGGACGTCATAGAGTAGATCGGAGCGAGATCCGCTCCATCATGGTGGCACTTGGACGCCAGCGCGCCGCCTTCGCCGACGACACCGCCGCCTTCTTCATGGACGTCGAGCTGACCATGGCGCAGTTCCGCGCGCTGGTCGCGCTCCGGCGTTGGGGGCGGCAGTCCGGCCGCGAGCTCGCCGCCCGGTTGCGCGTGACGCCTGGAACTCTCGTGCCCATGATCGACCGGCTCGAGGAGCTGGGTTACCTGCGCCGGGTCCCCGACCTGGCCGACCGCCGCACCACCTGGCTCGAGCTCACGCCGAAGGCCGAGCAGCTTTTCCAGCGGCTCTGGGGCATGGGCGCCGCCAAGCTGGTCGGCGCCATCAGCCGGCTGATTCCAAAGGACCGTACGGAGCTGGCCCGCCTGCTGAATCAGATCGCCGACTTTCTCGAATCACCCACCGGCACATCGGAACACGAGGTTTCAGCCTGAGACGTTAAGCGGGGGTCACAATGACTCCTGGATGACGCGGGGACGGGTCGGCCTGCTACTCCCATCTCGCGAGACCCTGCTGTGGGGCGACAGCAACTTCGCAGCGCTCGTGCAGTCGGCCCGTGCGGCCGAAGAGGCGGGCTTCGATTCGGTGTGGGTCGGCGACTCGCTGCTCGCGCGACCGCGGGGAGAGCCGCTGCTGCTGCTGGCGGCGATCGCCGGCGCCACCAGCCACGTCGCGCTGGGCACGGCAGTCCTCCTCCCCCTCCTGCGCCACCCCGTTACGCTCGCCCACTCCCTCGCCACGCTCGACCGCGTGTCCGAAGGCCGGATCGTCATCGGCGTCGGCCCGGGAGCCGAGCTGCCGGGGACGCACGCCGAGCTGCGCGCGCTCGGCATTCCGAGCGAGCGGCGCGTGGGCGCGATGCTCGCGGAGCTGGAGCGCTGCCGGCGCCTTTGGCGCGGCGAAGAGCCCGACATCGACCTTCTGCCGCGGCCTCTGCGGGAGGGCGGGCCGCCGATCTGGGTCGGCGCGACCGGCCCGCGGATGCTTCGCGCCACCGCCGAGAAGTTCGACGGCTGGCTGCCGTTCCCGATCACACCCGACGCCTACCGGACGGCGCTGCAGGCGCTGCTGGAGGCCGCCGAACGAGCGGGCCGCAACCCCAACACGATCACCAAGGGCGTCTACCTGACCGTCGCGGTGGCCGAGACACAGGCCAACGCTGCAAAGCAGCTCGACGACTACATCCGCGCCTACTACGGAGTGCCCGCCGAGGTGATGGGCCGCATGCAGGCCCTTCACGCCGGGACGATCGAGACGGCGCGCGAATGGTTCGCCGCCTACCGAGCGGCTGGCGCGGAGCACATCGTCATCCGGCCGGCACTTCCTGGCCTCGGCGACTACGACGCCGTCGCCCGCGAGCTCCTCGCCGCCGCCCGCCCGCTGTAAGCGCGACGCCGTCTATCCTGAAGTTGGCATGGTGTCGAGGCTGACTCGCCGGATCGCGATCGACTTCGGGCGCTGCGCCTCGGCGCTCTGTACCAAACGCTAAGAGCGCGCGGCCTGAACCGCCGCTTTGTTCGATGCCTGCGGCACTGGCATTGGGATTTCGAGTTCAAGGAGGAGTCGAGCATGAGTGTCACCGATGAGCTTGTTCACAACAACGAGTCGTATGCGAAGTCGTTCGGAAAGGGGAGCCTGCCTATACCTCCGGCGAAGCACCTGGCAGTGCTCGCCTGCATGGATGCACGGCTCGACGTGCACAAGATCCTTGGTCTGCAGGAAGGAGACGCGCACATCATCCGCAATGCCGGCGGTGTGGTCACCGACGACGCCATCCGCTCGCTGGTGATCTCGCAGCGCCTGCTGGGCACGAACGAGATCGTCCTCATCCACCACACCGATTGCGGCATGCTCAGCTTCAAGGACGACGATTTGAAGCGGAAGATCGAGGACGAGGTCGGAATCAAGCCCCCGTTTGCGCTGGAGGCGTTTCCAAACCTCGAGGGTGACGTCAGGCAGTCGATCGCCCGCATCCAGGCCAGCCCGTTCATTCCCAACAAGAGCAGCGTCCGCGGGTTCGTCTATGACGTGCACACCGGTCGCCTCAACGAGGTGAAGGCGAAGGTCCCGGCCGCGTCCCGCTGAGCCGCTCTATAACTGGGGCAGTGCGGAAGACCTACCGCGGCAGGGACATCGAGGTCACGTTCGACCTCGACCAGTGCGTCCACATCGGCGAATGCCTGCGCGGCGATCCTGCGGTGTTCAAGCTGCGCCGCCGGCCATGGGTGCTGCCCGACGAAGGGTCTGCCGACGAAGTGGCCGAGGTCATCCTGCGCTGCCCCAGCGGTGCCCTGCAGTTCAAGCGCCTCGACGGCGGCCCGCAGGAGGAGCACGAGGGCACGACGGTGACGCCGATCCTCGACGGCCCGCTGCTCGTGATCGGCCGCATCGAGGTCCGGCGCGAAGACTCCACGATCGAGGTGCTGCCGCGCGCGACACTGTGCCGCTGCGGCGCCTCGAACCACAAGCCGTTCTGCGACAACGAGCACCTGAAGGTGGGCTTCCAGGCGCCGGGCGAGCGCATGAAGATTCACCTCACCGGCGTCCGCCCGAGGCTCACCGAGCCGATCAGCAAAGACGACGACCCCCGCCGCCACGGGTAGCTTGGCGATGACTGCGCCTCCGAGGTACGGGGTCACGGCCGACGTCGTCCTGTTCACCCGGCGACACGAGGCACTGTGCGTTCTGGTCATCGAGCGCAAGCACGAGCCGTTCCAGGGGAAGTGGGCGCTGCCAGGCGGTTTCGTCGACCCCGATGAAGACCTCGAGGATGCCGCCCGTCGAGAGCTGAGAGAGGAAACCGGGCTCGAAGTGGTCCAGGTCAAGCTCGACCAGCTCGCGGCCTACGGCGCTCCCGGTCGCGATCCCCGCGGCCGCACGATCACGGTTGCCTACGTCGGGGTGGCGCCGGGATTGCCGGATCCCGTCCCGGCCGACGACGCGGCGGCGGCGGAGTGGAAGAACGCGGAGGATTTGCTCGGCGCGCCGTCAACGATCGCCTTCGACCACGCGGTGATCATCCGGGACGCGCTGGAACGCGTGCTCAGCGGCTAGGGCACGACTTCCGCGAGCTCCTTCGATCTGGTGGAGTCGCGTAGCAATGAGCTTCTTCACGAGCGTCTTGGGCAGCGGCTTGTCGACCGGAAAGTGCAGCGACCCGGCGGTGTACGTGTAGCCCTTCACCTCGTCCGCGAGCGCCGGCACGACAGAGCCGCTGTGCGGCACGTAACTGAGATGGTTCTTGAAGGCGGCAAACCCGGCCACCACCTTGCCGTGCATCTTGAAGGCGGGCATGCCGTAGGAGATGCCCTGCTCGGCCTCGGGAACGATGCTGACGATGGTCTGGCGCAGCTTCTCGAGCGTCCTCCGCTTGGGCTCCTCGATCCTGGCCAGGTAGTCGTCGATCTCCTTCTTGGACACGGGCTCATTTTGATTCGAAGCACAGGTCGTGGCTGCCGTCGGGTCGCGGCATCTCGAAGAAGAGGAACCAGCCACCGCCCGGGCGCGCCACCACGTCGAGGTAGCGGGCGTTCGAGACCGGCGCGTCGCCCGCCTGCACCAGCCGGCCGCGTCTGCCCTTCGGCAGCGCGATGCCCGTGCGCTCGGAGAAGTTCTCCTCCCTGCCGGCACGGCCGTCGTACGCGGCACGGCCGTCGTCGAGCACGGCCGTCACGCGGGCGCCGCGCGCGTCCCAGGAGCCCGCGCGGCCCGACAGCGCGGTGCCCTGCCAGTCCCACTCGAGGCCGTCGCGGCTCGTGGCATAAGCGGTCGTCATGCGGTCCTCCTCGCCCGGCTCGCCGAGCGGATGGCAGCAGATCCACGCCTCCCACGCGTCGCCGGCTCGGCGCACGACCGGGTCCTTGACGCCCACCAGGTTGGTGCCCGGGAAGATCGTCCGCGGCTCTGCCCGGGCCAGCCCGGCCGGATCGGACGCCTCGACCACGTCGATCCGCCAGTGCTTGCTGTTGGGCGTGGCGCACGACACATACAGGCGCCAGCCGCCCTCGAGGCGTACCAGGGCCGGCCGCTCGAGCGACTCCGCGCCGAACCTCTCCTTCTCGAGCGCGGCGACCGCGGTGAGGCGCCCACGGTCATCGCTGTGGGCGAGCACCAGGGACGAGCCGCGCCGGTCGGGCGTGCGCACGCGATAGGCGACCAGCAGCGAGCCGTCGTGTGCAATCGAGGCGCTGGGCGCGCCCGCCCAGTGGCCAGGCCCGGAACCCGGCGCCGGGGCTGAGACCGCGTAGGCACCCTCGACCGGAATGGGAAAGTCCTCCATCCCCGATCAAGGATGGCAGCCGGGAGGGCGGCGGCCCTCCCGGCGTCGAAGTCGATCAGGCCGGCGAGCCAGCGAGGTATACGCCCTCGGAGACGACGGCGCAGCCGAAGGTGATTCCCGAGTCCAGGGAGACGAGGCTGCCGGTGTTCCACGCCGCCTGCAGACCGGCCAGCGTGGTGATGTGCGTGACGGCGCTGGTCGAGTTGAAGAGCTCGACATAGACGTGCCACGCCACGTTGAAGTCCCCTGTTTGCGGCAGCCCGACCAGGTGGTCGTGGCCCGGCACTGCCGCGGGGTTGGTGCCGTAAACGAGCGGCCTGACCGTGGTGGCCACGCCCGCTATGACGCCGTCGTGGTCGGGGCAGTTCCCGGGCACGCCCATGCAGTTGAAGGTCCCCGAAGTGCCAGGGGGATAAACCACGAGATACAGGGGAGCAACCGCCTTGCCGTTGAGCGTGAGCAGCGGGTTGGTGGAGCTCAGCGGCGCCAGCTGATTCGGAGTGAGCAGGTAGGTGATCGAGCCGTTGGCGTCGTCGTAGGCCGGCTCGATGGACGCATTGCCGGCGAAGCGCTCGCCGCTGGGCAGACCGCTCGCCGAACCAGCGATCGGCGCGAAGGCGGCGACGGCCGCCATGGTCATGACCAGGACCGCGCGCCTCATTTGTAGAAGTACGGGTCGAGGACCCGCACGGGCGTGATCTTGTCCGCCGGCAGCTGGTTCAGCTTGGCGGCCTTTCGGATCTCCTCCGGGCTCGGCGCGTCGTAGATGCAGAACGTCTTCTTGTGGTCCTCGGTGACATACGAGTGCACCCAGGTCACCCCGAGCTCCGCGTTGGTCGCGACCACCGACAGGCACGCCTGAGCGCCCTGGTCGGTAATCGGGATCTCGAGCCCGTCGGGAAACATACGCTCGACCATGAATCTCGCCATCGACAACCTCCTAGCGAAGTGATGCGTCGAAGCTAAGTGGCCGCGGACGGCCTCACATGCGGGAGAAGGCTCAGCCGGTGCTCAGTTCAGGTGCTCATTTCTCGCGAGCCAGGTCGCGACCTGCACGCGCGAGTCGAAGCCGAGCTTGTCGAGGATGTGGTGCACGTGGTTGTCGACCGTGCGCTCCGAGAGATAGAGGCGCCTGGCGATGTCGCGATTGCTCAGCCCGTCCGCGAGCAGCCTCGCCACCTCCCGCTCGCGCCGGCTGAGGGCGACGGCAGGCGGCACTCGAGGGGTCGTCGCGGCCGGTGGCTCGGATCCCGCCGCGAAAAGCGCCCACTGGCCGGGCACGCCGGCGAACTCGCGGATCCCGCGGTCGGCGAACTCCAGCCCCGAGCCGACCACGAGGTCTTTGATCGTCCCCGAGACGAGCACCTCGCCGGGTTTGGCGGCGTTCATGACGCCCGACGCGACGTTCAACGCCACGCCCCGCGGGCGGCCGCCGCCCATCTCGCATTCGCCCGCGTGCAGCCCCGCACGGATGCGCAGCCCAAGCTCGAGCAGCTGGTCGCGGATGTCGAGGGCGCAGCGAATCGCCCGAGCGGTGCCGTCGAACACGGCGGTGACCCCGCTCGGGCCCGCCTCGATCTCGCGGCCTGAGTAGCGCGCGAGCTCCTTGCGCACGACGGAGTGGTGGTGCTCGACCAGCTGGTTCCATTTCTTGTCGCCGAGCCAGACGGCGTGCGCCCCTGCCTGGGTCACGTTGGTGCAGAGCACGGTCGCGAGCATGGTTTCCGGTGACTTGACCGTGCGCGCGCCGGTGAGGAACTCCTGGATCTCGCCGAGCACGAGATCCGCATCCCCGAAGTAGGGCCAGTGGTCGATCGAGTCGAGCTCGAGCAGCTTCGCTCCCGGGATGTGCTGGGCGAGATAGCGCCCGGCCTCGATCGGTGCGACGCGGTCGCCGGCGGCGTGGATGATCAGCGTCGGCACGCGGATCGCCGGCAGGACGTCGCGGATGTCGATCAAGCCGTTCATCCGCAGCAGGTCGACCGCGTCGCCGGGGCTGGCGGCCATCTGCGTGAAAATCGCCCACCAGTGTTCGACCTCCGGGTTGTCGACCTGGGTCGGGGCGTAGCGGTCGATGTACCGGCCTCCGGACTTGCCCCAGGTTTCCCTCCGACTGGCGATTGCCTCCTCGAGCTCGTCCTCCGTCGCTCCCCAGGGGTAGCCCGGCCGTCGCAGCCCGGAGGCATAGCTGCCGTCGATGATCAAACCGACCGCCCGCTCGGGATACGTCGCGGCAAAGAGCGCGGACATGACGCCGCCTTCCGAGATGCCCAGCAGCGCCGCCTTCTCCGATCCGGCCGCGTCCATCACCGCGCGGACGTCGTCCATGCGCTGCTCCAGAGTGGGCAGCGGGTGCACGCGGTCGGACATTCCGCATCCGCGCTTGTCGAAGAGGATCAGCCGCGAGAAGGACGCCAGGCGCGTGAGGAAGGCGGCCATCGCCGGCAGCTCCCACACGTAGGCGAGGTGCGAAACCCAGCCGAGGACCAGCACCAGGTCAACCGGCCCGTCGCCGACCACCTGGTACGCGATGTTGACGTTGCCACTTCGCGCGTACTGAGCGCCGGTGAACATTTGGCGACAGTCTAAGTGGCGGATGCTCCCGTCTTGACGTTGCGATCCCAGAGCTCGAGCACCTTCTGGAAATGGCCCTCGGCGGCGGCGCGATCGTAGACCTGGAGGTCGGCCATCGCAAATCCATGGGTCACGCCCGGCAGCCGCTCGACCTCGCCCCGAATCCCGCGCCTCTCCATCTCCTGGCGGAACCGGTCGATGGTTTCCGGCGTGGCCGTGCGGTCGATCTCGGCGAACGCGAAGTAGAGCTCGCCCCGCACCCCCGCGAGGTCGTTATGGGGCGAATCCGGCTTGTCGGTCACGAGCGCTCCGGGGTGGATGCCGGCCGCGGCGACGAACTCGTCGGGGAGCGCCGAGGCGGCGCGCAGCGATATGCGCGCGCCCATGCAGTAGCCGACGCAGACTTTCGGTCCTTTGGCGGCCGCTGGATCCGAGGCGATTCCCCGGAGGACCGCCTTCGTGTCGTCGACGGCGTTTTCCGGGCTGACCGACCGCGCGGCCTGCATGATCTTTTCGCGCGCCGACTCGTCCTTGAGGTCGAGGACAAGCTCGCCCATGCGGTAGTAGAGGTCGGGCGCGACGACGTAGTAACCGGCGGCGGCGAACCGCCGCGCGTTTGCCTTGACCTGCTCGCGATAGCCGACGCCGTCCATGTACAGGACGGCGACGGGGTACGGCCCTGCTCCGTCGGGGTGGACGGTGAATGTTCTCATCTCGCCGTCTGGTGTGAGGACCCGGATCTCTTTCTCTTGCATCCTTCTATTTTCTCGATTAGTCGTGCCTCGCTCGTTCCTCTTCAGAGGTACCAACAATCAAGGAGGCGGCAGGGCGAGCGTGCCCTCCGGCCTCAGCCGTTATTGCTTTTTCGGCTGCGGCTTGGCGCCGTCGCCGTTGCCACTGCCGTTCAGGCTGCGCATGAACGCCGCCGCCAGGCCCTCGATCGCGCCGCCGCCTCCGGTGACCAGCACGTCCGGCATGACGTCGAGCTTGCCCTCCGACAGGGCGTTGGCCACGGCGATCGCAGCCGTCGGCCCGGAGCCCAGGCTCTCGACCTGCGCCCGGTAGCCCTTCGCCTTGGCGAGGCCCAGCGCCTCGACCGCCGCCGCGTCGCCGAGACCGATCGCGCGCCGGCGCGAGCCTTCGGCCTCGCCCGTGAGGCTCACGAACGCGGCCTCGCCGCCGGCCTCCGCCTTGCGGGCGCCGGCACGGGCGCGGTTGATGTCCACGGACACCTGCGCCTTGGCGAGCTCCGCCTGCATCTCGGCCGTGCCGCGCGCCTTCTCCAGGTCGATGCGCACCGTCTGCGCGTCCTTCTGCTGCTCGAAGGTCGCCTTCTCCTGGTTGGCGATCTCGCGCCGCGTGAGCACGTTGACCAGCTCCTGCGGGAACGTGACGTCCTGGATGTAGACGCCGCGGGTCTCGACCTCGTACGCGGCGAGATACCGCGAGATGGCCGCGAGCGCGGCCGCCTGCACCTCATCGCGCGTCTCGATGAAGCGCACCGCCTCCAGGCCCTGCAGGGTGTTGCGGAAGTGGTTGCCGACGGCGGCCTGCAGCACCTCGTTGACGAGGTTCTCCATCGAACCGACCATCGAGATGACCTTCGGCGCCTTCGTGTCCGGCACGTGGATCTGAACCTGCAGGTCGATCTTGAACACGAAACCTTCGCGGCTCTTGCCTTCGATCGGGCTCAGCTGCGCGTCCAGGTTGTGGGCGATGGAGTTCGCCTCCGCCCAGTTCAGTGTGAGGATGAAAGTCGGCACCTTCTCGGCTGCGTAGATGCGCGGGTTCAGCGGGTACTTCCCGGTGCGCAGCGCCTCCCGCCAGATGCCGCGGTGGCCCGGCTGCACGATCGATCCGAACTTGAAGTCCGGGCCCGATGTGTCCAGCGTGGGCAGGCCCACGTAGCTCTTGATGACCGCGACCTCGCCCTGGTTCACGACCAGCATCGGCGCGAGCTCCACGCGCACGAGGAAGGGGTTGAGCAGGTACGCGCCGTAGAGCAGCGCGTCGTGCTGCAGGCCGATGCGGCCGCCGCTGTCCAGGAAGGCCTGGAAGTCCTGGTAGTTGTTGTGCAGCTGGTTCTTCTTGCCCAGCAGCGCCTCGATGAGCTCGGAGTCGGTCACGCCCGGCTGCGCTTCGAGCGCGTCGATGTCAGCGAATCCGCCGATGCGGCCGGCGATGTCCGCGGGTGGCAGCGGCTCGCCCTCGAGCGTGGTGACGAGGCCGACCACGTCCTGGTCGCCGTCCGGCGTGATGACGGTCACGCGGAACTGGTCCGTCTGGAGCCCGAACGAGCTGGGCGACAGCGGACCGCGGCTGACGAGCTGCGCGTCGATCGGCAGTCCATATGCCTTCGTCGCGGTGACGACGAGGAACGCGACCGGGTGGATCGGCGCGAGCGTGCCGGGCGGAAGCACCGGCCGCTGGACGCCCTTCTGGCCGCCGCCGCCAAGAAAGGCGCGCAGGTTCGTGAAATTGCCGAACTCAGGCTTGTACACGGCCGACTTCGCGCCCGTGGGCAGACCTTCGCCGATCTGCGAGATCACGACGCCGATCTCGCCCGCCGGCACCTGCACCCACGGGTACTTCACGACCGCGTACGTCGGCCACAGCTTGAAGCGGACGCCAGGCATCAGGAGATCGCCCTGGTAGCCGGCCTCTCCAGTCATGGCGATGGGCGTGTCGGTGGTGTTGTGCCGCCTCGACACGCGCTTGATGACCAGTCCGACCTGGGCCGGGCCGATCACGACCGTCGACCTGGCGACGATGTAGGCCGCGGCGACCGCGAGCACGCCGAAGAGAAGGAGTAGGAGCGAAAGCAGACCACTCATGTGCCTGCCTCCTGTTAGGGCTCGAACCTTGCCCTTGAATGCGGGGTTCGCTCTATACGAGCGATTGAGTAAATGAATACCCAGTTCGGGCCGAAATCAAGCGCCTGGGGCGAGCTCCTCGTACCGCTGCCAGGCGCGCTCCTCGAGCATCGGAACGACCGCGCCGAGGATGTTCTGTTTGAAGTGCGGGGACTCGCGATGAGCTTCGAAAGCGGCGTCGTCTAGATACTTCTCGTACAGGACGAACTCGTCGGGATTCTCGATTGACCGGGCGACGTCGAAGGCCACGCAGCCCTTCTCCGCCCGGGTGGCCACGATGTGTCTGGCGAGGACCTCGGCGACAGCGTCGCCACTGCCGGGCTTGGCCTTGTAGCGCGCAATGATCGTCAGCAAGTTCC
>DATGEO010000119.1:0-12190 GCA_035310015.1 Candidatus Dormiibacterota bacterium | reverse complement strand
TCCATGCAGAGCGCGTCGGGGTCCTCAGGGTCGCATCCAAAGTGACAGCCCTCGACCACCTGGTGCTCCGGCAGCAGCCGCGCCAACGCCCGCACCGCCGTGGACTTGCCCGTGCCCTTCTCGCCGCGGATGAGCACCCCGCCGACGCTGGGCAGGATGGCGTTGAGGATCAGCGCCAGCTTCATCGACTCCTGGCCGACGATGGCGGTAAACGGGTAGGTGTGCCTGTCTACAGACACGGACATGCCTCAAGGATAGGTTCCGAACCGGAGGCAACCCGGCGCACCATGCGGTTCGAGAAGGCGATGGGAGGCGCCTGGATCTAAGCCGCCCGATACATCCCCGGCCCGCGCACCCGCCAGGGAGGCTAAAGCCGGCCTCTGAGCAGTCCTATCCGGCCAGGAGTGGCGCGAGGTCCGGATGATCCCGAATCCCCGCCAGGTCCGGATCCTGCCGCGCCCACTCCACCAGCGCCGGCCTGAACCGAAAACTCTCCCGGAGCAGCGGCACGGCCTCGTCCACCCGACCCACCCGCGCGAAGAAGCACGCGAGGTTGTAGGACGCGTCGGCCCGCTTCTCCCCCTCCGGCAAAAGGCCGCACTCGAACTCGTACCCCCACCTCGCCGCCGCCTCCGCGCGCACCGAATCGCCACCGTCCATGAACCAGAACATGAGGTGCACGCCGAGGTGGCCGCCCATACCGGGCACGACCTCCCAGACCTGCGCCCCCGCTTCATGGGGATGAGGCTTCGCCAGGTCCGCCTCGCCGCTCGCCTCGAGCGCCGCCTCCAGCGCCGACCATGAGTCCTCGGCCGAACGCTTGACGTCGGCGGCCGGCAGGTCCTTTGTCTCGGCGTAGATGGCGGCGTTCTGGACCTCGTCGGTGTCGCCGGCCGGCCGCGGCGGCGGATCGCCGCCGGTGCGCGCCGCCTCGAGGACCCGCGCACTCCGAGCACGCCACCACGCCAGGTGCGCCAGCTGATCCTTGGCCCGCCAGCGGCCGTCGGGATCGGCCGGCTCGTCCTCGCACGCCGCGACGAGCACCGCCTCCCGCGCCCTCGCGCCGGCGACCGCCCGGAGCAGCTTCTCTTTCAGGCTGGGATCAGCGCCTTCACGAGGTCGCGCTCCTGCAGGAGCTCGTCCGTCGTCTTCTTGATCCGCTCCTTCGCGTCGTCGTCGTGCTGAATGCCCTCGACGACCTCCCAGCCGCTGCCGTCGGATCGCACCGGGAACCCGAACTGCAGGCCCTCGGGTGCGCCGTACTCGCCGTGCGACACGACCGCGAGCGAGTTCCAGTCACCCTTCGGAGTCGGGTGGCGAATGCTGTTGACCGAATCGATCACGGCGTTAGCCGCCGACGCGGCCGACGACATGCCGCGCGCCTCGATCACCGCGGCGCCGCGCTTCTGCACGGTCTCGATGAACTTGCCCGCGAGCCAGCCGTGGTCGTCGATCACGTCGAAGGCGGGCACGCCGCCGATGCGCGCGTTGCGCGCGTCCGGGTACTGCGTCGCCGAGTGGTTGCCCCAGATGGCCATGTTCGAGACCGCCGACACGGGCACGTTCGCCTTCTTCGCGAGCTGCGTCTTCGCCCGGTTCTCGTCGAGCCGCGTCATCGCAAACCAGCGCTCGGCGGGCACGTCCGGCGCGTTGAGCCGAGCAATGAGGCAGTTCGTGTTGCACGGGTTGCCGACGACGAGCACGCGGACGTCGCGGCTCGCATAGTCCTGGATCGCCTTGCCCTGCGGCCCGAAGATGCCGCCGTTGACCGAGAGCAGATCGCCCCTCTCCATGCCCTGTTTGCGCGGGATCGAGCCGACGAGCAGCGCCCACGACGTGCCGTCGAATGCTTCTTTCAATTTGCTGGTGAGCACCATGTCCGCCAGGAGCGGGAACGCGCAGTCGTCGAGCTCCATGGCCACGCCTTCGAGCGACTTCATCGCCGGTTCGATCTCGAGCATGCGCAGAACGACCGGCTGGTCCGGTCCGAGCAGCTGTCCCGAGGCGATGCGAAACACCAGCGCGTAGCCGATCTGGCCGGCGGCGCCCGTGACGGTGACGTGGACCGGCTGCTTGGCACCGTCGCTGGAAGCCATCACCTAGATGCTATCCGCTGCTCAGCCGCCTCCGCACGGTCCGCTCGCCGCCGCTGCAGTCAGGCCGCGGACGAGAAGAAATGAGGCGCCGAGTAGCAGGACGAGAACCATGACGCCGAACGGGACCACGAATGGGGCGCGGCGCCTCACGTGAGATCAAACGGCAGAGCCCTGAGGAGGGTTACCGGAAGCCTTCCCCCTCGGGTTCGAAGAGGTCGTCCTCGGCCAGGCGCCGGGCGAAGCACAGAAACCCCGTATGGGCGACCATGCGGTGCGACGGCCGCAGGCTGCGCCCACGCACGGTCCAGCCGCGCTGCAGCACCTCGAACACGTCCAGCAGCCCGAAGCCGCGAAGCTCGCGCAGGCAGTCGAAGAACCGCTGCACCTGGCTGACGTTGGGGCAGTGGGCAAAGACGATCCCGCCCGGGCGCAGCGCCGCCTTGGCGGTGCCCGCGGCCTGCCACGGCTCCGACAGGTCGAGGAGCACGCGGTCCATGTCCCGCTCCTCGACGCCCGCATAGACGTCGCCGTGCTTGAGCACGATGTTGGGCGGGATCGCCCCGAGCGTGTCGGCGATCGCCTTGCGCGCCAGCTCCAGGAACTCGTCGCGAAGCTCATAAGAGACGACGAGGCCGTCGGGCCCGACCGCCCGCCAGGCGGCCAGCGTCAGGGCGCCGGTGCCGGTGCCCGCCTCCAGGACCCGCGCGCCCGGGTGCAGGTCGGCCGCGACCAGGATCGCGCCCAGGTCCTTGGGATAGATGGGCTGCGCCTGCCGGCGCCGGCCAGTGACCTGCTCGGCGAACGTGGGCCGGACGGCCAGCAGGCGGGCGCCCATCTGCGTCGTCACCACCACGCCTTCGTCGCGGCCGATGAGCTCGTCGTGAGGGATCAGGCCGGCGTGCATCGAGAGCCTGTCCCCCGCCTTCAGCCGGACGCGGTAGCGCCGGCCGACCTTGTCGATGAGGAGGACGAGCTCGCCCTCCGCGAGCGGGTTCACTCCGGCCGGTGGGCGCGGATCAGGGCGTGCCAGTAGGCGTGCCAGAGCCTTCCCTCGCGGCGCTCGGGGTGCAGCTGCGAGCGCGCCTCGCCCTCCGAAGCCTCGATCACGCCGGCGAGCTCGGCCACCAGCGGCTGGGGCACGGCCATGTTGCGCATCCAGTCCTCGAAGTCCCATTCGAGCTCTCGCGCTCTCGCGCTGTCGACCTCGAAGCCGGCATGCTCCAGCCGCTCGGTCCACTCGTCCACGGTCAGCGAGCGCACGTGCGATGGGTCGCGCCGCATCTCGACCTCGTGCAGCAGGTCGCGGGCCGGGACCGGCGCGGCGCAGTCGACGAACACCGCGTGGCGGCCCGGCCGCAGCACGCGCAGCGCCTCGTGCAGGAAGGCGTCGAAGTCGCGGAAGTGGTGCGGCGCCGCGCGCACGGTGTAGAGGTCGAACTTCTCGTCGGGAAAAGGCAGGTGCGCGACGTCGCCGAGCACCCAGTCGACGTTCGTGACCGCCCGCTCGGCGGTCAGGCGGCGCGCCTGGTCGAGCATCTGGCGCGTGATGTCGAGTCCGTAGACGTGGCGCACGTGCGGCGCGAGGGCGAGGGCGACGTGACCCGCCCCCGTGGCGACATCGAGCGCGAGGTCGGCGCGCTGCGGGCGCGCCAGCTCGAGCACCTCGCGCAGGCCTTCCGCCGACGAATGGAACTTCGCGCTCGCGTAGTTGGCGGCCACCGGCCCGAACCGCGCGCGAACGTCATCCGACATCAGAGCGTGAGTCTAGACTTCGGCCAGTTCATGCCGAAGGTCACCGCGCGCTGGTCGGGTCACAAGGTCAAGTTCGACATTGAGTCCGGCTCCGGCCATACGGCCACCATCGACGAAGCGCCCATCTTCGGCGACGACGAGGCGATGCGGCCCACCGAGATGCTGCTGGGCGCGCTGGCCGGCTGCACCGGCCTCAACGCCGTGCTGCTGCTCAAGAAGTTCAAGCAGCCGTTCACCTCGCTCGAGGTCCAGGTCGAGGGCGAGCAGGAGAAGGACTGGCCGCGCCGGTTCACCAAAATCGAAATCACCTTCGTCATCGGCTGGGACGGCAAGCACGACAAGGCGCTCGCCGACCAGGCGATCGACATGGCGTGCAACCGCTACTGCCCCATCCACGCCACGCTGGCGCGCGGCGTCGAGATCAGCCACCGGCGCAAGGACGCCTAGAGCCGCGGCCGGAAAATCCCTCGGCGGATCTTCGGCGCCCAATGCGGCCCACATCCCCCATGCCTTCGGCATAGGGACCCCAGCAGGTGTGCGCTGCTCGCTCACGAATCGTCAAGATGCGCTCGCTCCGCTGCTCGTCGCTTCACCCGCATCTGGGCCACCTGGTCGCCGAATCTCTCGCCGAGGCTTTTCGGCCGCGGCTCGCGCGACGCGACCCCATGACTTTCTCAAGGCCCAAGTAGAATTAACGCCGTTCCCTAAAGCCCCTTCACCCTGAGGCCGCTTCGGAAACTTGCTCGAGACCTACGTCCCACTGCTGATCTACGTCCTGATAGTTCTCGGCCTCCTCGGCGCCATCGTCTCCCTGAGCTTCGTGCTCGGTCCGTCGAAGCCGCACCGCAAGAAGCTCCTGCCCTACGAGTCGGGCAACATCCCCGACAGCCCCGCCCACCGGCGCCTCTCCGTGCGCTTCTACCTGACGGCGATGCTTTTCATAATCTTCGACGTCGAGGCCGTCTTCTTCTACCCGTGGGCGGTGCTCCTGCGCCAGCTCAAGTGGTTCGGCCTCATCGAGATGCTGGTGTTCATGGGCATCCTGCTGGTCGCGCTGGCCCACATCTGGCGCAACGGAGGCCTCGATTGGGACTAGTCCCCCGGACAGGAGCGCCCTCGCCGGATCTTCGGCGCCCATGCGACCGATCTTCGGCCTCCGCTCCTGTGCTGCTCGCTCACGAATCGTTCAGATGCGCTCGCTCCGCTGCTCGTCGCGTCGGCCGAATCTCGGCCCCCTGGATCACCGAATCTCTCGACGAGGGACTCCTGCCGTGGGACTAGAAGACCTGGTCGCAAGCCTGGGCGAGAACGTCCTCACCACGACCCTCGGCAAGGTCATCGGCTGGGGTCGGGGCAACTCGGTCTGGCCGGCCCAGTTCGGCCTCGCGTGCTGCGCGATCGAGATGATCCACTCCGCCACCGCGTCGGTGGACATCGCCCGCTTCGGCTCCGAGGCCATGCGCGCGTCGCCGCGGCAGGCCGACCTGATGATCGTCTCCGGGCGCGTCTCCCAGAAGATGGCGCCGATCCTGCGCACGATCTACGACCAGATGCCCGAACCGAAGTGGGTGATCTCGATGGGCGCGTGCGCCTCCACCGGCGGCGTCTTCAACAACTACGCGCTGCTGCAGGGCGTGGACAAGATCGTGCCCGTCGACGTGTACATCCCCGGCTGCCCCCCGCGCCCCGAAGACCTGCTGAACGCGCTGATGATCCTGCAGGCCAGGATCAAGGCCCAGGGGATCTTTCCACGCCAGTGATCGCGGACAATCTGATCGCCGACCGCGGCCAGAGCGCCGGCGACGACTGGATCACCGTCGAAGCCGCCAACGTGAAGGCGGCGCTCGGCGCGCTGAAGGACGAAGGCTTCCGGCTCCTGGTCTTCCTCACCTGCGTCGACCACCTCGCCGACAACTCGCGGCCGGAGTGGCCCGGACGCTACGAGCTCGTCTACCAGCTGCGCGACATGGAGAAGCTGCGCGACCTCCGGGTCCGCGCCTTCGTCGACGGCGACCCGCCCGAGATCGACTCCGTCGCCGATCTCTTCCCGCCCGCCAACTGGGACGAGCGGGAGACCTACGACCTGTTCGGGATCAGGTTCAACGGCCACCCCGAGCTGACCCGCATCCTCATGCCCGACGACTGGGTCGGCCACCCGCTGCGCCGCGACTATCCGGTCGGCGGCGAGGTGGTGGAGTTCTCGGAAGAGCACGAGCTGTGGCAGACGGCTCCGGACAAGGCATGAAGGGCGAGGCATGAGCGACACCACCACCACCCAGCCGGTTCCGGGCACCGAGGGCGTGACCATCAGCCGCACGGGCGAGCACGGAGCGTTCGGCGGCGAGATCCTCACCGTCAACTTCGGCCCGCACCACCCCTCGACCCACGGCGTGCTCCGCCTCATCGTCGACCTCGACGGCGAGAGGATCAAGCGTCTGAAGCCGGTCATCGGCTACCTGCACACCGGCATCGAGAAGCAGGCCGAGACGCTGCGCTGGCAGCAGGCCGTGGTCGTCACCGACCGCCACGACTACCTCTCGCCGCCGATCAACAATCTCGCGTACGCGCTGGCGGTCGAGAAGCTGATGGGCGTCGAGGTGCCGCCTCGCGCGCAGGCGCTGCGCGTGATCATGTCCGAGCTCACGCGCATCGCCTCCCACCTGGTGTGGCTCGGCACCAGCGGCATCGAGCTCGGGGCGATGTCGATGCTGATGTACTGCTTCCGCGAGCGGGACACCATCCTCGACATGAACGAGGAGATCTCCGGCTTCCGGATGCACACTTCGTACATCCGCCCGGGCGGCGTGATGGCCGACGCGACACCGCGCTTCCTCGAGATGCTCGCGAAGTTCGTGCGCGAGATGCCGAAGCACATCGACGAGTACGAAGACCTGCTGACGATGAACCCGATCTTCCGTTCGCGGACGATCGGCATCGGCTACCTGTCGGCCGCGGACGCGAAGGTCCTCGGCGCCAGCGGGCCGATGCTGCGGGGCTCCGGCGTCAGCTGGGACCTGCGCAAGAACATGCCCTACTCCGGCTACGAGAACTACGACTTCGAGGTCGCCGTCGACGACGCGTGCGACTGCTACGGCCGCTACAAGATCCGCATCAAGGAGATGCGCGAGGCCGTGCGCATCCTCGACCAGGGGCTCAACCGCCTGCCCGACGGCCCGGTCAACGTCGACGACCGCAAGATGCTGCCGCCGCCGCGCGAAGAGCTCGAGACCTCGATGGAGGCGGTCATCCACCACTTCAAGCTCTTCACCGAGGGCTACTCGGTGCCCGCGGGGGATGCGTACGTCGCGGTCGAGTCGGGCCGCGGCGAGAACGGCTGCTACGTCGTCAGCGACGGCACCCACAAGCCGCGCCGCGTGAAGTTCCGCTCGGCTTCGTTCGTGAACCTGCAGGCGCTCGAGCGCATGGCGATGAACGGCATGATCGCGGACATGATCGCCATCATCGGGACCGCGGACACCGTGCTCGGTGACGTCGATAGATGAGCGCTCTCTCCGAGCACTTGCTGCAGGAGATCCGCGACCTGCCCCCGAAGTACCCGCAGCCGCGGTCGGCGGTGATGCCCGCGCTCGACCTCGCGCAGGAGGAGCTCGGCCACCTCACGCCCGAGGCCATGAGCGAGGTGGCGCAGGCGCTCCAGCTCGACCCGGGCTACGTCGAGGGCGTCGCCACGTTCTACACGCTCTTCCACCACCAGCCGACCGGCCAGCATCACTTCTACATGTGCACGAACCTGAGCTGCATGATCCGCGGCGCCGCCGAGGTCGTCGGCCGGCTCAAAGAGGCCGTCGGGGTCAGCGCGCCGGGTGAGGTCTCGAAGGACGGCATGTTCTCCTACGAGGAGGTCGAGTGCCTCGGCGCCTGCGAGTACGCGCCGATGTGCCGCGTCGACCACCGCTACGAGTACGACCTGACCGTGGCCAAGATCGACAACCTCGTGAACGACTGCCGGCTGCCGCGCCGCTACAAGAAGGTCGCGTCCGAACCGGCGGCAGCGCCCGCACACAAGCCCGCGTCGCGCCGCACCCCGCGCACCAAGAAGCCGGCCGATGGCTGAACTGCGCGGCACCGTCGGCGGGCCGGTCGTCACCGAGCATTTCGGCACGCCCGACCTGCACAAGCTGGAGGTCTACGAGTCCGAGGCCGGCGGCTACGCGGCCTTGAAGAAGGCCCTCTTCGACATGGAGCCCGCCGCCATCACCAACGAGGTCAAGGCGTCGGGCCTGCGCGGCCGCGGCGGCGCGGGTTTCGCGACCGGGGCGAAGTGGAGCTTCATCAACCGCAACGCGCCCGGCGAGAAGTACGTCGTCGTCAACGCCGACGAGTCCGAGCCGGGCACGGCCAAGGATCGCTACATCCTCGAGAACTCGCCGCACATGCTGCTCGAGGGCATCATGATCGCGGCCTACGCGGTCGGCGCGAACCAGGCCTGGGTGTACATCCGCGGCGAGTACGACCGCCCCTACCGGATGCTGGTCGAGGCGATCGCAGAGGCCCGGGCCAAGGGCTATCTCGGGCCGAACCCGTTCGGCAAGGACTACCCGCTCGACATCCAGCTGTACCGCGGCCACGGCGCCTACATCTGCGGCGAGGAGACGGCCCTGCTCGAGTCGCTCGAGGGCAAGCGCGCCCAGCCGCGGTCACGTCCCCCCTTCCCCGCGGTCAAGGGCGCGTGGGGCAGGCCGACGCTGCTCAACAACGTCGAGACGCTCGCGACCGTGCCCTGGATCATCAACCACGGCGCCGCCGAGTACGTGAAGTTCGGCACCGAGAAGTCTCCGGGCACGCGGCTGCTGACGGTCAGCGGCAATGTGAAGAAGCCCGGCGTCTACGAGGTCGAGCTGGGGAAGACCTTCCGCCACATCATCATGGAGCTCGCCGGCGGGCCTCCGGACGGCCGCGACGTGAAGGTCTTCTGGCCCGGCGGCTCGTCGGCGCCCGTGCTGCCGAAGTCGATGCTCGACACCACCTGCGACATGGAGGCGCTGGCCGCCGCGCGGTCCATGGGCGGTTCCGGCGGCGTGATCGTGATGGACGACTCGGGCTGCGTGGTCAAAGCCGCCCACCGGCTGCTGCAGTTCTACGCCCACGAGTCGTGCGGCAAGTGCACGCCGTGCCGGGTCGGCCAGGACTGGGCGGTGCGCACGTACGAGCGGATACTCGCCAACCACGGCTCGCAGGTCGAGCTCGACATCCTGCAGCGCGTCTCCGACGGCCTGCAGAACGGGCGCTGCCTGTGCGGCCTCGGCGACTCCGGCGGCTGGGTCATCGACTCGACGCTCCGCCACTTCCGCGAGGAGTACGAGGACCATGCCCTGCGCCACGAGTGCAACGTCGGCAAGGTGACGGCGAATGCCTGACGTAAACCTCACCATCGACGGCCACAAGGTGACCGTGCCCGCCGGCACGCTCGTGGTCGAGGCCGCCAAGACCGTCGGCATCGAGATCCCGGTCTTCTGCTACCACCACAAGCTCGACACCGTCGGCGCCTGCCGCATGTGCCTGGTGGAGATGGCACCGGGACCGCCGCGCCCGCAGACGGCTTGCACCACCCCGGTCGCCGAGGGCATGGTCATCAAGACCCACACCGCGATGGCGGTGCAGGCGCGCGGGGACATCCTCGAGTTCGAGCTCGCGAACCACCCCCTCGACTGCCCGGTCTGCGACAAGGGCGGCGAGTGCCCGCTGCAGGACTTCACGTTCCGCCACGGCTACCCCATCAGCCGCATCGACGGCCCTCGCCTGCACTTCAAGAAGCCCATCCCCCTCTCGCCGAACATCGCGCTCGACCGCGAGCGCTGCGTGCTCTGCTACCGCTGCACCCGCTACTACGACGAGATCGCATGGGAGCAGGAGCTGACCACCGGCCAGCGCGGCGTCGAGTCCTACATCACGAGCCAGTTCGACCAGCCGCTGACCTCGGTCTTCAGCGGCAACATCATCGACCTCTGCCCCGTCGGCGCCCTGACCTCACGCGTATGGCGTTTCGAGTCACGGCCGTGGGACATGTCGCACACCGCCAGCGTGTGCTCGAAGTGCGCGGTGGGCTGCAACGTGACCATGTGGCAGCGGCGCGGGCAGCTCGTGCGCATCACGTCGCGCGAGAACGACGACATCGACGACGGCTGGATCTGCGACCGCGGCCGGTTCGACTACACCGACGTCAACGACCCGAACCGCCTGCGCACGCCCCTCGTCAACGGCGAGCGCGCGACCTGGAACGTCGCGCTGAGCACGCTCGCGGCCGGAATCAAGGGCAAGGGCGCAAAGCTCGGCATCTCGCTGCCCCAGGACATCACCAACGAGGAGGCGTTCCTCTTCCGCAAGCTGCTCGACGGCCCGCTGAGGGGCGCGCGGGTCAAGATGCACGGCCGCACCGCCCTCCCCGCGCCGGAAGGCGAGTCGCTGAAGATCAAAGAGATAGATGACGCGAAGGTCGTCATCGTCGTCGCCTCCGACCTCGAGAACGACCTGCCGGTCATCGACCTGCGCGTCAAGAAGGCCGTGTCCAAGCGCGGCGCGAAGCTCATCGTCGTGCACCCCGAGTCGGTCGACTTCGACCGCCACCCCGGAACGGTGCACGTCCGCAACACGCCGGGCTCGGCGGCGGCGGAGGTGCGCAGGCTCGCGGGCCACGAGTGGCTGCAGAACCCCGGGGGTCCGGGCGGGCTGGTCGCGATCCTGTTCGGCGACGGCCGCGGCAGCGAGGACATGACCGACCTCGCGGCCGCATGCGGCGAGCTCGCGGCGAAGGTGGGCGGCAAGCAGATGGGGCTGTACCGCGCGACCAACGAGCGTGGAGCCCTCGCCGCCGGCGTGGCCGGCTGGGACTCGCTCGACGGCGTCGAGGCGCTGCTGAGCTGGGGCCCGCCGCCGATGGCGGGCGTACCGGCGAGCGTTCGCTTCCTCGCCGTTTGGGACCACCTCAGCCGCCCGGAGTACGACAAGGCCGCGGTCGTGCTGCCGGCCACGACCTTCGCCGAGCGCCAGGGCAGCTACACGAACCTGGAAGGGACCGTGCAGTTCCTGCGCCCGCCCATCCCGGTGCGGCTGCCCTACCGCGAGTCGTGGGAGGTGCTCGGCGAGCTCGCGATCGGTCTGGGGCTCGACCTCGGCTATGCGGGCTTCATTCCGGTCCAGCGCGACGCGGCCTCGGGCATTCCCGCCTTCGCGGCGCTCGCCCGGCCGCCGGCGCCCGAGCCGGCGCCCACCCCCGTGCTCCTCGGCCCGTCCCGACCATGAACCCCGCCCAGCAGTTCTACGAAAACGCCATCGGCCACTGGGTCGTGGTCGTGGTGGCCATGCTCCTGCTCTTCTTCGTCCTGCTCACCGCGACCGCCTACACGGTCTGGTTCGAGCGCGTCGCCCTCGGCCGCATCCAGCGCCGGCCCGGGCCGAACCGCGTGGGTCCGTTTGGGCTGCTGCAGCTGGCGGCCGACGGCATCAAGCTCGCTTTGAAAGAGAGCTTCATCCCGGCCGAGACGGACAGGGTCATCTACGTCGTCGCCCCGGCGATCGCGGTCGGCGCCGCCTTCCTGGCCTGGGCGGTCATCCCCATCGGCCTCTGGTACAACGTCCAGTACTGGATCGCCGACCTCAACGTCGGCATCCTGCTGGTTTTCGCGGTCAGCTCGCTGAACGTCTACGCGATCGTGCTCGGCGGGTACGCCTCCAACAACAAGTATTCGCTGCTCGGCGGCCTGCGCTCGGCCGCGCAGCTGATCAGCTACGAGATGGCGCTCGGCCTGTCGCTGGTGCCGACGTTCATGATCGTCGGCTCGCTGCGCCTGCGCGACATCGTCCAGTTCACTGTGCACTGGGGCCCGTACAACGGGCCGATCCCGCTCATCATCCTCACGCCGATTGGCTTCGTCATCTACGTGATGGCGGCGGTGGCGGAGACGAACCGCGCGCCTTTCGACCTGCCCGAGGCGGAGCAGGAGCTCATCGGCGGCTTCCTCACCGAGTACTCGGGCCTGAAGTTCGTCATGTACTACCTGGCCGAGTACGTGAACATGATCACCGTCTCGGCGCTGGCGGCGCTGCTGTTCTTCGGCGGCTGGTACCTGTGGATCGTGCCGCCGGTGCTCGCCTTCCTGCTCAAGATCGTGCTCTTCCTGTTCCTTTACATTTGGCTCCGCGGAACGTTTCCCCGCCTCCGCTACGACATGCTCATGCGCCTGGGCTGGAAGGTGCTGCTGCCGCTGGCGATCGCCAACGTGATCGTCACCGGCGTCATTTTGGTCGCGGTCACGAGTTAGAGATGGCAGACGAGAAGCAACCGCCAAAGGAAAAGCAGGAGAACGACCAGAGCGTCGTGTCGG
>DATGEO010000118.1:0-4414 GCA_035310015.1 Candidatus Dormiibacterota bacterium | reverse complement strand
GGGTGCCTCCGGGTCAGCAGCGTTGTAATTCGGCACCGAACTCAGAATTGGCCCGTCCAGCGTCTCCATCTCCACCACCAGCGGCACGCCGTCGACGTCGACGCCCGCCGCCATCACCTCGTCTGCCAGATCCAGGACCCGAAGGATCTCCATGGTCCGCAGGTTGATGCTGTTCGCACGAGGCAGGATCGATGTTCCCGGGTGACGCTCGACGAGGGTGGACCGGACGCCGTGATGAGCCAGGAGCAGGGAGGTGATCAGCCCGGCCGGCCCTCCGCCGACGACCAGGACAGGAACATGTGATGCGTGTGGGGTTGTCATGGGTGCAGCATCGGAGCCGGCCCGCGTCCATGAAAACCGTGGAAGTGCTTAGCCGGTACTCGATTCGGTACGCGATCTGTCAGCCGCCCAGGTTGCCACCTGGGTGCGGTTCTCCAGCCCGAGCTTGTTCAGGATGTGGAGCACATGGCCCTCGATGGTCCTCTCCGACACATGCAGGCGGTCGGCTGCGACGCGGTTGGAAACGCCTTTCGCGATCAGCTTCGCCACTTCGAGCTCCCGCGGGCTCAGCCCTCCGGGCGACCTGCGTTCATGGACCCCGCCCAGCGCCAGATCCGCAGCTTCCTGGGGCGCCAGCTGGCGCCCCTGCTCCCAAGCCGAGTCCACGGCGCGCCCGCCGAGTGCCGTGGTGGCGACGGACCTGATCGCCTCCACCTGCTCGAGCCAAACTCGTGCGAGCCGGCCAGAAATCCGCTCACGCATCTCGGTCCCGGCGGCGGCCAGCATAACGGCCCTCCTGGGATCGCCATGCGTCGTTGCCCGGGCCAGGCCGATGATGGCCGTCGCCAGCCCTGAGTGATCGTCGAACTCGACGAATCCGCGCGCAGCCTCGCGGCAGTGTGCTTCGGCCTCCGGCCAGTTTCGAAGCCGGATCTCGAGTAGTCCCAACCAGCGATGGGCGTTGGCGGCGTTCCACCGGTTCCCGAGCCGGTTGGCCGCCGCCAGTACCTCTTCCAGCAGCCGCCGCGCGTCGTCCAGCCGCGTGTCGCTGACAACCAGGAGCTGGCCCATCGTGGCGCGCACCTGCTGGGGCCCGAACGGCGTCCCCACAAGCGTATGGAGCTCGAGCGCCCGGTCCAGATGGCGCTGCGCCTCCTCCGCGTGACCGGCCAGCGTCTCCGTGAGGCCGAGATAGTAGGTAGCCCAGGCTTCACCGGCCAGGTCGCCTACCTGGGCGCAAACCTCTCGACTGCGGTTGAAGGTCGTCAGGGCTTCGGAATTCTCTTGCTGGAGCATCGCGATATGGCCGAGGGCCAGCAGAGCCCTTCCCAGGTGCCGATCACGATCCGGATACACCGGCAGCAGGCGGTTCAACCAAGCTTGGCCCTCGACAGGACGGCGCCGCGCCCATTCGTCGCGCATGGCCCCGGCCAGCCGCAGGCCCAGCCTGGGATCTGTGGCCTGCGCGTGCTCCAGGGCTCCCCTCAGGTTGTCAATGTTCTCCCCGAGGATCCGCAGCACCCGGTCGGAGCCGGTCGCGCTGCGCTCGTCATAAGCGGCTTCCGCTGTGGCCACCCAGTGGCGTAGATGCCGGTCCCTGGTCTCGGCCACAGCGCCCTCGTCGGCAAGCCGCTCCAGCGCGTATGCACGGATGGTCTCCAGCAACCGATAGCGCGTACCGCCGGCGGCCATTTCAGCGACCAGCATCGACCTGTCCACCAGGTTCGAGATGCCGTCGAGGACGCCATAGCCTTCCAGCTGCTCGATCGTGGCGAGGTCAAACGATCCGGCGAACGCGGCCACACGGTTCAGCAGCCGCCGCTCCGCATCAGGCAGCAGGCGGTAGCTCCACTCGACGGTCGCTTGCAGTGAGCGCTGTCGCGCCGGAACGTCGCGGAGCGATCCGGTCAGGAGCTCGAACCTACGCTCCAGCCGCGCCAGCATCTCTCGTGTCGACAGCGTCCCGGCGCGTGCGGCGGCGAGCTCGATCGCGAGCGGCAGGCCGTCAAGGCGTTGGCAAAGCGCCTCCACCTCCTCGCGCGCCCGCCCGACCGTCTCGAAGCGCGGCTGTCGCGCTCGCGCTCGCGCGACGAAAAGGAGGAACGCTTCCTCGGTCCGCAGCGGGGGCACCGGATAGGCGACTTCGCCAGCTATGGCGAGCGGCTCACGACTGGTCGCCAGCACGAGAAGCCGTGGACAGGAGGCGAGCAGCCGCGCGGCTAGTGCGGCGCAAGCGGACACCAGGTGCTCGCAGTTGTCCAGCACCAGCAGCGCTGCCCGCTCGGCGAGCACACTCGAGATCGAGTCCATCGCCGCGTCGCCCGATCTGGAGCTGATACCGAGCAGGCCGGCGAGGACCGGCACGACCATGGCGGGTTCATTGATGGCCCCCACGTCGAGCCACCAGAATCCATCCGGAAATCGCGTCAGCATGCCGTGAGCTGTTTCCGCTGCCAGGCGGGTCTTGCCAACGCCACCTGGCCCGACGAGGGTGATCAGTCCACCTCTGCCGGCCAGCCGTCTCAGATTGCCCTGCTCTGCAGCGCGGCCAACGAAGCCCGTGGCAAAGCGAGGTGCGGTTGGAGAGCCTCCAGGCTGGCTCAGCGAGCCGCTTGATTTGTGCGTCGGTGCTCGCCGGGGTGCCATCCCGCAGTTATATCCGGCCGGCCGGCGACCGTGACATTCCGCAATATGTCACCTCGAGCCGGCTTCTTGCTTGCGATCATGAAGCTGCGGCCCAGAGCTCCATCAGCTGTTCGGGCGTCAGCAAGGACTTCGGCAGATATGCGACCGCTCCGCACTCGGCCGCTTTGCCGGCAAACTCCTGGGCTTCCCGCGTCGACATGAGCAGCACCATGATCCGCGGCGCGATCGCGCGTATCCGGCGGGTCGCCTCGAGTCCGCTGATACCGGGCAGATTCACGTCCATAAGGACGAGGTCCGGCCGCAGCAACTCGGCCGCCTCGACGGAGGCCTCTCCGTCCGCCGCCTCGCCTGCCACCTCGAAATCCGCAGTCGCCTCGACCACCGCTCGCGCGGCGCGACGAAACGGCTCGAGGTCGTCGACGATCAGTACCCGCACAGCCACGGTGGATAACCAGCTTAGGAGCGGGGCGGGCCGGCGGCGATGGTGCCTGCACGACAGGACTGGTGGGGCGGCCACCCGGCCCCTATCCTGAACCGGCATGCCGATCCGCGTCGTGTTCGCCGAGGACAGCCTGCTCGTCCGCGAGGGGGTTCGTCAGCTCCTGGCCACGGTGCCCGAGATCGACCTCGTCGCGGTCTGCGACGACCGTGACTCCCTGCTCTCGGCCATCGAGACCACCAGGCCCGATGCGGTCCTCACCGACATCCGCATGCCGCCTGGCAACTCCGACGAGGGCATCGAAGTCGCAGCCCGTCTCCGCGAGACGAACCCGCGAACCGGTGTCGTCGTCCTCAGCCAGTTCTCTGAAGCAAGCTACGCCTTACGGCTCTTCGACCAGGGCGCTTCGGGCCGGGCGTACCTCCTCAAGGAGAGGGTGTCCGATCTCGATCAGCTGGTCAACGCCCTTCGGGAGGTCGCCCGGGGCGGATCGGTCGTGGACCCGAAGGTCGTGGAGGCGCTGATCGCCGCCCGGTCGCACAAGAAGGACTCGGCACTCATGTCGCTCACCCCGCGCGAGCGGGACGTGCTGGCGGCGGTCGCGCAGGGCAAGAACAACGCGGCCATCGCGGCCGCGCTCTTTCTGACCGAAAGAGGGGTCGAAAAGCACATCAACGCGATCTTCTCCAAGCTCGGGCTCTCCGAGGAGAAGGATCTCCACCGCCGGGTCAAGGCGGCCCTCATCTATCTGGCCGAGGAGTCGCCAACCGCCCCCTGAGGCGAGTAGCCAGCATCCCCGTGAAAAGGCGAGCCTGCACCATCGCGGGGCAGGACGGTGGCGTCCAGAATGCGAGACATGCAATTCGAGACATCGACCGCCTCGACAGATCGGGAGCCGTCTACCATCGCCGGGCTGGAGCCTGCGATGAAACCTGATAAAGCCACGCCGATCGTGCAGGCAACGCGGCTGCGCAAGATCTACCGCGGAGCGAGCGACGTGGAGGCGCTGCGCGGGGTCGACTTCGACGTCGAGCGCGGTGAGATGGTCGCCGTCGTCGGACCCTCGGGCTCAGGCAAGACGACCCTGCTCAACTGCCTTTCCGGCCTCGACAACTTCGACGGTGGCAACGTGGTGGTCGAGGGCGCCGACCTGGCCACGATGTCGGATCGCGAGCGCACCGCATACCGGCGTACGCACATGGGCTTCATCTTCCAGGCCTTCAACCTGCTGCCTGTCCTGAGCGCGGTCGAGAACGTGGAGATCCCGCTCCTCCTCCAGGGGATCGGAGGCCGTGAGGCGCGCCGCCGCTCCCTGGACATGCTCGAGAC
>DATGEO010000117.1:0-11025 GCA_035310015.1 Candidatus Dormiibacterota bacterium | reverse complement strand
GCGACGATCGCGACGGCTGCGGTGACTCCGAAAAAGCGCAGCATGCCCGGTACGTCTTCGCCCTGCGGAGGCAGAAACAGCGTCGTGAAGAGCGCGCAGTAGGGAAACCACACGAACGCGCGGGTGATGTTGAAGCGCGGGTGAGCACGCCGGTCGGCGCGCGGCGCGACCGGCCACAAGCGCAGCAGCGCGGGCAAGCAAAGCAGATAGAGGAATCCACACGCGACCTTCACCGGCAGGAGCCCAGGCACGAGCACGTTGCCGAGGACCTGCGGGCGCAGCGTCTCGGGCTCGATCGCGGGGCCGAGGACGGACAGGACCCAGCAGGCCTGGATGATGAGCAAGAGGCCGGGATGCGCCACGAGCTCGGGGTCGAGCGCGAGCTCGGCCCACGCGGTGAAGCCGAGCGCGGCGGCCGCGATGATGAGGTTGCGTTCCGCCGGCGGCACCGGGTTGAACGGAGCGGCGACCTCGACCGCGGCCAGCATGGCGAGCAGCGCGACCGCCACCTGGACGATCAGGGGGTGCGCGAGCGACGGCCGTGGCATCGCTTGCGGGCCGCCCGACAATCGCGACCACACCGTCTCGACGGCGAGCCCAAACAGCGCGAGTGTGATTCCGCCTGGATAGACGACCAGTGCGAGGGCATGGGTCGCGATCGCGGCCAGGGCCTGGGTCATCGGCCGGCCAGCAGCAGCAGCGGCTGCGGATAGAGTCCGAGCGCAAGGCTGAAGGCGAGTGCCACCGCGATCCCCGCCATCTGGCGGCCCTTGGGCATGCCCATCGTGCGGCCCAACCGCAGCGAGGAAGGAATCCACAGGAGCAGCGCCGCCGCCAGCACGAGCGCGAACGGCCAGAACACCGAGGTCGCGGCGCGCAGCAAGAGGATGCGCGCGGGAAAGCCCGCGAACGGCGCGGAGCCGGCCAGCGCCGCGGCGACCAGGAGATTGACCGGCCGGTCGGTCTGCGCGCGCTCGCGCATCGGCTGCCGCGACCACAGGTACAGCGGCAGCCTCGTCAGCAGGATCGCGTACAGGATCAGCAGCGCGCCCGCCTCGCCCTCGGCGACGCCGAGGCCGAAACCACACATTGCGAGGCCCCAGTCGGCGATGAACGAGTAGCGCCACGCGGCGCCCGGCAGCTCGGTGCGCCATGCCGCGACGCAGCCCCAGACGATGTTCAGGAGCCCCAGGCCGATGAGCATCGCGCCCACGGCGCCGGCGGCGGAGGGGACGAGCTCGTGGGTGCGGGTGATCACGACGATGGCCAGGACCGGCCCGACGAATGCGATCCAGGGGATGGGTGACGTCGCGGTCCTCTCGTCGGCGTCGAACTCGTGCATGTAGGGCAGAGCGCCGAGGGCGGCGGTCAGGCCGGCGACCAGGCCGACGGCGGCGAGCCGTTCGAGGGCCGGCGGTCCGGCCATGCGCGCGAAGACCAGGCCGAGGCCGATCAGCGCGACCGCGAAGGCCGGCGCACGCAGGCGGCGAGCGTGGGGCCGTCCCCCTTCGACGGTCGCCTGCAGCACGACGAGCGCGAGCAGCACGAGCACCGAGACCTCGAGCGTCGGCGCGGCGGCGATCCCGGCCATGCCGGCAAGACCCGCGAGGCCCCAGCGCAGCAGCGCCGAGCGCTCGGCGTTGACCGGGGCGAGGATCACGACGAACGCCAGGGAGATGGCGGCGACGATGAGCATCGAGCGGCCGGCCGCGCTGAGTGACAGGGTGATGCCCAGAAGGTTCGAGGCGGCGCCCGGGGTGGCGAGCAGGACCGCGGCCACACCGCCGGCGCCGAGGACGGCGCCGAGAATCAGCGCGAGCCGCGGCCGCGGGCGCAGCGCGACCGCGAAGGCGGCGCCCGCCGCGGGCAGCGCGACCGCGAGCTCAGGCTCCATGCGGTCTCACCTCCGGTAGGGCGGATATGCCGGCGGCCACGAGCCCCGCGACGATCGCGGCCGCGAGCCCTGCCGCCGCCGGCGGCAGCGAAGCCACCGCGCCGATCCCCAGCGCGAGCGTGGCCGCGGCCGTGAGCGCGGTCGCCGGTTCCTCACAGTCGAGCAGGCGAGCGGCGCTGAGAGCGATCACGACCAGCCACGCGAAGCGGAGGGGCGAGCCGTCGCCGGTCGAAAGCGAGGTGGCGAAGTACAGCGCCAGGATGCCGATGACGATCGCGAGGATGATGCGCGGCGTCGAGCCCGGCTGAGTCAGGCCCCAGCCGGGCGGCCCGGAGCGCAGCCGGAGGGCCGCAGCGGCCGCGCCGCCTGCGAGAACCGCGATCGCGGCCGCGTGCTGGCCGGCCGCGAACGCCAGGCCTGCGATCGCGGCCGTCACCAGTCCGAGGCCCAGCGCCAGTCCGCGGCGGCCGTCGGCGACGAGGATCACGGCGCCGCCGATCCAGGCGACGAAGGCCGCGACTGCGGTCACCGCGTGACCGCTATCGCGAGGGCGACGATCGAGGCGAGCCAGAGCAGCGGCGTCCCGCCGGCGGCGACGTTCTCCAGCGCCCGCGGGTTGAAGAGCGAGCGGTACTCGCTCGGGACGGCGGCTCTCCGCAGCGCATTCACGATGCGGGCCGCCGCCTGAGCGGCGTACAGCGGGAACAGGGGCGGCGGCTCCCCCGTCCTTGGCGTGAGCCCGGTGCGTTTCGAGAGCGCGAGCGCGATCGCGCCGACGACGAGCAGCGGTCCGAGCAGCGAGACGACCGGTACGACGGTCGATTCGGTGACGATCGTCCCCAGGCCCGTGGCCTGCGCGAGGGCGGGAACGTTCATGACGTCGGCCGCGGCCGCGCTCGCGGCGAGATAAGCGAGCGCGAGCGCCGGGCCCAGCGCCAGCATGGCCGCGCCGATCATCATCGCGACCCGCGGTAACGTCTCCACCGCGGACCGGCCGCGCCCGGCTGGAAGTCCGACCGAACGCGCGGCCGCGGCCGCCGCCACCAGCCAGGTCGCGACCCCGGCGAGCCCGACCAGGCCCATGGCGCCTCCCGCCTCGATCGCCGCGCCGAGCCCCAGGATCCTGCCGCCGAAAACAAGGCCGGGCGGGACGCCGGCCGCCGCCGCGGTCACGAGCAGGGACGGCGCCCCACCGCGGTCGGGCAGCAAAGCGATGCCGATCACGATGATCGCGGTCGAGGCGGTGAGGATCAGAGCGGCGATCAGGCCGAGCGCCGAGCCGACGGCCAGCGCCATCAGCGCGAACCCGGCCAGGCCGGGCAGCACCTCGGCCATGTACTCGCGGCGCGTGGTCGCCGCCTGCGCGCGAGCGGCCGCTCCGAAGGCGACGAGCACCCCCCACGCCGCCAGCACGACGTTGAGCCACGACTGCGGGTAGTGGCCGTCGCCCAGCTCGTAGGCGCGCACGAAGAGATAGAGGGCGAGCGGCTGCAGAGTCGCGACCGCCAGGCCCGCGGCGCGCAGCGACGTCCGCGACCAGATCGCGCTCGTCCATCCACGCCACGGAACCAGCCCGCCGCCGAAGATCGAAGCGAAGGCGAGGAGCGCGAAGACCGGCACCGTCATCGCTGAAACCGGGACCGCCGCATAGACCGCGGTCCCGCCCACGACCTGCAGAACGACTCCGGCCCAGGCGAGCGCGAGCCACGCCGCCAGGAGGAGCGCCCACGACGGGCGCGGCGCGCGCAGGTCTTCGACGTCGAGCTGGATGACCACGAGCGTGGCGGCCGTGCACCCCGCCACCGCCGTCATGAGCACGCCGCCCGCTTCGATTGCCGCCATGGCAGCGGCGACGCCAAGACCCGCCACCGTGTTCTCCTGCCACGTGCGCGGCTGCAGTGCGAGCAGGGTCGCGGCGGGGATGAGCACGGCCAGGCTGAAGACGAGGCCGATCATGTCGAGCCGCAGGTCGAACGGGCTGCCGAACCCGAGCTGTCCGAGCGAGATCTCCTGCGTCGAGCGCACCGGCAGCCAGATCGCGACCACGGCCACCGCCGCCCCCCACACGCCGAGGCTCGCCGAGGCGCGCGCGATGCCGTGCCCGGCGCGGCCCGCGGTCGCGGCGATCGCGGCGCCCAGGATGGGAAGCACGATCGGGATCAGCAGCGCCGGCGGCGTCATGTCCGGCTAAATCTAGCCTGGAGGGGTTTCGTCAGCCGAGCTGCTTGAGGCGGTCGATCTCCTCGTGCAGCTCTTCGGCGCGCGCCCGCTGCTTGGCCACCTCATCGGGCGGCGCCTTGGCCAGGAACTGCTCGTTCGCCAGCCGGGCCTCGATCCGGTCGAGCTCGATTTGCAGCGCCGCCAGGCGCTTTTCAGTAACCTGCGGGTTCGCCGCCGCGACCGCGGGGAACACGATCGTGCCGCCGGAGAGGCCGAGCGGCTTGCCCGGCGGCAGCTGGTCGGTGACGACGACGTCGCCAAGGAGCGAGAGGGCGCGGCGCCAGTCCGGGTCCCATTCTTCCGACAGCTCCACGGCGCCTCCCCTGGCGGGCGCGCCGGCGACCGTCTTGCGGTACGAGCGGATCTCGTAGACCATCGCCATCAGGGATTCGAACTCGATCTCGACCTGGCCGTCGATGTACTTCTGCACGCCGTCCGGCCACTCGCTGTTCATGACGAAGTCACGCTCCCCCGGGAGCCGCGACCACAGCTCCTCCGTCACGAACGGCATGGACGGGTGCAGGAGGCGCAACATCGCGTCGAGGCAGTACACCCCGACCGCCTGCGCGACCGGGTCCGCGGCCTTGAGGCGCGGCTTCGCAGCTTCGAGCCACCAGTCGCAGAACTCGTTCCACGCGAAGGCGTAGCCCGCGTTGATCGAGTCCTGGAACGCGAAGTCATCGATGCCGCGGGTGATCGCGTCCCACGCGGCCGCGAGCCGGGACAGGATCCAGCGATCCTCGTAGAGGACCACGTCCTCCGGCTCGGGCATCGGCGGGACGTCCGCGCCGTCGAGGCTGGTGAGGATCGGCTTGGCCGCGTTCCACAGCTTGTTGGCGAAGCGGCGATAGCCCTCGATGCGTGTCTCGTCGTAGCGCACGTCCTGGCTCGACATCGCGACCGATGCGCTCCAGGCGCGCAGGGCGTCGGCGCCGTACTTGTCGATGAGCTCGCGCGGGTCGACGCCGGTGCCGAGCGACTTCGACATGCGGCGGCCGTCGGGGGACTGCACGACGCAGTGGATCGCGACGTCGGCGAACGGCACCTCGCCCATGAACTCGAGGCCGCTCATGATCATCCGGCTGACCCAGAGGAAGATGATCTCCCGGGCGGTGCAGTTGAGATCCGTGGGGTAGAAGGCCTTCAGATCCGCGGTCTCTTCCGGCCAGCCGAGGGTCGCGAAGGGCCAGAGGGCTGACGAGAACCAGGTGTCGAGCACGTCCGGGTCCTGCGTCAGGTCGGTGCTGCCGCACTCCGTGCACTCGGTGGGCGGATCGACGCTCGCGATGACGTGGCCGTTGTCGCAGCGGTACACGGGCACGCGGTGGCCAAGCCAGAGCTGCCGGCCGATGTTCCAGTCGCGCAGGCCCTCCATCCAGTCCAGGTAGACGCGCTCTTGCCGGTCGGGGTGCCAGTGCACCTTCCCGGCCTCGCTGGCGGCGACCGCGCGGTTGCGCAGCTTGTCCATGCGCAGCCACCACTGCTCGCTGATCAGCGGCTCGATGACCGCGTCGCACCGGTCACAGTGGCCGACGTCGTGCGTGTACGGCTCCTGCTTGACCAGCGCGCCCTGCGCCTTCAGGTCTTCGACGACCAGCTTGCGCGCCTCCACTCCGGGCAGGCCGTCGTAGCGCAGGCCCGGCACGTTCATGCGCCCGTCGAGGTGCATGCCGTTGACGACCTCGAGGCCGTGGCGCTGGCCGATCTCGTAGTCCATCGGGTCGTGGCCGGGCGTGACCTTGAGCGCGCCGGTCCCGAAGTCCATCTCGACCGCTTCGTCGGCGACGATCGGCAGCTTCCGGCCGACCAGCGGCAGGATCGCTGTCTTGCCGATGATCGATATGAAGCGCGGGTCCTTCGGGTTGACCGCGACGCCGGTGTCGGCCAGCATCGTCTCCGGCCGCACCGTCGCGATGGTGACGTCGCCGCCGCCCTCCACGGGGTACTTGATGAAGTACAGGACGTCGTGGTGCTCCTGCCACTTCACCTCCAGGTCGGAGATGGCGGACTGGTCGTGCGGGCACCAGTTGACGATGCGCGGCGCGCGGTAGATCCAGCCCTTCTCGTAGTAGGCGACGAATGCGGTGGCGACGGAGCGCACGTACGCCGGGTCCATCGTGAACCGGAGTCGCGTCCAGTCCATGGACGCGCCCAGCAGCCGCAGCTGGTTGATGATCGTCGCGCCGACGGACTTGTACCAGTCGCCGACGCGCGCGTCGAACGCCTCGCGCCCGAGCTCCTCTTTGCTCGTGCCCTCCTTCGCCAGCTGCTTCTCGATCACGTTCTGGGTGGCGATCGCGGCGTGGTCGTAGCCGGGTAGGAAGAGGACCTCATGGCCGGTCATGCGCTTGTAGCGCGCCATGAGGTCGTAGACCGAGGTCTGAAGCGCGTGTCCGAGGTGCAGCTCGCCGGTGATGTTCGGCGGCGGGAAGCACATCGTGAACTTCGGCTTCGAGCTCGCCGCGTCGGCGACGAAGAGGCCCGCCTCTTCCCAGCGCGCGTACCAGCCGGCCTCGATGGCCTGGGGATCGAATGCCTTCGGCATGTCGGTCGCAGGGGTCTGGGCGTGCTTCATCTACTGCTCATGGTGTGGTTTTGCCGGCGAAGCGGTCGCGGTTAGCGCGACTGAGCCGGCGAGGGTACGGATACGACGCTCCCGGTTCGGCTCACGGGAGAAATCTTAGCGCGGAGCGGGGCAGGTCCCATTTCGCGCATTTGTGCATAAACGAGCGCTATTTCGTCCAGGAAGGACGCGTTTGTATACAAACGCGCGGAATCCGGCCGTGCGGAATCCGGCCGGGCTAGGCCGACTCGCCTACCAGCCGCGCCGGGCTCTCGCCTTCCTCGACGAGCTCGAACTCGGGCTCGAGGGCCTCGCGGATCGAGCGCTCGGAGATGACGCAGCGCTTGATCTCCGGCCGCGACGGGATCTCGAACATCGAGTTGAGCAGTGCTTCCTCGATGATCGACTTGAGGGCGCGCGCGCCCGTTCCGCGCTGCAGGGCCAGCTCTGCGATCGCGTCGAGGCTGCCCTTCTGGAAGACCAGCTCGACGTTGTCTAGCGAGAAGAATTTCTGGTACTGCTTGACCAGCGCGTTCTTCGGCTCGGTGAGGATGCGCACGATGTCCTGCTGGTCGAGGTGGTGCAGGGTCACGATGATCGGCAGGCGGCCGACGAACTCGGGGATGAACCCGTACTTCAGCAGGTCCTGCGGCTGCATCTGCTTGAGCGTCTCGGACACGGCCTTGCGCTCGATCTTCGTGTGGGGCGCGCCGAAGCCGATCGCGCGCCGGCCGATGCGCTGCTCGACGACCTTCTCGAGTCCGTCGAACGCGCCACCGCAGATGAACAGGATGTTGGTGGTGTTGATCTGGATGAAATCCTGGTGCGGGTGCTTGCGCCCGCCCTGCGGCGGAACGTTGGCGACCGTGCCCTCGAGGATCTTCAGCAGCGCCTGCTGCACGCCCTCGCCGCTGACGTCGCGCGTGATCGACGGGTTGTCGGACTTGCGCGCGATCTTGTCGATCTCGTCGATGTAGATGATTCCGCGCTCGGCGCGGCTGATGTCGAAGTCGGCAGCCTGGATGAGGCGCAGCAGGATGTTCTCGACGTCCTCGCCTACGTACCCGGCCTCGGTGAGGCTCGTCGCGTCCGCGATCGCGAACGGAACGTCGAGGATCTTCGCCAGCGTCTGCGCGAGGTACGTCTTGCCGCAGCCGGTCGGGCCGACCAGCAGGACGTTCGACTTAGACAGCTCGACGTCACCAACCGACTTCGAGGCCGAGATGCGCTTGTAGTGGTTGTAGACCTGCACCGACAGCACTTTCTTGGCGCGGTCCTGGCCGATCACGTACTGGTCGAGCGCGGCGCAGATGGTCTTCGGGTTGGGGATGAACCCGGTCTTCTGCTTCTTCTGCCCGGCCGAGCGATTGTCGTCCTCGAGGACCTCCTGGCAGAGGTCGATGCACTGATCGCAGATGAACACGCCCGGGCCCGCCACCAGCTTGCGCACCTGGTCCTGGCCCTTCCCGCAGAACGAGCAGCGGGTGTATCGGCGTCGGTCCTCTCGTTCGTTCATCGTTACCTCTTCGACGTGGGGGTTGTGTCCATCAAGACGACGCCGGCGCCGGGGGATTATGGCCCCAGAGAATCTCGTTCGCAAGGCTTATGCACTCGCTGCAGATGAAAACTCCGGACCCGGCGATCAGCCGTACCCCTCGCTCGCCCGGGGGCTTGCCGCAGAAGGAGCATTTCGGCTTGTGCCGGTGGACCCCGCCGTCCTTGCTTCTGCGTCGGAAAATCATGCGGAGGCCCCGACCTTCTCCTTCTCTCGCTCCTTCTCGCCGGGCTTCGGAGGCGTGAGGATGATGTCGTCGATCAGCCCGTACTCCTTCGCCGCCTCCGACGTCAGGAAGTAGTCGCGCTCGGTGTCCTGCGTGACCTTCTCCATCTTCTGGCCGGTGTGACGGGAAAGGATCTGGTTCAGCTGCTCACGCGTGCGCAGGATCTCTTTGGCGTGGATCTGGATGTCGGTGGCCTGACCCTGCATGCCGCCCCACGGCTGGTGGATGAGGATGTTCGCGTGCGGCAGCGCATAGCGCTGTCCGTGCGCTCCGCCGGCGAGCAGCACCGCGGCCATCGAGTAAGCCATGCCGATGCAGATGGTCGAAACCGGAGGCCGGATGTACTGCATCGTGTCGTAGATAGCGAGCCCGGCGGTCACGTTGCCGCCCGGGCTGTTGATGTAGAGCGCGATCTCCTTCTCCGGGTCCTCCGACTGGAGGAAGAGGAGCTGGGCGACGACGAGGTTCGCCACCTGGTCGTCGATCGGCGTGCCGATGAACACGATGCGGTCCTTCAAGAGCCGCGAGTAGATGTCGAACGCGCGCTCGCCGCGGCCGGTGTTCTCGACGACCATCGGCACCAGGTAGTCGTGAGCTTTCTCCATCTCTCCTCTCATCTCGGGCACGGAGTCCATTCTAGACAGCACCTCCACGGATTCCGTCAACTGGAAGCGGTCTCAGACTCCGGGGTCACACCACCGACCTCGCTCAAACGATCGAGAACTCGAAGCCGGCGCAGGCGCGCGGCGAAGTAGCGGCGGGCGCTCGAGGTCTGCTTCAGCTCGGGAATGCGGTCGGCCAGCTCAGGATCTCGGGCCGCCTGCTCCTCCAGGTACCCGTCGACCTCTTCTTCGGTGGGCTCGATCCCCTCGCGCTTGGCGAACTCGTCGAGCACGAGGTCGACCTTGAGCCGCGACTCCGCCTCCGGACGCTCGTCCGCGGCCCACTGGGGGACTGTCTTGCCGAGGTACTCGAGGTACTTGTCGAGGCGGAGGCCCTGGCGGCCGAGGCTGCGCTCCATCGACTCGAGCTGGGTCACCAGCTCGCGCTCGACGAGCGCGTCGGGCACCTCGACCTGCGAGGAGTCGACCAGCGCTTTCACGAGCGCCTGCTCTCGAGCCATCTTCGCCATGTCCCGCGCCGCCTCTTCCAGCTCTGCGCGCACCGCGGCGCGGTAGTCCTGGGCGGTCTCTTGCTTGCCGCCCGTGAGCTGCTTGGCGAGCGCGTCGTCGAGCGGCGGCACGTTCTTCTCCTTGACGCCGCGCAGCGTGACGCGGATGGTGCCCTCTTTGCCCGCGAGCCGCGGCTCGGAGTAGTCCTCGGGAAACGTGACCTTGGCCTCGCGAGTCTCGTCGACGAATGTGCCCGGCAGCACGGCGAGCAGCTCGGGCAGCAGCACGCCTTCCTTCAGCTCCGCCTCCATCGCCTTGCGCGACTCGGATTCCACGATGCCGTCCGGCGCCTCCACCTCGACGTCGATCACGGCGACGTCTCCCATGCGCGCCTCGCGCTCCACCGGCATGATCTCGGCAAGCGGTTCGCGCAGATCCTCGAGCCGCTTCTCGACCATTTCGTCGGTGACCTCGATCGAGGGCGACGGTGCGGTCAGCGCGGACGCGTCGCCGAGCGTGACCTCGGGCATGACGCTGACGGTCGCCTTGAGGCGCGCGGGCTTGCCGCGCTCGAGCTCGAGCACTTCGACGTCGGGATTGTCGATGGGGTCGAGCGACTTCTCGCGGAGGGCCCGGGCCACGACCTCGGGGACGATGGTCTCGACGACCTCCTCCCGCAGCGCGGCCGGCCCGACTCGCGCCTCCACGAGCTGGCGAGGCGCGCGGCCCGGGCGGAAGCCCTCGATCTTCGCCTTGGAGACGAGGCGGTTCAGCACCCGGTCATAGGTCGCGTCGACCATCTCCGCGGGGACCTCGATGGTCATGCCGACCTGGCTCTTGGGCAGGTTCTCGGTCGCGATCGACAAATCGGCGGGCACTGCCGCCGAATTCTACGGAGCGGTCGGGATTGGGCTCGGGCTAGGCGCGGGCGCGAGGATCGGGCCGGTCCCCGGGTCCGGCGGCACCACGATGGTCACCGGCGTCGGGGTCGGGCTCGGCGGGTTGTCACCCGGCAGCGTCGGGATGCTGGTGGTGCCGTTCAGGTACCAGCTGTTGTTCGGGCCGGGCACCACGTCGGCCGGCTTCGTGTACCACTCGTTGCCGGGCACGCCTCTCAGCACCGTTTCTATGAACGTGTGCATGCCCGGGGAGGCGACGAAGACCCCGTCCGAGCCGTAGACCATCGCGTGGGTGTAGTCGAGGATGTCGCCGATCCAGATGACGGCGGCGATCCTGGGCATGAACGCGATGCTGGTCGCGTCCTTGAAGTTGTCCGACGTGCCGGTCTTGGCCGCGACCTGGTGGTCGCGCCAATGAAGCGCGCTGTTGAGACCGAAGATCAGCTGCCGGTTGTTGTCGTCCGACATGACCTGGGCCAGGATGTACGCCACCCCGGGATCCATCGCGAGCCGCGCCCGCTGATCGGGGCTCGTCTGGTAGAGCACGTTCCCGCGC
>DATGEO010000116.1:0-21527 GCA_035310015.1 Candidatus Dormiibacterota bacterium | reverse complement strand
GGAGCTCGTCGCCACCCGCGGCCCGGGCGACCACCCGGTCACGGTCGTCATGGCGCCCGACTCGCGCCGGGAAGCGCGCACCGTGGCGGAAACCATCCGCCGCCTGCATCGCTCCGGCCGGCCGCTCTCGGACATCGCGATCCTCTCCCACTCGGTGCGCATGCTCCCGCGAGAGTTCGAGGACGAGCTGCGCCGGCAGGGCATCCCCTACCTGACGAGCGGGGGCTCAGGCTTCTTCGACCGCCAGGAGATAAAGGACGTGCTCGGCATGCTGCGGCTGACCGAGAACCCGATGGACGACGGCGCCATCGTGCGCGTGCTGCAGGGACCGATCGTGCGCGTCACCGATCGCTCTCTCTACCAGCTGGCGAGCCGCCGCTTCGAGCGTCGCGGCATGCGGCTGCGCGACTGTTTCGAGGAGTCGCGCGGGGAGGGATTTCCCGAGCTCGACGCCCGCGCCGCCGCGCAGGCCGTGAAGCTCATCGACATCACGGACCGCCTGGGCCGCATGCGCGACGCGCTCACGGTCGCCGACATCCTCAACCGCCTGCTCGAGGAGTCAGGGTACCTGCGCTGGGCGGAGCTGCGAGCCCAGCGCGACGGGTCGCCGCGGGCGCTCCTGAACCTGCGCAAGGTCTTCCAGCTCGCGGCCTTCTTCGAGCGCGACCTCACGCTCGCCGGCATCGGCGACTTCGTGCGCCATCTCGACCAGGTGATCGACGCCGACCTGCCGGTCGGCGAGGCGCTCGAGAGGGTGGAGGCGACCGAGGCGGTCTCGCTCCTCACGATCCACTCGGCGAAGGGGCTGGAGTTCCCCGTCGTGTTCCTGGTCAACCTGCGGCCGCCGCGCCCGCGCGACAGCGAGCGCCTTTTCTTCGACCCGGACGGGCTGGGCTTCGTGATGAAGAGCTGGCGCGGCGAGAAGCATCCGCGCTACCAGGCGACGTCCCCCGGAGCGCCGGCGGTGGCGCTGGCGATCGGCGAGCGGAGGCGCGTCGTCTACGTCGGGCTGACTCGCGCCAAGGACGCGCTTTACGTGACCGCGACGCGTGAGGAACAGTCGTCGGCCGAGGTCGAGGTCGGCGACCACGACCACTTCGCGGAGATCCTGAGCTGGGCGCTGGCCCATCCCGAGTCCGCGTCCGTGGTCGAGGCCGAGCAGCTGGAGCTGCCTGCGCTCGAAGCCGCCAACGGCGGCGCGCGCGCCGATCCCGCGGTGGTCGCGGAGGTGCTGGAGCGCTATGCCCTCGTGCGGCCGCGGCCGGCCGCCGACGCCGGGCCGAGCCCCGCGCCGATCGATCTGAGCTTCTCCGACCTCCACGACTTCGAGGTGTGCCCGGTTCGCTACCGCTTCCACACGGTCTGGGGAGTCCCCGCGCCGCCCGACGACCTGCAGTCGCGCGCCGCCCGCAACGCCGGCTCGGCAGAGCTGGGCTCGGCGGTGCACGCGACGCTCGCGGCATGGCACACGACGGGCGGCGAGATCGCGGCGTCCTACGCGGGTCCCGAGATTGGCCGTGCGATGCTCGAGTCGTACGCCGCCGATCCGCTGGCGCGCGCCCGCACGCTGGGCGTCGAGGTCGAGTTCAACCTCACGCTTGCGGGGGCGAGGATTCGCGGCCTGGTCGACCGCGTCGCCGAGGTGGATGGGCGCACGGTCCTGATCGACTACAAGACCAATGCCGAGTTGCCCGACGCGCTGCTCGAGGCCTACCGGCTGCAGCTGCGCATGTACGGCATGGCGGCGCGCCGCGGGCTGCTCCCCGGCGGTGCGTCGCCGCGCCTCGTCCTCTACGACCTGCGCCGGGGCAGGCTCATCGCCGTCGAGCCGGACGACGCCGCGGTCGAAGCCCACGTCGCAGCCGCCGTGCGGAAGATGAGCGCCGGTGACTTCGGGCTCGGCCCGGAGCACGCGAACCGGCCATGCCACCTGTGCTCGTACCGTCCCATTTGCAAAGACCGTAGATGACCGAAGCGCCGCTGGAGGAACGCTACTTCGAGCGCCGGCAGATCAAGGAGGCGATCGCCTTTGCCGAGGCCGGCGGGATCGCGGTCCACCGCAACTTCGACTCCTACCACGGCTCCACGGTTCGCGGCTTCAGGCGGGAGAAGCCCTTCCTGCACGTCATCGGGCTGCGGCCTCGGCTCGAGGCGTGGGGCCGGCGCCACGGGCTCCGGCCGGAGTGGATCCAGCCCGAGAAGCGCCGCCGGGTCGCCCACTACGACGTGTTCGGGGAGTTCGCGACGGAGCTCATGGACAGGCTCAAGGGCCCGCTTGACACGACTTGACGCGATGCGTTATGATGCATTGCGTCAAGACACCTGAAAAAAAGAGTCACTGAGGAGAGACCATGAGCACTGACGTCAAGGAGATCACCGACACCGTGGAAGAGGTCGCGTTCGGCGCGGCCGAGAGCGCCGCGGAGATGGCCGCCGACCCGATCGGCACCGTTCGCAAGCAGGTCAAGAACCTGGAGCGCAAGGGCACGCCCGCCGCGCGCAAGGTCAACCGCCGGCTGAACACCCAGATCGAGTCCGCGACCGCGCCCGCCAAGGACGCCATCAAGATGATCACCAAGACCGCCACCAAGACGGCGGACTGGGTGACCGAGGAGCTGATGCCGGAGAAGGTCGCGATCAAGGGCCTTCGCCTGCTCAAGGTGCAGGCCAAGCGGCCCGACGTGCTCGGCGACGCGTCGAAGCGGACGCTGAAGTTCTTCAACCACTCGTTCAAGACCGTCGCCCGCGTCGCCAACCGGCTCGAGAACGCGAGCGAGCTGGCGGCGCAGCGCTCGACCGCACCGGCGACCCGGAGGGCGTCCCGGCGCTCCCAGCCGAAGGCGCGCCGCACCCGCGGCCGCCGCGCGGCCTAGCCCAGAGCCACTGGAAAGGGCGCCCTTCGGGGCGCCCTTTTCCATTTGTTGGTAGGTTTCGCCTGCGAATGGTCGTCTGCACCGGCTCGATCGCCTACGACTACATCCTCAACTTCAAGGGGCGCTTCCGGGAGCACATCCTCCCGGACAAGACGCACATCCTGAACCTCAGCTTCCTCGTCGACGACCTGCACAAGCGCCGGGGCGGAGTCGCGGGCAACTACGCGTACAACCTCTCGCTCCTCGGCTATCCCGCCGCTGTGCTGGCGACCGCGGGCGCAGACGCCGCCGAGTACCGCGCCTGGCTCGAAGCCCGGGGCATCGACTGCCGCGGGCTGCGGCTGATCGACGGAGAGATCACGGCGACCGGCTTCACCACGACCGATCTCGATGACAACCAGATCACCGGCTACTACGGCGGCGCGATGCGGCGCGCGGCCATGCTGGGCCTCGACGACGCGCCGCCGGAGATGCGGGCGGTCGTGATCGGCCCGAACGACCCGGCCGCGATGATGCGGCTCACCGCCGAATGCCGCGAGCGCGGCGTGCCGTTCGTGTTCGACCCGGCGCACCAGCTTCCGCGGATGGAGGCGAAGGAGCTCGAAGCCGCGAGCGAGGGCGCGTGGATCCTCATCGGCAACGACTACGAGGTCGAGCTGATCAAGCAGCGCATGGGCTGCGGCGACGACACGCTGATGAATCTCGCCGGAATGGTCGTGACCACCCTGGGCCGCGAGGGTTCGCGGATCGCCAGCCGCGACGGAGTCACCGCGGTCCCCCCGGCACCTGCTCGCCGCGTGGTCGACCCCACGGGCGCCGGCGATGCCTATCGCGCGGGACTGGTGGCCGGGCTGCTGCGCGGGCTGGACGTTCCCGCGGCGGGCCGGGTCGCGTCCCTGGCCGCGACATACGTCATCGAGCAGGTCGGCACGGCCGAGCATGCCTACACGCGCGATGAGTTCTCGGAGCGTTATCGAGACGCGTTCGGGGCTTACCTGGCGGACGAATTCTTCAGTTGAACTTGCGGCCCTGATCGCGCCGGTAGGCCCACAGCGCCAGGACGAAGAAAGCCACCGTGTAGCCCGCCATGTAGATCCAGTCCTCGCTGATCGCGCCGCCCGCGATCGGCGCGCCAACCGAGTCCCACACCAGCTGCGCTCCGCGATACAGCGGCAGGTACGGGGCGATGTTCCGCAGGAACTGCGGCAGCAGGTGCATGGGAAAGAACAGCCCCGACGCGAAGGCGGTCGGCAGGTAGATCAGGTTCGTCACCGCCGGCGCCGAGTTGGGGCTGGCGAGGTAGCCGAGCGCGAAGCCCAGGCCGATGAACGGGATCGAGCAAAGCATCGAGCGGGCTCCGAGCGTGACCCACTGTGACGCGGTCAGCGTGACGCCGCCGACCGCCGCGGCGAAAACCGACAGCACGACCAGAGCCAGGAACGCGATCGCCAGGGCCGACAGCGCCTTGGCGATGAAGAACACGATGGGAGGCAGAGGTGTCGACTGCATCAGCAGGTCCTGCTTCTGACCGCGCTCGTTGGCGAGCGAGATTCCGAACCCGAGCACCATGACGTTCGCCACGCCGTAGAGCGCCATCGACGCGAGGAAGTACTGACCGAACGTGACGTTTGGACCCATCGACTGCTTCGCCTGGCCGAGCCCGATGAAGGCGAAGAACATCGACGGCAGCACGATGCTCGTGGTGCTGAACGCCGGGACGCGGAAGAGCTTGATGAATTCCGCCCAGGACTGCTTGCGCAGCATCGGCAGGATCGGTGCGACCTGCCGGCGTGTCGCGGTCGCGGCCGCCATCAGGCTCGCGCCTCGGAGTGTGTCATCGCGACGAACGCCTCTTCGAGGTCGGCGCCCGCGACTTCGAGGTTCGTGAGCTCGATGCCACGCCGGAACAGCTCGCGCAGGACGGTCTCGGGGTCGTTGGTGAGGAGCCGCACGGCGTGGCTGTTCAGCTGGTGGCCGGTCAGCGGCAGCCCTTCGAGGTCCGCGTCGGTCAACGGTCTCGTAGTGCTGAAGACGACATGCTTGCCCGCGACGCGCGCCTTGATCTCGGCCGGCGTCGAGTCGGCGATGACCTTGCCGTGATCGATGACGATGACCCGCCGCGCGAGCTGGTCCGCCTCTTCGAGGTAGTGCGTGGTCAGAACGACCGTCCGTCCCTTCGCCGCGAACTCGCCGATCTCGGCAAGGAAGTTGCGGCGTCCATCGACGTCCATGCCGACCGTCGGCTCGTCGAGGAAGAGCACGTCCGGATTGCCGCAGATCGCGAGCGCGAGGTAAAGGCGCTGCCGCTGTCCGCCGGAGAGGTCTTTGACCAGGCTCGTCGCCTTCTCCTGCAGGCCCGCGACCTTGATCGACTCCGCGACCTGCAGCGGCGAGGGGTAGTACGAGGCGAAGAGGTCGATGATCTCGTTGACCCGCAGCATTCCGGGCACGCCTGACTCCTGCAGCATCACCCCGATGCGGCCGCGCGCCTTGAGGTCGCGAGGGTCGAGGCCGAACAGGCGCGCGTGCCCGGCGGTCGGCTTGCGCGTGCCGAGCATGATGCTGATGGAGGTCGTCTTGCCGGCGCCGTTGGGACCGAGCATGGCGACCACCTCTCCGGTCTCGATCCGGAGGCTCACGCCGTCCAGCGCTCGCACGGGGCCAAAGGTCTTGGTCACGTCTTCGAGCTCGACCATCGGCACCGCCACGTTCGAGAGCGTACGGACTTTAGGCTTGTGCTGTGGCAAGCATCTTTACCCGGATAATCAGGGCCGAACTACCGGCCCGCTTCGTCTGGCGGGACGAGCTGTGCGTCGTCTTTCTTTCCAATCGGCCGCTGCGGCCGGGCCATGCGCTCGTGGTTCCCCGCGAAGAGATCGATCACTGGCTCGACGCCGATCCATCCCTGCTGAGCCACCTCACCTCCACCGCGCAGATGATCGGCCGCGCGCAGATGGCGGCATTTCACCCGGCGCGCGTCGGCATGCTGATCGCCGGCCTGGAGGTTCCGCATCTGCACATCCACGTGGTGCCGATCCGGGACATGCGCGACCTGGATTTCGCCAACCAGGACCCAGACCCGGACCGCGAGATGATGGACGCGGCTGCGGAGTCGATCCGCCGCGAGCTGCGCGCTCTTGGATTCACCGAGGCCGCGGACTCCCGAACCGGAGGTTAGAAAAGCATGTGCTACACGGACGAAGCGCGACCGCCTCTGCCGCCCTTGCCCGCCATCAGCGGCGCCGCCGCCGACCACGGCGAGGTCACGCTCACGGCAGCCGACGGCAACAAGTTCGCGGCGTACTACGCGCGGGCCGAGAAGCCGACGGGCGCGGGCATGGTGGTGCTGCCCGACGTGCGCGGGCTGCATCAGTTCTACAGGGAGCTGGCACAGCGGTTCGCGGAGGTGGGAATCGATTCGGTCGCCATCGACTACTTCGGCCGCACCGCCGGCATCGGCGACCGCAGCGACAGCTTCGAGTACATGCCCCACTTGCAGGCCACGACGCAGGAGGGCATCGCCGCCGACACCGCGGCCGCGATCGCATACCTGAGGTCGAAAGACGGCGGCGTCGTGAAGGCGGTCTTCACCGTCGGCTTCTGCTTCGGAGGCTCGAACTCGTACAACCAGTCCGCCCTGCAGCCCGACCTGGACGGCGCCATCGGCTTCTACGGGCGGCCGGCGCCAAGCGAGCCGTTCATCGAGAAGATGCGCGCGCCGCTGCTGGTCATGGTCGCCGGCAGCGACCGGGCCACGACGCCCGAACAGGCGATGGAGTTCAAGCGGAAGCTCACCGATGCCGGCGTCGACTACGAGCAGCACGTGTACCGGGGCGCCCCGCACAGCTTCTTCGACAAATTCTTCGCGGAGTGGAAGGGGGCGAGCGACGATGCCTGGCAGCGCATGCTGGACTTCGTGAAGCGTCACAGCGCGCCGGTGCCGGTTTCGACCTAGCGTCCTAACTCCCCGCAGCCGGCCTATAGTCAGGGCATGGCCAGGCTGGCCGCAACGTCCAAAAGCTCGGTCCGAACCCCGCCCGTGCGCTCGAACGTGCCCAGGCTGCCCGATTCACTGGTGGCCGAGCTCGAGCGCAGGCGCGCCGGGCTGGCGCGGCACATGGCGCGCGCGGTCGTCAGCGTCGTGCGTTGGGACGCCTCGACCGGTCTGCCGCCGCAGCGCGAGGCCATCGCCAAGGCGTGCGAGGCGGGCCTCGACCTGTTCCTGGCCACCGCGCGCGAGGCGAGGCCGGCCGCTCCCGAAGAGCTTCGTCGCGTGGCCCAGCTTGGCATCCTGCAGGCGCGAAGCAGCGCGTCGGTCGAACCGATCCTGTCGGCCTACCGCATCGCCGCCCGCGTCGCGTGGGACGCGATCCTGCGCGCCTGGCGCGGCCATCCCGAGGTCACGCCCGAAGCGCTGATGATCACGGCCAACTACGTGTTCGCCGCGCTCGACCAGGTGGCGGCGGAGGTGACGAAGACGTACCTGCACGCGCGCGAGCAGCACATGCAGCGCGGCACGCGCGCGCGGGCCCGGCTTTTCCACGCCGTGATCACCGACAACTTCGATTCCGAGCTCGAGCTGCAGAAGCAGGCCCTGACGCTCAACATGCCCATCGCCACCAGCGGCTACGTGGCGGTGGTGTGCACTCTGATCGTCGGCCACCGCGAAGGGGCACGCGGAGGCGACTCGCTGGCGGAGGTCGTCAACTCGCTGGAGCTGCCGCGGGGCGCGATCTCGCACACCACCGACCCGACCACGCTCGTCATCCTGTGGCCGGCCGAATCGGGCTCGGCCGCCGACGCCGCGCGGGATTTCGTGATGAGCCTGAACGCCGAGGCGGTCGCTCGCTCGGGCGCCGCTCGCGCTCACGTGCGGGCCGGCATCGGCGGGTTCCACGCCGGGCTGCGCGGGGTGTCGCGGTCGTACCTCGAGGCCCAGCAGGCCATCGAGGCCGGCCGCAAGCTGCGGCCGGAGGCGATCGTGCACAGCCACGACGAGGTGATCCCGTACCTGGTCCTGGCCCAGAGCTCGCTGCTGGCCGACCGCTTCGTCCGCGACAGCCTGGGCCCGCTGCTGGACCCCAAGACCCGCAACCGCGCGCAGCTCACCGAGACGCTCGAGGCCTACCTCGCGACGGGGGCGGTCAAGGACGCCGCCACCGCACTGGACCTCCACCGCCACACCGTGCTGTACCGGCTGGAGCGCGTGAAGGAGCTGCTCGGCGTCGACCTCGACGTCCCGGCCAACCGGCTGCGGCTCCAGCTGGCGCTCGACCTGCGCAAGCTCCTCTGAAAAAATCCGCATAACAAAATGGGACACCGTGTCCAAAATTGCGGGGTCCTTTTCCCACCTGCCATAGATGCAGGTAGGCCTTTAGGTCCGTAGTCTTGGAAGCAATGAACTCACACTCCAACGGCCGCCGTGTCGCCGTCACCGGCATGGGCTTCGTCACCCCGATCGGCAATGACGTCGAAACCGTCTGGTCGAACCTGGTCGAGGGCGTCTCCGGCGTCAACCGGATCACGCATTTCGACACCGACGGCTTCGACACCAAGATCGCGGCCGAGGTCAAGGGCTTCAACCCCGAGGACTGGATGGATCGCAAGACCGCCCGCCACATCGGGCGCTACTGCCAGTTCGCGCTCGCCGCCTCCAAGCAGGCTCTCGCCGACGCGAACCTGGACCCCGCCCAGATGGACCCCGACGACGTCGGCGTCATCGTCAGCTCGGGCATCGGCGGGATGGAGGAGATCGAGAAGAGCCACACCCAGCTGATGGAGCGCGGCCCCAAGCGCATCAGCCCCTTCACCGTGCCGATGATGATCGCGGACATGGCGGCAGGCATCGTCGCCATCCACACTCATGCCGGCGGTCCGAACTACGCGATCGTCAGCGCGTGCGCGTCTGGCTCACACGGCGTCGGCGAGGCCGCGGAGATCATCAAGCGCGGCGACGCCACGGCGATGCTGGCCGGCGGCTCGGAGGCGACGATCACTCCGCTGACCATGGGAGCGTTCTGCCAGATCAAGGCCACGAGCGAGCGCAACGACGAGCCGGAGAAGGCCTGCCGTCCGTTCGACCTCGGCCGCGACGGCTTCGTGATGGGCGAGGGCTCCGTGATGCTCGTGCTCGAGGAGATGGAGCACGCGAAGAAGCGCGGCGCCAGGATCCTCGCCGAGATCGCGGGCTATGGCGCGAGCGCCGACATGTACCACTTCACCGCGCCCCACCCCGAAGGGAAGGGCGCCATCCGCGCGATGAACCGCGCGATCGAGAAGAGCGGCATACCGGCGGATAAGGTCGACTACATCAACGCCCACGGCACGTCGACGAAGCTCGGCGACGTCGCGGAGACGAAGGCGATCAAGGCCGTGTTCGGCGACCACGCGTACCAGCTCGCGGTCAGCTCGACCAAGTCGGTGCACGGGCACCTGCTCGGCGCGGCGGGCGCGATCGAGGCCGCGGCCTGCATCCTCGCGATCAACCGCGGGCTGCTGCCGCCGACGATCAACCTCGACGACCCCGACCCGGAATGCGACCTCGACTACGTACCCAACAAGGCGCGCAAGGCGAACGTAAAAGTTGCGCTGTCGAACTCCTTCGGTTTCGGCGGCCACAACGCGACCCTCGTGATCACGGCCCCCGAGGCCAACTAAAGACTGGAGAAAAAGAAAATGGCCACCCAACTCGACTTCAAAGACCTGCAGGAGCTCGCGGCCGAGATCCTCGGCGTCGACCCCGACCAGGTGCAGATGGACAAGAGCTTCGCGCGCGACCTCGCGGCCGACTCGCTCGACCTCGTCGAGCTGATCGCCGCGGTCGAGGACAAGTACGACGTCGAGCTGCCCGAAGAGGAGCTCGAGAAGATGAAGGTCATATCCGACCTCTGGAAGTACCTGGAGGAGAAGTCGGCAGAAAGGCTGGAGGCCTAGACCCATGGCCATCACCACCGCTTACCGCCCGCGCTCCGACGCCGTCGCGCTCCGGTCCTTCAAGGCGAAGGGCAGGCCGAGCGCAATCGCCGGCTTGGGTGTCTACGCGCCGGAGAAGGTCGTGACCAATTTCGACCTCGAGAAGGTCATGGACACGTCGGACAAGTGGATCACCGAGCGCACGGGCATCCGCACGCGGCACTTCGCCGAGCCGGGCACCACGACGCTGGAGCTCGCGACTAGAGCCGCACGCTCGGCGCTGGACGCGGCGGGCATCACCGCCAGCGACCTGGACATGATCCTGGTCGGAACGTCGTCGCCCGACGGTCCGTTCCCCTCCATCGCCTGCCGCATCCAGGACGAGCTCAACGCGCCGGGCGCGGTGGCGTGGGACACGCTGGCCGCGTGCACCAGCTTCATATATGGACTTTCGATCGGCGACTCCTACATCGCCAGCGAGCGCGCCGACACCGTGCTGGTCATCGGCGCGGAAGTCCTCTCGCGCATGCTCGACTACGAGAACCGCGGCACCGCGGTCATCTTCGGTGACGGCGCCGGCGCGGCCGTGCTGAAGCCAGCAAGCAAAGGCGCGGGCTTCCAGGCGTGGTGCCTCGGCAGTGACGGCCGCGGCTACGACCAGGTCACCTGCGGCAACGTGCAGTTCGGTGCCTACGTGGCCAAGGATCCGAGCCCGATCATCGACATGAAGGGCCCGGACGTCTTCAAGTTCGCGGTCGACATCTTCATCCGCCAGGCTCACGCGGTTGCGGAGAAGGCGGGGATCTCGATGGACGAGATCGACCTGTGGGTTCCGCACCAGGCGAACTACCGCATCATCGACGCCGCGGCGCGGCGCATCGGGCTGCCGATCGAGCGGGTCGCGATCAACATCGACAAGTACGGAAACACGTCGAGCGCGTCGATTCCGCTCGCGCTCGAGGAGGCCGTGCGCGACGGCCGCGTCAGGAGCGGCGACAACATCCTGCTCGCGGGCTTCGGATCAGGCCTTACCTGGGGCGCCACGCTCCTGAAGTGGGAATAGACAGATGACTTGGAGCACCCGGTGATCAAGCTGACGGGACCGATCGCGCTGCTCTTTCCGGGACAGGGCGTGCAGAAGCCCGGCATGGGCAAGAGCCTGTACGACCGCTATCCGGCGGCGCGGCGCGCGTTCGAGCGCGCTGAGGAGGTTCTCGACATGCCGGTGCGGCGCCTCTGCTTCGAGGGGCCGATCGAGGAGCTCAACCGCACGGAGGTCATCCAGCCGTGCGTGATGACCGTGTCCTGGGCGGCGTACGAGGTCTGGCGCGAGAGCTACGGTTTCGAGAACGTTCGCGTCACCGCGGGCCACAGCCTCGGCGAGATCGCGGCGCTCGCGGCCGCCGGCTCGATCTCGTGGGAGACCGCGCTGCTGCTGGTCAAAGAGCGCGGGCGGATCATGGCTCGGGCCGCGGACGAGCACGCGGGAGGGATGATCGCCATCGTCGGCCTGGACGAGACCAGGGTCGAGGCGATTCGCGAGCAGGCCGCGCAGAAGGGCAAGCTTTGGATCGCCAACCGCAACGCCGACGTGCAGTTCGTCCTCTCGGGCCAGATGCCCGCGGTGCAGGAGGCCGAGCGCCTGGCGCTCGAAGCCGGCGCGCGCCGCGCGCTCATCCTCACGATCCCGCTGCCGGCGCACACGCCGCTCATGGAGACCGCGGCCGCGGCGTTCCGGAAGGCCGTCGACCGCCTGCCGTTCAAGGCGCCGGCGTTCCCCGTGCTCGCCAACGCCACGGGCGAGGCGATGCGGACCGTCGCCGCCCTGCGGGAGGAGCTGCGGCAGCAGATGCTGCGCCAGGTCGACTGGGCGCGGACGATGGTCTCGATGAAGACGATGGAGGTCAGGACCGTCGTCGAGCTCGGCCCGGGCCGGGTGCTCGCGAGCCTCGCGGCCAAGCACATCCCCGGCGTCGACACCTGGAACGCGGACGAGCTGTTCGTCGAGTTCGCGGACACGGCCACGGCGTAGGGCGTAGATGGGGGATCTCGAGGGCAAGACAGCGCTGGTGACCGGCGGCGGCAAGGGCATCGGACGCGCCATCAGCCATGCCCTGGCCGAGAAGGGCGCGAAGGTGGTGGTGAACTACCGCTCTGATGCGGCGGCGGCGGAGGAGACCGCCGCGTCTCTGCCCGGCGCGACCGCGCACCAGGCCGACGTCGGCGACCCGGCGCAGGTCGAGGCGATGATCAAGGCCATCGGCCGCGTCGACGTGCTCGTCAACAACGCCGGCGCGGTGCGCGACAAGCTGCTCATCCAGATGTCACCCGGCGATTGGGAAGACCTCATCCGCACCGACCTCATGTCCGCGTTCGCGACGACACGCGCGGCCATCATGTCGGGGATGATGCGCGCGCGCTGGGGCCGCATCGTGAACATCTCGTCCATCGTCGGCCTCACCGGCAACGCCGGCCAGTCCAACTACGCGGCGGCGAAGGCGGGCCTCATCGGTTTCACGAAATCCGTGGCGCGCGAATACGGCTCCCGCAACATCACGTGCAACGCCGTCGCGCCCGGCTACGTGCGCACCGAGCTCACGACCGGTTCGCTGACCGATGAGATGGTGGGCGAGCTCGTGAAGCTCACGCCCATCAAGCGTGAGGGCAAGGCCGAGGACGTCGCCGCGGCGGTCGCCTTCCTCTGCTCCGAGAGCGCAGGCTTCATCACCGGCCAGGTGCTCGCGGTGGACGGGGGTCTGAGCCTCTAGCCTCATGAGCATCGTCGAGCGCGAGCACGGAGTGGCGATTGCGGGCGGCGAGCTGCCGCTCATCCTGCTGCCTACCAACTGTCCCGGCTGCGGCATCGCGCTCGAGCGCGAGAAGATGCGCGCGCAGAACTACGTCTGCGACTGTGGCCATCACTTCCGGCTGGGCGCCGACGTGTGGATCCCGATCGTCGCCGACGAAGGCACATTCCAAGAGCGCTGGGCCGACGTCCGCTCGCACGACCTTCTGAAATGGATCGTGCCGAAGCGCTATGAGGCCGTGGTCGACGAGCTCCTGGCCGAAGGTCTCAACGAGTCGGTGCGCACGGGAACCTGCACGCTCGACGGCCGCGCGATCTGGCTCGCGGCCTTTGACTTCGGCTTCGTCGGCGGAACGCTTTCGATCGTCGCGGGCGAGCGGCTCGCGCGCGGGATGGAGCAGGCGGCCTCCACGCACACGCCTTACGTGCTCGTCACCGCGTCGGGCGGCGCTCGCATGCAGGAAGGCGTGCTCGCGCTCATGCAGATGGCGAAGGTGAACGCCGCGGTGGGCGCGCTGCACGCCGCCGGCGTGCCGTTCTTCTCCGTGCTCACCGACCCGACGTTCGGCGGCACGGCCGCCTCGCTCGCGCTGCTCGCGGACATCAACATCGCGGAGCCCAACGCTGCGATCGGCTTCACCGGGCCGCGGGTGATCAAGCAGGCCACCTACGCCGACCTGCCGCCAGGCTTCCAGAGCGCGGACTTCCAGCTCGCGCATGGACAGGTGGACATGGTCGTCCCGCGGACCGAGCTGCGCCCGCTGCTCGCGCATCTGCTGGAGCTGTACTCGAGCGTCCCCACCCCAAAATCTGGCGATTATTCCCACCCCACGAAATCTTCGATTTCGCGGGGACCCCGGTCGGGGACCCCTGTGAGCGTCTGGGAGATCGTGGAGCTCGCCCGGCACCCCGAGCGGCCGTACGCGCTCGACTACATCCGGCGCCTGGCGCCCGACTTCGTCGAGCTGCACGGCGACCGGCTCTCGGCGGACGACCCGGCGATCGTCGGCGGCGCCGGCAGCTGGCACGGGCGCACGACCATGTTCATCGGTCATCAGAAGGGCCGCACGCTCAAGGAGCGCGTCGCGCGGAACTGGGGAATGATGCACCCGGAGGGCTACCGCAAGGCCATCCGCCTCGCGAAGCACGCCGCCAAGTTCGGCTTTCCGATCGTCTCGCTCATCGACACGCCGGGGGCGTACCCAGGCGCCGGCGCCGAGGAGCGCGGCATCGCGTCGGCGATCGCGATCGCGATCATGGAGTGGTTTCGCATCCCCGTCCCCATCCTCGCCGCGGTCATCGGTGAAGGCGGTAGCGGCGGTGCGCTCGGGATGGGCGTCGCCGACCGTGTGCTGATGCTCGAGAACTCGATCTACTCCGTCGCGTCGCCGGAGGCCGCCGCCTCCATCGTCTGGCGCGACAACACGCGCAAGGTCGAAGCGGCTGAGCAGCTGCAGATCACCTCGCGCGAGATCCATGCGATGGGTGTGGTCGAAGAGGTGATCCCCGAGCCCAAGGGCAGCGCGCGAGCCGACTATGACGGTGCTGCACGCGCTCTCGACGAGGCGCTGCAGCGCAACCTGCAGCCCCTGCTAGTGCTGCCGACCGAAGAGCTGCTGCAGCGCCGCTACGACCGCTTCCGCTACATCGACTCGCTCGTGCGCGCGGAGCCGCAGTTCGGCCCGAAGATCGACTGATCCGACGCTCGTGAGGATCGTCGCGCAGAGGGTCTCCAGGGGCTCGGTCAGCTGGGACGAGGACGGGGCGGAGCACGCTGCAACCATCGCCCGCGGCCTCGTGTTGTTGGTGGGTGCGGCACCCTATGACGACGAAACGATCGTGCGGCGGATGGCGGACAAGCTCATCGACCTGCGCGTGTTCGCCGACGAGGCGGGCCGCATGAACCTCAGCCTCACGGACGTGGGCGGCGCGGCGCTCATCGTCTCCCAGTTCACGCTCTTCGCCGACATGAGCCGCGGCCGCCGCCCGAGCCTGCTGGGCGCCGGCGATCCGAGGCGCGCGGAAGAGCTGTACGAGGCGTTCGTGGGGCGCTTCCGTGAGCGCGGAATAGAGACCCGCACCGGTAGCTTTGGAGCTGTCATGCGAGTGGGCATCGAGAACGAGGGCCCCGTCACGCTCGTGCTTTCCTCGGACGAGTGGCCGACGCGTGTCTGAAAGAAACAGACGGCTTCTCCCTTACGTCGCCTTCGTCGCCCTCGGGCTGATCTGGGGCGGCTCGTTCCTGTTCATCAAGCTCGCGCTGCGGGACATGGGCCCGACCGTGATCGTGCTCGGGCGGTCGGCGTCCGGCGCGATCGCGCTGGCGGTGATCATGGCCGTCACCGGGCGGCCGCTGTTCACCGGCCTGCGCTCGCGGATCGGGCTCTACGCGTTCATGGCGGTCTTCAACGCGCTGCTGCCGTGGAGCCTGATCGCGTGGGGCGAGGAGCACGTCTCGAGCGGCCTTGCCAGCATCCTCAACTCGACCACCACCTTGTGGGCCGCGATCTTCATCTTCTGGGTCATCCCGAAGGAGCGGCCGACCCCTCTGAACTACGCGGGCGTGCTCGTCGGCATCGCCGGGGTCGTCATCCTGGTCATCCCCGACCTCACCGCGCACGGCCTGTCGGGTGACGTATTCGGCGCGCTCGCGGTCGTGCTCGCCTCGATCTCGTACGCGGTGGCGGCGTTGTTCGTGCGCTTGAAGATGCGCGGCATGAACGTTTACGAGCAGAGCATCGGCCAGCTGGCGGTGACCGCGGTCCTGGCGCTGCCGCTGGCCGCGCCGGCGCTTCCTCACGTTCACCTCGCTCTCCTTTCGCTGGGCGCGGTCCTCGCGCTTGGCGTCGGCGGAAGCGGGGTTGCGTACCTGCTCTACTACTACACGATGCACACGCTTGGGCCGGTGCGCGCCACCGGCGTGACATTCATGGTGCCCATCACCGCGGTGTTCTGGGGCGTGATCCTGCTGAGGGAGTCGCTGACGCTCGTGACGGTCGCCGGCATGGCCGTCACGCTGACGGGCATCGTGCTCGCCAACCGCCGCGCGCGAGCACGCGCCGGCGAGCCCGTGCGCGAAAAGGAAACGGCCGGCGTGTGACGGCATTCCTGGACGCGCACGCCGCGGAAGTCGAGTCGGCGGCGCAGCGCATCAAGCCTTACGTCCGGCGCACGCCTGTGCTCACCACCGAGTTGGATCGATCGCTCCGGCTCAAGCCGGAAAGCTTCCAGGTGACCGGCTCGTTCAAGCCGCGCGGAGCTTTCAACGCGGTGCTCTCGCTGATGGAGCGCGAGCGGCCGCGCGGCGTCATCGCCGTGAGCTCGGGCAACCATGCGCAGGCCGTGGCGCTGGCGGCGCGCACGGTCGGCGTGCCGGCGCTGATCCTCATCCCCGAGGACGCGAACCCGGCAAAGGTCGCGGCCACTCGCGCGCTCGGCGCGGAGGTCATCCAGGAAGGCATCACGTTCGCCAACCGCGAGGAGCGGCTGCAGGAGGTCATGGCCGACCGCGGTTTCACCCTCGTCCACCCGTTCGACGACTGGGCCGTCATCCACGGCCAGGGCACGGCCGCGCGCGAGCTGCTCGAGGACGCGCCGGACCTGGAGGTCGTCGCCACGCCGGTGGGCGGCGCCGGCCTGCTTTGCGGCACGGCGATCTCCGCTCGCAGCCACAACCCCTCGATCGAGGTCATCGGCGTCGAGCCCGAGGCGGCGGACGACGCCTACCGCACGCTCCAATCGGGTTCGATCCAGACGCTGGCCTCGTCGCCGCAGACGCTCGCCGACGGCGTGCGCACCACCGCGATCGGCCGGCGCAACTTCGAGGTCATGGTCGAGAACCGCCTCGTCGACGCGATTGTCACCGTCACCGAGGCGGAGATCGCGGAAGGCGTGCGCGTCGCCTGGACGCGGCTCCGGCTGGCGCTCGAGCCGACCGGCGCCCTTCCGCTCGCGGCGTACCTCGCCGGCAAGCTGCCGCCGGGCCGAACAGGTCTTGTCCTCAGCGGCGGCAACGCGAACTTCCAGACGGTCGGTAAACTCCTCGGCACCCCATGATCCCGGTCAAAGAGGTGATGACGCGAAACGTGATCACCTTCCGCGAGGACACGCCGGTCGAGGAGGTCGCCCAGACGCTCAACTCCAAGCGCATCACCGGCGCGCCGGTCGTGGCCGCCGACGGGATGGTGGTCGGCATCGTCTCCGAGGTCGACGTCTTCACGAAGAAGGGCAAGCTGGCGCGCGACATCATGAGCCCGCACGTCATCTCGGTCACCGAGGACACCGGTATCGACGAGGCGGCGCGGCTGCTCGCGGGCGAGCGCATCCGCCGCGTGCCCGTCATCAAGAGGGGCAAGATGGTCGGCCTCCTGAGCCGCTCCGACGTGCTCGACTTCTTCGCCAAAACGCGCTGGACGTGCGCCGTGTGCGGGCGGTGGGAGCGGGGGCTGGAGCGGCCGGAGCGCTGCTTCTCGTGCTCGAGCACGGACATCCACCTGGAGCGCGCGGATCCTGGACACTGACCTCTCGGTTCGGCTCTCACTGAAGGCCCAGAGCTTCACCGAGTCCGTCATCCGCGAGATGACGCGCCTCAACCTCGAGCTCAACGGCCCCGAGCGCGCGATCAACTTCGCGCAGGGTTTCCCCGACTTCGAAACCGACCCGCGGATCGTCGAGGCGGCGGCGCGGGCGCTGCGCGACGGTCACAACCAGTACGCGACGACGTGGGGCGTCGCCGCCCTGCGCCAGGCGATCGCGCGCAAGCAGTCCGCGGCGTGGGGAAGAACCGTCGACCCCGAGCGCGAGGTGACCGTCTCCTGCGGCGCGACCGAAGCCATGATCGCGGCCATGCTCGCCGCCGTCGATCCCGGCGATGAGGTGGTCGTCTTCGAGCCTTTCTACGAGAACTACGGGCCTGACTGCATCCTGAGCGGAGCGGTTCCGCGTTACGTGGCGCTGCATGCGCCCTCGTGGTCGTTCGACGCGGACGAGCTTCGCCGCGCTTTCAACTCACACACGCGCGCGGTCGTCGTCAACACGCCGCACAACCCCACGGGCAAGGTCTACTCGCAGGCTGAGCTCGAGCTGATCGCCTCGCTCTGCGTCGAGCACGACGCGATCGCCATCACCGACGAGATCTACGAGCACCTCGTGTACGACGGTGCGCACATCAGCCTCGCCACGCTGCCGGGCATGGCCGAGCGCACGATCACCATCAGCGGCGCGAGCAAGACGTTCTCGGTGACGGGCTGGCGGGTGGGCTGGCTCATCGCCCCACCCGCGCTGACCTCGGGAATCCGTAAGGTGCACGACTTCCTGACCGTGGGCGCGGCTCATCCGCTGCAGGTGGCCGTGGCCGCGGCGCTCGAGCTGCCCGCGTCCTTTTATGTAGAGCTGCGCGCCGACTACATGGAACGGCGCGACGCGATCGTCGCCGGGCTGGCCGAGTGCGGCTTCGAGGCCGCCGCGCCGGCGGGCGCGTACTACGTCATGGCCGGCATCGGGGGCCTGGGGTTCGACGACGACACAGCGATGGCACGGCACCTGATCGAGAGGGCGGCGGTCGCCACGGTCCCGGGCTCGAGCTTCTATCACGACCCCTCGCTGGGCCGTGGACATCTTCGCTTCAGCTTCCCGAAGAAGATCGACACCATCGAGCGCGGGGTGCAGGCGCTCCGGGCCCTGCGCAGCTCTTAACAGCCAGGGTTCTCTTTCGACCCGGCGCGGCCTACCGTCGAACGCATGCGCCGATGGCTCAGGAAGCCGCTGTTCTGGATGGTGCTGGCCGAGATGTGCGTGCTCGCGGTTCTTTTTGGCTTCACGCTGCATGTGCTGGCGGGCGCTCGCCACGACGCTGTCGGACCGCTGACCCTGCCCGAGGCCAGCGCGCCCACCGACACGTCGGTCCCGGACGTGCCGTCGGATGCGCTGAGCCCGCCCCAATCGACCGCGCCGCCGCTGCTCCCGGGTCTCAACGTCGACCCGGCCTTCTGGCGCGACCGGCTGATCGGGCTGAACGCGGCCGAAGCCCAGGTGGAGGCGCTCGAGTGGCGCATCGTGCACTCGGCGCTCGACACGGTCGAGCGCTACGTCAACACGGTCGTCGTGCCCGCGGTCGAGCGCGCCGAAGGAAAGGGCGCCTAGACGCCGATCTGTATGAGGCCCCGGGTGGGCCTGCGGCTAGCGGTTTGCGGTCAGGACTTCTCGGTCGTCATCGAGACGTTGCCGTTGAGAGTCGCGCCGTCCTCGACGGTCAACCTGCCGACGCGCACGTCTCCGTTGAGATGGCCTGAGCCCCCGAGGGTCAGGCGCCGCCGCGCGGTGACGTTGCCGTTGACCTGGCCGCGGACGCTCACGTTCGCGCCTTCGATGGTGGCCTGCACGTTGGCCGTCGACTCGACGGCGACGTCGCCGCTCGCCTTCAGCTCGCCCTCGACGGTGCCGGCGACCTTGAGATCGCCCTGGATCTCGAGACGCCCGTGCAGGCTGTCGCGCGGACCGAGCGTGACGACGTTGGTGCCTCCGTTCGGGCCTGTCCCCGAAGGGCTGGCGATCTTCTCAGCTTGGGCCATGTGCGCTTCCTCCAGTACCTCGGTCGGTGTGTCCATCTCTAGCTCAACTCGGCTGCGAATACGTACTTGCGTGCCGTTAGAGGGTTCAGTTTTGAGCGACGAGCTAGCATCCTATCAGGGTGCTCCGCGCGGCAGACACCAGGTGATGACCAGTCCGAGTGTCAGCGTCCGCGCCTGGCCGGGGGTGCCGTCACGGCAGTGATGGACCCGGACGCAACCGATGAGATGGTCGACCACCTGGTCGACTTCTTCGACCAGATCGCTCCTGCTTACGACGACTGGGCGGGCGGGCTGCACGCCCGCGTCGCCACCCGGCTGGTCGAGATCACCGCCCCGAAGCGCGGCCACTCCGTCCTGGACGTAGGCACCGGGACGGGTCTGGTCGCGCACCTGGTGGCGGCTCGCGTGAAGCCGGGCACGGTGATCGGAATCGACCTGTCGGAACGCATGCTTTCGATCGCCCGGGCGCGGAGGCTGCCCAACAGCCAGTTCGTCGGCATGGCCGCCGAGAGGCTGGTCTTCCGCCCGTCGACGTTCGACCTCGTGACGATGGGCGAGGCGCTGGTCTACTTCGCCGACCCCATGGCCGCGCTCGAGGAAGCCCACCGAGTCCTGAAGCCGAAGGGGCGCATCGCGCTCTCCGTGCTGCGGCGGAGCCTCAGCACGCCGGCGCAGAACCTCTTCTTTCAGGGCCTCGCGCCGCTGGCCCGGCGGCACTACCTGAGCCTTCCGCGGTTCAGCTCCGAGAGGTCGAGGTTCGGGGAGCGGGACGTGCTGCCGCAGCTGCTGGCAGAGGCGGGCTTCGAGGTGACGGCGATGACCGAGCTCGTCACAGGTGGTCGAGCGCGAAGCGCGAGGGAGTGGACCGACCTGATGGCCGGGGCCGGACCGCTGCCGTACACCCTCATCAAGTCACTTGGCCCTAGGTATCGAGCGGAGCTCGAGGAAGAGGTCGAGCTCGCGATGGGCAGCCTTGGCGACCCCGACGACGCCTTTCGCTATCACCACTCTTACTTGCTGGCGGTGGCGGCCAAGCGATAAGGCGACCGGCCGAGGGTCGCCAGCGCGACCAGCCCGGCGAGCACGCACAGAGCGGCCGCAATGCCGAAGATCTCGCGGTACTCCTGGAGGAAGGCCGCGGCCACGAGCCGCGCGAGATGGTCGACGCGCTCCCTCAACGTCGGGTCGTTGAGCTGGGGCGAGCCGAGGATCTGGTGAAACCGGTGTAGACCGAACGCCGTCAGGGCCGAAAGGCCGATGAGCATCCCGACCGTGCGCGCCAGCACCACCAGGCTGGAGGCCAGGCCGTGAGTCTCGGCCGCCGCGAGGTTGAGCACGGCCGCCGCGAGAGGCGCGATGACGATGCCGAAGCCAAGGCCGCAGGCCGCGAGTCCGAGGTCGGCCTGGCGGAACGGACCCGCATGCAGGCTCAGCTCCTCGGCATGCCATCCGGACATCTGCAGAAAGGCGAGGGCGGCGATGGCCATGCCGAGGCCGGCGGTCAGGCGAAAGCCGAGGCGCGCCGCGAGCAGTCCACCTACGAGTGCGCCGATCGGTACGCCAATCAAGAAGCGCGAAAGCAGCAAGCCCGACTGGAGCTCGTCGAGGTTGAAGACGAGGCGGCCCAGTATCGGCACGTCGACGAGCGCGACCATGAGCGCGGCGCCGACCAGCAGGTTGGCGACGCTCGAGCCGATGAACCCGGCGCTGCGCAGCAGGTCGCGGGGGATGAGCGGATCCAGCTGTCGAACCTGCCGCCATGCGTACCCGGCCAGCAGCGCGAGACTGGCGAGCCCCGCCGGGATGAAGAACCTGCCAGTCGCCCGGCTCGCGGGATCGTCGGGATACAGCGCAAGCACGAGCAGGCCCAGCCCGGCCCCGAGCAGCAGGGCGCTCCGCCAGTCGATGACGGCGGTCGACGCGACGGGGGCGGCACGCACTCGCAGGTGGCCGGCGATGACGCCCGCCGCGCAGATCCCCGCCAGAGGCACGTTGCAGATGAAGACGAAGCGCCATCCTCCGGCGGCCGCCGCAGCCGCGGCGAGTGCTGCTCCGTACAGCGGCCCAAAGACGCTGCCGGCCTCCTGCAGCCCCGCCACCGAGCCCAGAGCGAAGGTGCGCTTGGCACCCGTATAGAGATCGGCGGCGAGGGCGAGCGTAAGGGGGACCAGCCCGCCCCCGCCGAGTCCCTGGAGCACGCGGCCGGCGACGAGCCACACGATTCCGGGGACCGGAACGAGACCCGCGGAGGCGGTGATCAGCGAGCCGGCCGCGAAGGCGGCCATGCACGCGGCGTAAACGCCGGCTCTGCCGCGCGCATCGGAGTACGCGCCGAGCAGCGGCATGGCGACGATGTAGCCGGCCAGG
>DATGEO010000115.1:0-28192 GCA_035310015.1 Candidatus Dormiibacterota bacterium | reverse complement strand
GGGACCGGAACGAGACCCGCGGAGGCGGTGATCAGCGAGCCGGCCGCGAAGGCGGCCATGCACGCGGCGTAAACGCCGGCTCTGCCGCGCGCATCGGAGTACGCGCCGAGCAGCGGCATGGCGACGATGTAGCCGGCCAGGAAGCCGCTGATGAGGGGGGTGGCCTGCTCGAGCCTGTCGATGGTGAGCCCGACGTCCGCGATCATCGCGGGCAGGAGGGTCGCCACCACATAGGCGTCCATCGCGGCCAAGAACAGCCCGGCGCCCGCAAGCCCGAGCAGCACCGCCGGCGGCATCCCCCTTTCCGCGGGGCCCGCGCTCGGTGTTTGTCCCTGCGCCCTCACCCCGAATTCGCCCTCCCGGTTCGGGGCCCTCCCTCTCCCGGTCGGCTCCCTCCCCCAGCCGATCTCACCTGCCGCTGAGAGGGTATTCGCGAAAACGCGCAGTGGGAACCCTGCCTGTTAAGGCCTCGCCCACCCTAGGACGGGCAATAACATACTTGACTCAGGAGCCGTGACGTAGTAGACTCAGTGCCATGAGTCGGGCGGCGCGGCAACCTGAAACCCTGATCGAGGCGATTCGGCACTTCTCTGACCCCGATGTATGCCTCGACTACATGCGCCGTCTTCGCTGGCCGGACGGTCGTGTGATCTGTCCCACCTGCGGTTCCGATGAAGTCGGATTCATCGCCACTCGTCGAATGTGGGAGTGCAGGAACAAGCATCCTCGGCGGCAGTTCTCGATCAAGGTCGGAACGGTTTTCGAGGACTCGCCTATCGGACTCGACAAGTGGCTGGCGGCGATCTGGCTGATTGCTAACGCCAAGAACGGCATCAGCTCCTACGAAATAGCTCGGTCGCTTGGCGTGACTCAGAAGACGGCATGGTTCATGCTCCAGCGCATCCGCCTCGTCATGCAGTCCACTGATGGCGACCAGTTTTCGGGGCACGTTGAGGTCGATGAAACCTACATCGGCGGCAAGGCGCGGTTCCAACACGAGAACAAGCGCAAGCACATCGGCACTGGCGGCATGGGCAAGGTGGCCGTCATGGGCTTGTTGGAGCGCCACGGCCCCGATGGGCACAGCACGGTCCGTACTCAGGTTGTGCCCAATGTGCGCCGTCACGCGCTCGCTCCCGAAGTCAGCAAGCACGTCGCGCCCGGCTCCGAGGTCTACACCGATGCGCTCAAGTCCTACTCGAAGCTCAGCGAAACCTACGTCCACAAGGTCATCGACCACGCCGAGAGGTACGCCGAGGGGCAAATCCACACGAACGGGCTGGAGAACTTCTGGAGCCTGCTCAAGCGGGCGATCAAGGGCACCTACATCAGCGTTGAGCCCTTCCACTTGTTCCGGTACCTGGATGAGCAGGCGTTCCGGTTCAACAAGCGCGGAGACTCCGACGCTGGCCGTTTCGACAAGCTGGCTGGTGCGATCCACGGCAAGCGCCTGACCTATGCCGATCTCACCGGCAAGAGTCTTCCAATGGCGATCTGATGGCAAGAGACAAGGCCGGGGCCAACCCAAAGCCAAAGCGTCCACCCCCGAAGGAGCCGACGCCGTTTGAGCGGTTTGAGGCGCTGGCGCGTCGGCTCGTTGCTGCCCCAAAACCACGTAAGGAACGACCACCCGGTTAGGGCTCCTCGTGCAACTTCATCGCTAGCCGTTGCATCAATCCCCTGACGGCATCGTAGATTCGCTCGGCCTCCTCTGGCGTATAGGTCTTTTCAATGTGCATGGTGGGGTTGCGCCAGGCAGTCTTGACCGCCGTGAGCATCGTTACGGCTTCCGACAGAAAGTCCTCCTCTTTGATCCAGTCGGGGTCTTTCTTGTCGTTCGGCAGAGACATTTGGCCGTGCGCCTTTTTGAGGACGCCTTCCCAGCCGGGCTTGTGCTGAGTGTCGATTGCGAGTCGGGCACCGAGCGCCTTCAATCCAACCTCCATCACGCGCATGAGGTGAAAGACGCAGGCTGTTCCACGTCCGAAGGCGAGGCAACGGGTCGCCTCGTCGGTATCGAAGTTGGCGGATGGAAACGCATTAGCAACGGACTCCCCGAAGGGCTGGGGGTCATTCAGCCACGCCGCTTCCTGGCTCGATAGGACAACAAAGTAGCTGCCGCCCAATTCGTCCTTGAGGCGCGTGTAGTAGTGGTCTACTTCGCGGCGAATATCCGCCGCAACGCGGGGCTCGGCGTTGACTGTCTTCACGACCCGCTGGAAACTGGCGTGAGAAGCCTTGTAGTCGAGAACCAGTAGGAACTCCAAATCCTGAGCCTCGTAACGCAGGAGATCGTCAGCCTTTTCAAGAATCTCCTTATCGCTCGCAATGCGCACCCGGTCAAGGAATTCGAGCATCCCAGCGAGCGCACTCATTCCAACACGCTTCAATAGTTCATCCAAGCTGATCGGTTGACGGATTCGGAGCCCCAGCACTCCTAGGTAGCTCCTGAGTCAAGTATATTAATACCCTAGGACGGGCGCGCCGGCGAGGCGATGTTCACCGCGCCGTCGAACCCCGACAGGTCGACCTCGACCGTGCTGTCCGTGCCGTCGTCGCCGAACTTCCCGCTGAGCACCGCCTTCCTTATGTAGTGGTCGGAGCCCCCGACCCACACCGTCGCCTCCACCTCGCCGATCGAGGAAAGCTGGGGCAGCACGCCCTTGATCTGGTCGGCGCTGTACGTCGCCGACACCTTGTGCGAGTCGACGCCATCCACCTGCTCGGCGCCGAGGTACTGAGGATTGCGGCCCGCGGGTATCACCGCCGGCAGGCCCGTCACCGAGTCGAACATCTTCCCGAGGTCCGGGATCTGGGCTCCCTGGTCAGGGGTGAGCTCCTCGAACTTCAGCAGCGGCGGCTTCAGATAGACATGGCCGCCGAGGATCACGACCTCAAACCCGATCTGCAAGTCCTTGTCGCGCACGAGGTAGTTCGTGTCGCTTGCATCCGGCAAGCGCACCGCCGCCGTTGCGGAGACCAGCGCGAAACCCTGGAAGGTGATCGTTCCCTTGGTCACCTTCAGCGACGCCGTGACCGTGTGCAGCGATCCCAGAGCGGCGCCCCCCTGCTTCAGGGCAAGCGCGGGATCTTCGGGCTGGAGGCCGCCACAAGCTGCGATCAGCACCGCCGCCAACGCGCCGGCGAACAGGGCCGTGAGCCGGCTCATGGCCTACAAGTATCGTTCGGGCGCCTGATCAGCTCCCCGGGTTGTCAGCGGCCCGGACGATGAGCCGCACCGGCCGGTCGTAGAACAGGTAATCCCAGGCCCAGTTGACGAGCACGAGGATCCGCGCGCGGAAGCTCACCACGTTGACGAGGTGCACGACCAGCCACATCACCCAGCCGAGGAAACCCGACAGGTGCACCGGGCCGAGCTGGGCGACGGCCGAGTTGCGCCCGATCGTGGCCATGATGCCCGGGTCCCTGTAGCGGAAAGGTCGCGTGGGGGCGTTGTGCACGAGGTCGCTGATGGTCGCGGCCACGCGCCTCGCCTCCTGCATCGCCACGGGGATGAGCATCGGCAGCAGTGCATCACCGGCGGTAGCGGCCGCGAGGTCGCCGATGACGAAAGCGCTGGGGAATCCGGGGACCTGCAGCGACGGCCCCACCTTCACGCGCTTCTGACGAGCCAGCTCGACCGCGAGCGCGGAGCCGACCGTCGACGCTCGGACGCCTGCGGTCCAGACCACGGTGGTCGCAGCGATCTCCTCGGCCCCCGCGAGGATCACGGCGTCCTTCGTGACCTCCTCCACTTTCGCGTTCAGCTTCACTTCGACGCCTTTGCCCTCCAGCGAGCGGACTGCGGCCAGGCGAAGCTCGGGCGAGAACGTTCCCAGCAGCGAATCGGATGCCTCGAGGAGAAGCACGCGGACCTCGCTGATGTCCAGGTCACGAAAGTCCTTCCTCAAGACGATGCGGACGAGCTCCGCGTACGCGCCCGCCAGCTCGACGCCGGTCGGACCGCCGCCGACGACGGCAAACGTCAGCAGGCCGCGCCGCTCCTCGGCGGTCTTCGTCCAGCGCGACGCCTCGAATCGCGCGAGCACTCGGTTGCGCAGCGCCAGCGCTTCGTCCAGGCCTTTCAAGCCAAAGGCATGACGCGCCAGTGATTCGTTGCCGAAGTAGTCCGTCTGCGCGCCGGTCGCGAGCACCAGGTAGTCGTAGGGAAGGGGGCCGTGGTCCGTCAGCAGCAGCCGCCGCTGCAGGTCGGCGCCGTTCACCTCGGCCTGCCGGAACTCGACGTTGCGCAGCGGGCGCACCAGCTCGCGCACCGGCCGCGCCACCTCACCCGGGTCGAGCAGAGCAGACGCCACCTGGTACAGCAGCGGCGTGAAGAGGTGGTAGTTGTTGCGGTCGATCAGCAGCACGTCGACGTCCACCCGCTTCAGCGCCCGCGCGCACGTGAGGCCGCCGAATCCCGCCCCGGCGATGATCACTCGCGGCCGGCCTGGCGTCGGGCGCGCGCTACTCAGGCGCTCGCCTCTGGCCCTTCTGCGGCGGATATCCCCGCCGGCCGGTCCCGTGCCTCCGGTTTGCCATCTTCTCCACCGCCGGCTTGCCCCCGGTCGCCTCCATGAGCGAGCGCGGCAGCTTCTGCTTCTGCTTGACGACGGGCCCGAACAGGTCGCCGAGCCTGGCCACCCGGTCCAGCACCTGGTCGGAGTCGAAGACCAGCAGTGAAGGGTCGCCTGCCTTGAGGCACGTTTCGACCTCTTCCCACGACACCGGCGTCGAGACCGTCGGCCGGCTGCGGGCGCGCAGCGAGTACACGTTGACGGTGGTCTTGTACTGGTCGTTCTGGCTCCAGTCGATGAGCACCCGGCCTGTGCGCAGCTCCTTAAGCTGCTTGTGCACGACGAGGTCGGGATGCTGCTCCTCGAACAGCTGCGCGAGGCCTTTGGACACGACCTTGGTCTCGTCATACGTGACCTTCGTGTTGAGCGGCACATAGAGCTGCAGGCCTTTCGAACCCGACGTCTTGGCGCAGCAGTCGAGGCCGTGCTCGCGGAACACGTCACGCAGCATGAGGCCGACGCGGCAGCACTCGACGATGGTCGCGGGCGGCCCGGGATCCAGGTCGAACACCAGGGTGCGGGGCTGCGGCAGGTTGCCCGCCAGCGACAGCGACGTGTGCAGCTCGAGCGTCGCGAGGTTCGCAAGCCACACGAGCGTCGGCAGGTCCTGAGCGAGGCAGTAGAACATGTCGCGGTTGTTGCCGCCGCTCCAGACCTTGGCGGTGTCGACCCACGGCGGCCGGTGCTTTGGGCAGTTCTTCTCGTAGAAGAACTCGCCGTCGACGCCGTTCGGGAATCGCTTCAGCGTCAGCGGATGGTCGCGTGTGTGCGGAAGCAGCGCCGGCGCGATGCGCGTGTAGTAGTCGATGACCTGCGCCTTGGTGAAGCCCACGTCGGGGTACAGGACCTTGTCGAGGTTGGTCAGCTTGAGCGTCCGGCTCTCGATCGCGACCTCGACCGAAGTTTCCTTAGCCAAGCTCGCGCACCACCTCGCGTGGGCGTTTGTCGGCGCGAAATCCCTTGAACGCCGGAGCGCGCAGCTGTCCGCCGCGAGTCCACTCGACGAACTCGAACTCGGCTACGACCTCGGGCTTGACGAAGTGCGCTTGGCGCGGAGGTGAGCCGGAGTCGAATGGGCTCCTGTCGATCGCCAGAGGCTTGAGCATCGCGTTCAGCTTGTCGAGCGTCGCGTCGCTGAAGCCGGTGCCCACCTTGCCGGCGTAGACGAACCGTTCGCCGTCGTAGTAACCGACGAGCAGGGCGCCGGGATGGCCCTGCCGCTTGCCCTCGCCGTCGAGCCACCCACCGACGACCAGCTCCTGGCGGTTGCGGTTCTTGACCTTCACCCAGGCGCCGCTGCGCCGGCCCGGCTCGTAATGGGAGTCGAGCTTCTTGGCCATCACTCCCTCGAGCCCAGCGCGCATGCTCGCCTCGAGCATCGCGGCACCGCCGCCCTTCTCGTAGGGCGGCGTCTGCCAGGAGGCGCCGGCGAGCTTGAGCTTCTCGAGTTCTTTGCGCCGCTCCGCATACGGAACCTTCAGCAGGGGGTGGCCGTCGAGCCACAGCAGGTCGAACACCATGAACGTCACCGGCACATCTTTCATCTTTCGCCGGATCTCCGACTCCGACGAAAGCCCCATCCGCTGCTGGATCTGCTCGAAGCTCGGCCGCCCTTTGTCATCGAGCGCCACCACCTCGCCGTCGAGGATGACCTCGCGCGATCCGAGCGCGCGGCCCATCGCGTGCACCTCGGGATAGCGAGGCGTGATCTGCTCGCCCGTGCGGCTGACCAGCCGCACCAGGCCTCCCTCGACATAAGCCAGCGCCCGGATTCCGTCCCACTTGAACTCGAACCCCCATCCCGAGTCGGGGCTCGGGATGCGGGTGCTGGACTTGGACATCATCGGCTCGATCTTCTGCGGCATCGCTTGCCGGTCAGGATCCTGCGGCGGATCCATGCGGTGGATCATCCAGTCGTTCCCGCGCGTCTGGAAGAGCACGTAGCGGCCCTGCAGCCGCTTGCCGCGCAGGTCGACCATCACCTCGCGGTCGCTCCATTTGACCGGTTCGTACGTGCCTTCGTCCCAGATCAGGACCTTGCCGCCGCCGTACTCGCCCTGCGGGATCTCGCCCGCGAACTTGAAGTACTCCAATGGATGGTCCTCGACATGGACCGCGAGGTGATTCTTCTTGGGGTCGGGAGGAATTCCCTTGGGCACGGCCCAGGACACCCCGACGCCGTCCTTCTCGAGGCGGAAGTCCCAGTGGAGCCGGCGCGCATGGTGCTCCTGCACCACGAACCGCGGCGCCCTGGTGCGCTTGCTGGGCACCCTGGCGCCGGGTTCGGGCGTCTTCTCGAAGTCTCTCTTGGCCTCGTACTCCGCGAGCTTGCGGGCCACAGGAATACGTTAGGCCACGGCCGCTTCCGGCTCCTGGACGCCGGCTGCCATCGCGCGCCGAGCCGAGCGGTATACGAGCCAGGCCAGCGCCACGTACCAGGCCTGGAGCTCCACCACCAGGATGCGTTCGGTAGGTCGTGGTCGCGGACGTGCACTGGCAGAGCGCCGGCGCATTCGAAGCGAAGGATCGCTATGCGCTCGACGTGAGCAGCGGTGTCGTGGACGGCAGGCTGGACGTCTACTCGCCGAAGGTGCCTATCGCCGCCGCGGCGCCCGAGGTGCCGCAGGTCGCAGGCAAACCCGCGACCGGGCTGGAGATCCTGCCCGACGGCGTGGAGGCGCGCGCCGCGGCGCGCCGGCGGGTGTCTTAACAGCCTGGGTTCCGGTCGCGCCTGTCGTTGCGTAGCCTCCGCGCAAATCCACACAGGAGGATCGACATGCCGTTTCTCGCCGCCGCCGCCGGACCGGACATCACGCCCATCACGGACCTCATCACGACCTGGACGCACATCGCCCAGACCCTCGTCGCGTCGATAGGCGCGCTGGCCTTCATCTTCGCGTTCATCTGGAAGATCACCGCGGTCGAGTCGCACTCGGCGCTCGCGGCCAAGCAGTGGATCCAGCGCATCGTCGTCGGCACCATCGGCGTCGAGGTCGCGGGCTCGCTCGTCGACATCCTCACCAAGTCGGTGCCGGGCCACTGAGCCTTGGGCGCCGTAGGCAATCTGCCAGGCGACGTTCAGCAGCTGATCGCAGCCATCGATCGCCTGCTCGCAGTCCTGTGGCCGTTCCTCCACTTCAATCAGGTCATCGCCGCGCTTCTCAACGACAGCCTCGGCCTGCTGCTGAGATTCTGGTTCCGATTCCTGTGGTCCACGACCGACTTCGACAATGGGCACGACCTCACCAAGAACAAGACCGTTGGCGAGTTCGAACCGATCGTCCAGGCCACGGCCGACGCCCTGCTCACGCTGGCGGCGATATGGGCGTCCTACCGGATCATGTGGGGCCACGGCGTGCGCAGCCAGTTCACGGCGCGCGTGCTGCTGCCGCGGCTGCTCATGGGGGCGGCGCTGATCAACTTCGCGCTTCCCCTGTTCCAGGCCGTGATCGACGCGAACAACGTGCTGTGCGGGGTCGTGAGCAAGATCGGAACCATTCCCGACGGGAACACGTGGGCAGCGACCTTCATGGTCGACCCGAGCGACGGTGTGCTGCAGGTGATAACCATGGGCGTCCTCGCCGTCGGTTATGACGTGCTCGCGATCGCTTATCTGATTCGGTACACGATTCTCATCCTGCTGGCGATCTCAGCGCCGCTGGCGGGCCTTCTGTTCGTCCTTCCCGACACCGTCCACCTGGCCAAGCTCTGGCGAAAGCTCTTCATCACCAACCTTTTCATGCAGCCGATCCAGCTCTTCGTCCTCGCCGTCGGGTTTGCCCTTGAAACACGCGCGTCAACGCCCATCCATCACCTGTTCGCGCTTGCGGCGCTGCTGGTCGTGTTCAAGGTGCCGGGGGCGATGGGCAGCGCGGAGAAGGTGGCGCACAAGCTCGAGATGACGCTGCATTCCGGCCTGACGCATGTCGAGCGCGGCGTGCTCCGCGCGATCTGATCGCCGTGCTTCGGATCGTAGCCGCGGCCAGTGCTGTGATCGTGGTCTTGGTCGCCGCCGCATCGCGCGTGCCGGACCAGACACGGCTGTCCCTCTACGCGATCGTGCCTGGCGCCGTGGTGACGCAGCCGTTCGGCTGCACCGCGCTCCAGCTCGAGCCGTTCGATCCGTTCTGTCCGAGCCGCCACGTGCACACCGGCGTCGACCTCGCGGCGCCGCCCGGAACCCCCGTCTACGCCGCCGCGGCAGGCCTGGCGCACGTCGGCTATGACGCCGCCGGAGCCGGTCTGTTCGTCGCCGTCTCATTCGACGCGAGCGTCCGGATCCTGTACTGCCACTTGCTGACCGTCTTGGTCGCGACTGGGCAGCACGTGGCCGCGGGGGACCGCATCGGGGAGGTCGGCGCGAGCGGTCTTGCCACCGGCCCGCATCTCCATTTCGAGATCCAGATCGCAGGGCGGTACGTCGATCCCGGCAGGTGGCTGGCCGGCCAGGCCGTGTAAACCCTTCTCCTCCGCCTTAACAGGCTGGGTTGGCGCGCCGGCAGCCGCCTCCTACGCTGCTCACACAGCTCGATTTCAAGAAGGAGTTTTGCGAATGAACAGGGTTCTTCTCGTCGGCTACCTGGCGTCCGACCCCGAGGTGCGGGCGTCGCAGACCGGTCTCTACGTCGCCAAGATGCGCGTGGCCACGAACACCTACGCGGGCAAGGCCGAGGACGGAACGCGCAAGGAGACCACGCAGTTCCACAGCCTCGTCGCCTTCGGCAAGCTGGCTGAGTTCTCCGGCAACCACCTGCACAAGGGAAGCCTGGTTGCGGTCGAGGGCAAGCTTCAGACCAGCTCGTGGGAGGACGCCGCGACCGGCCAGAAGCGATCCAGGACGGAGGTCGCGGTGGACGCGATCGACTTCGTCGGGCCGAAGCCGCGAGAAGAGGCGGCCGCGTAGAGCGCGTCTGGTCTGGCGTGGAGTCAAGTAATCTTGTAATCGATGGCCGACGACGTCCGGGCGTGGTTCGCGAGCCGGATCCCCAAGGATTGGTTCGAGGGCCCGCTCGAGATCAGCGCCGACGGCGACGAGATCGTTGCCGTCGGCACGCTCCCGGACGTCGAGCTCGCGGGCGGCACGTCAGAGACGGCCCGCCGGGCCGCCCGGGAGGCCCGGATCGATCGCTTCCGCGAGGAGACCCGCGAGGACCGGATGCGGCTCGCTCGCGAGGCCGAGCGGCATTTCCGGAAGAAGGTCGGCTGGGGAGCGCGCTGCGGCGACGTCGTCAAGCTGTTCACTACGATCAGCGTGCCGGTGATGACCCGGCTTCGGATGCCGGAACGGAAAATCCTCGACACCCTCGTCGCCGGTGGCGTCGCCCGGAGCCGCAGCGACGCGCTTGCGTGGTGCGTGCGGCTCGTGGGCATGCACCAGGCGGACTGGATCAAGAGCCTGCGCGAAGCCCTGGTCAAGGTCGACGAGGCGCGCTCGAGAGGCCCTCTGAACTAGGCGTTCGGGGTGCGGCGGACCCGATCACCGGTAAGCCGGCCGAAACCCGTTGGTCCCGTTGATACTCTGTGGGCCCCCTGACGATGGAAGCCGAACGCGACGACGTCGTGATCATGGGCGCGGGCCCGGCCGGCCTCACCGCCGCCTGGGAGCTGCTCAAGCACGGCCTGCCTGTCAACGTGCTCGAAAAGGACCCGAGGTACGTCGGCGGGCTGGCACGCACGGTCGAGCACAACGGCTACCGCTTCGACATCGGCGGCCACCGCTTCTTCTCCAAGAACGAGGAGATCGAGCAGACCTGGACCGAGATCCTCGGCGACGAGCTGCTGTCTCGAGGCCGGCTGTCGCGGATCTTCTACCGCGGCCGGTTCTTCGCCTACCCGCTCCGGGCCTTCAACGCTCTGTGGAACCTGGGGCCGATCGAAACGGTGCGCTGCCTCGCCAGCTACGCGCACGCGCGCCTGCGGCCGATTCGTAATCCGCGAACCCTCGAGGAGTGGGTGCGCAACCAATTCGGCTGGCGTCTCTACTCGATCTTCTTCAAGACCTACACGGAGAAGGTGTGGGGCATCAGCACCAAGGAGCTGTCGGCCGACTGGGCGGCGCAGCGGATCAAGAGCCTCGACCTATGGGTCGCGGTCAAGAGCGCCCTCCTGCCGGCTCGCGCGAGCGGCGGCCATGCCCGGCGTGGGGAGATCGTCACGACGCTGATCGACAGGTTCCGCTACCCGCGCCTTGGTCCCGGCCAGATGTGGGAGCGGGTGGCCACGGTGCTCGCCGAGGCGGAGCAGCCGGTGAAGTTCGGCCGCACCCTGCTGGGCATCGAGCACAGCGGCGGAAAGGTCCGCTCGGTCGTCGCCCGCGACGAAAGCGGTCGCATCGAGGAGCACACCGGCGCGCATTTCATCTCGAGCATCCCGATCCGCGAGCTGGTCGGACTGCTCGACCCGGCAGCCCCGGACGCCGTGCGCGAGGCCGCGGCGGCGCTGTCCTACCGCGACTTCATCTCCATCGCGCTGATGGTCGACCGGGCTGACGTCTTCCCCGACAACTGGATTTACATCCACGACCCGAGCGTGAAGGTCGGACGCATCCAGAACTTCAAGAACTGGAGTCCGGACATGGTTCCCGACCAGGGCAAGACGTGCCTTGGCCTTGAGTACTTCTGCTTCGAAGGCGACGGCCTGTGGACGATGTCCGACGCCGACCTCATCGCGCTTGCGAGCGGCGAGCTCGAACAGCTCGGCATGTGCAAGCGCAGCGAGGTCTTCGACGGCGCCGTGGTGCGCCAGCAGAAGGCCTATCCGGTGTATGACGACGTCTATCAGCAGCGGGTGGGAGTGATCCGCGACTACATCAACGCGAAGCTGCCGAACCTACACCTTGCTGGCCGCAACGGCATGCACAAGTACAACAACCAGGATCACTCGATGATGACCGCGCTCCTCGTCGCGCGGCGGATCGCCACCGGCTCGAGCCTCGATCCGTGGAAGGTCAACGCCGACGCGGTCTACCACGAAGACGTGCGCGCGGGCGATAAGGACGTGACCGGACGGCAGGTCCCCGAACGAGTCGCGGCCAAGGTCTAGAGGCCCCTAGGCGGTTTTCGTCCGGGTGAAGTTCGCGGCGATGAAAGCCGCGATCGCCAGCACCACGAACAGGATCAGGTGCGTGTAGTGGTGCGGAGAGTGCGGGTCGGTGACGAAGATCTGCAGCACGCCGAAGGCGTAGAGCACGCCGATGATGAGGAAGACCACCCCGAGCACGACGAGGCCGATTGACAGCGAGTTGGATCTCACAGGTTCAACGTTAGCAAAGCCAGGCTGACCAGCCCGGCGGCGATGCAGTACCAGCCGTATGGGTCCAGCCGCCCGGAACGGAAATAGCGGAGCAGGAAGCGGGCGCTGATGTAGGCGGCGACGCCGGCGAGCACCGCGCTCGCGAAGTACTCGCCGAGCGGGACGCCGCGCGTAAAGAGCTGAGGGACCTCGACGAGCCCCGCCCCGAGGATCGTCGGCGTGGCGAGCAAGAAGGAGAAGCGTGCGGCCTCCTGGTGGCGGAGGCCGGCGAGAAGGCCGCCGCCGATGGTCACGCCAGATCGCGAGATGCCGGGCAGGAACGCCAGGGCCTGGCATGCGCCGACGAGTGCGGCAGCCCGAAAGCTGATGTGCGCGGCGTCGGCGAAGCGTTCCTCCTGCTCCTCGCGCGTCCGGTCTTCGACCGCGGCCTTGCGCTCGGCGCGGCGTCGCAGCACCTCGAATCCGAGCATCAGGACGCCGTTCGCGATCAGAAAGCCGGCCGCTTCGTAAGGGCTGGCGAACAGCGACTTGATGCGGTTCTCCAGGTAGACGCCCAACACGCCGGCGGGCAGCGTGCCGACCAGGAGCAGCATCGCCAGGCGCTCGGAGTCGGAGGCGATGCTGCCGCGGAACGCGGCCGTGAAAAATCCACGGATGATGTCGACCCACTGGGTGCGATAGAGGACGAGCAGAGCGGTGGCGGTGCCGAGGTGCAGCAGCACCAGGAAAGGCACAAATGACGGGTCGGATTGTTTGAAGCTCCAGTGCAGCAGGCTCGGCACCAGCACCGCATGTCCGAGGGACGAGACCGGGAACAGCTCCGTCGCTCCCTGAAGCAGGCCCATGAACAGCGCCTGCCAGGTGGACATGACGGATATATTCGATGAGTCATGGCCCGGCTCGCAGCGTTCAGCCCGGCGGTGCGAACGCTCGAGGAGTCGGTGACGCGCGCGAAAGAAGCGGAGCGGCTCGGCTACGAGTCGGTCTGGGTGACACAGCTGCCCGACGCGCGCGACGCCGCCCTGGTGCTCGCGGCCTACGCCGCGGCGACGCAGTGGGTGCGACTCGGTACCGGAGTTCTTCCGATCTACACGCGGCACCCGACCGCGATGGCGCAGATGGCGGCGACGCTCGACGAGATCTCCAGCGGTCGCTTCATCCTCGGCATCGGCGTGAGCCACAAGGTGACAGTCGAGAGCATGTGGGGCCTGAAGCTCGAGCATCCGGTCGACTCGATGCGTGAATACGTCGAGATCGTGCGCGCCAGCCTGCGCGACGGTGCGGCCTCAGTCGACGGAAAGAACTTCACAGCGCACTGGTCCTACTCCGGGCCGCGGCGCGGCGACCTGCCGGTGATGATGTCGGCGCTCAACCCGAAGATGCTCGAGCTTGCGGGCGAGATCTCCGATGGCGTCGTGCTGTGGATGTGCTCGCCGAAGTACATCAAGGACGTGGTGATTCCGCACGTGACCGCGGGTCGCAGCAAGGCGGGCAGGAAGATCGACGGTTTCGAGGTCGTGGCCGCGATCCCGGTCTGCCTCACGACGGACCGCGAGGCCGGGCTCAACGTCTTTCGCCACACCGTCGAGCGCTACGCGAACCTTCCGTACTACCGCCGGATGATGGACGCCAGCGGCTTCGCCGAAGATCTCGCGGCGGGAAAGATCACCGAGGAGATGCTCGACGAGCTGGGCGGCGTCGGCGACGCATCACGCGTGCGCGCGGTCGTGCAGCGCTATCGCGAGGCCGGGACGACGCTGCCGTGCGTCGGGCCGTTTGGCGGCCACGGCGGAGCGGCGGGGTTCGTACCGAGCCTGGAGGCGGCGGCCACAGCCTGACCGCCCGAGCCGAGCGGCTAGGCCAGCTTCGCGACGGCCTCGTCGATCAGCTTGCGCGCCGCGTCGAACTCGCGCCGGACGCCCGCGTCCTCGACCCGGTCGAGGATGCCGATCACCGCCTGCCACCGCTCGTCGTCCCGCTCGCGCAAGCCCGCCTTGACCTGGCCGACCGTCTGGGTCGCGAACACGAGCCCGCCACCGGGGTTGTCGAGGATCGATCGCGCGATGCCGAGCTGGTTGCGCGCCCAAGCGATGATCCTGTCGCCCGGATGCGTGTCGAGCTCCTTCGGCCGCAGCACTTCCATCGCGATCTATTCTCGGCCAAGCGCGGTGAGCGCATCGCCGGCGAGCCGGTACACCGTCCAGTCGGCATTTGGCCGCGCGCCGAGCCGCTCGTAGAAACCGATCGCATCGGTGTTCCAGTCGAGCACAGCCCATTCGAGGCGTCCGCAGTCGCGCTCGACCGCGATCGCGGCCAGCCGCCGCAGCAGCGCCCGGCCGGTGCCCTTGCCTCGCTGCGATTCCTCGACGTAGAGGTCCTCGAGGTAGATGCCGGGCTTCGCGAGAAACGTCGAGAAGTTGTGAAAGAACAGCGCGAACCCGACCGCTTCGCCGTCCTCCTCCGCGATGAGCGTCTCGGCATACGGATGCGGGCCGAGCAGCGCGGCCTCGAGGCGGGCCTCGTCCATCGTCACCTCGTGGTCCAGCTTCTCGTAGCGCGCCAGGGCGCGGATCAGGCGCGCGATCACGGCCACGTCGCCGCGCTCGCCCAGGCGAATCGACACGGTCACAATCGCACCTTCGGGGGCCTGTCCTTGATCCGGAAGACGAGCCGCATCGCGCCGTGGGTGTCCGAGAAGCTCGCGATCTTGTTGTCGACCAGGCCCGCGGCCAGGCCCGCCTCGATCACGTCGGTATCGCGCAGCTCGGAGCGTCCACCCTTCGGCCGCAGCACCCAGATCGCCCCGTCCGGCTCGATCCAGCTCTTCACGTCGTTGATGCGCGCCAGGTCGGCTCGCCTCGCGACCCCAAGGAAGACGAGGTCGCACGCTTCGCCGGGCTTGCGGTGCGTGATGTCCGAAGTGCGCGTGCGCAGGAGCTTCTCAAAGCCGGGATCGTCGACGCCCACCAGCGCCACCTTCGCGCCCGGCTTGACGCCGAGCTTTTCGAGCAGCGGCCGGGTTGAATAAACCTCGGGGCTCATCGCACGCCTCGCGTCGTCTCGCCGGGAGTCTCGGCCTCGTCCGAACCACCGCGCACCGCGCCGAAGACCACGACTCCGACCAGCCAGCCGCCATAGGCGCCGGCGAGCCCGAGCACGATCACCGGCGCCAGGCTGCTGACCCGGTCGTCGAGGATGAGGCCCAGGATGATGAAGCCCCCGAAGACGAGCGCGCCCACTATGCCCCCGGCGATGACACCGGCGAGGGCCCGAGGGTTCAAGGCTGGCTTTTGGTGGAGCTCAGACTTCGACGACCTGGAGGTCACGGGCCGCTCCCTTGACGGAGCCCGAGTAGAGGTGGTTGAAGATGAATCGAGTTTGGGGATGGCGCTTGCGCAGCGCCGCCGCCGCCTCCCAGCTCATGTGGCTGAAGACGTCGCCGGGTCCTGTGGCCTCGACGATCGCGACGTCTGCGCCCTCCACGAGCCGGTCGAGGGGCGCCGTCGGCTCGGTGTCGCCGGAGTAGGCGAGGACCACGTCGCCGAAGTGGATGCGGTAGCCGTTGCAGCCGGTCGTCCCGTGGTCGAGCTTTACCGTCTCGTAGCGGTGGCCGGCCACCTGGCCGCTCGGCCGTGCGTCGACGTATCTGGCCTTGAAGCGAGGCAGCATGACGGACTTCCAGTCGACGCCCCAGCTGACCTCCCAGAGCGACTCGAGCCGCCCCGCCACTCCGTCCGGGCCGACGAAGGTGAGCTGCCGCGGCTTGTCGACGAAGATGCGGTGCAGGACGAATGGCGGCAGCCCGAGCGTGTGGTCGCCGTGGAAGTGGGTCAGGAAGACGACGTCGATGTCTTTCGGCTCGATGCCGACGCGATGCATGTGCGGCAGAAGCGGCGCGCCGCCGTCAAGTAGAACGCGGCCGTCGACCACGACCGCGCCGTTGTAGCGCTCCGGGGAGAAGGCCGACCCCGTGCCGAGGAATGAAATCTTCAGGCGACGGTCACCGCGGGATTGAGGTACACGTCCTGAATCGCGTTCAGGAGCTCGATCCCCTCCTTCATCGGCCGCTGGAATGACTTGCGCCCGCTGATCAGGCCCATGCCGCCGGCGCGCTTGTTGATCACCGCTGTGCGCACGGCCTCCTTCAGATCGCCGGCGCCGTGCGACTCGCCGCCCGAGTTGATGAGTCCGGCGCGGCCCATGTAGCAGTTCACCACCTGATAACGGCACAGGTCGATGGGGTGGTCGGTGGTCAGCTTGTCGTAGACGATCGGCGAGGTCTTCGAGAACTTGAGCACCTCGAAGCCGCGGTTGTTCGTGGGCAGCTTCTGCTTGATGATGTCGGCCTCGATCGTCACCCCGAGGTGATTCGCCTGCGCGGTCAGGTCGGCGGCGGCCTCGTAGTTGACACCGTCCTTGGTGAACGCGGAGTTACGCAGGTAGCACCACAGGATGGTGGCCATGCCGAGCTGGTGCGCCTCGTGAAAGGCGTGCGAGATCTCGATCAGCTGCCGGTTCGATTCCTCAGAGCCCCAGTAGATGGTCGCGCCGACGGCGACCGCGCCCAGCTCCCAGGCCTCTTTGACGGTGCCGAAGAGCACCTGGTCGTATTTGGTGGGGTAGGTCAGGAGCTCGTTGTGGTTGATCTTGCAGATGAAGGGGATCCGGTGCGCGTAGCGCCGCGCCACCGAGCCGAGGACGCCGAAGGTCGAGGCGACGGCGTTGCAGCCGCCCTCCATCGCCAGCTCGACGATCTTCTCGCCGTCGAAGTAAATCGGGTTGGGCGCGAACGAGGAGCCGGCGGTGTGCTCGATTCCCTGGTCGACGGGCAGGATCGAGAGGTAACCGGTCCGGGCGAGCCGGCCGTGGTTGAACATCGCCTGCAGGCTCCGGAGCACGCGCGTGGGCCGGTCGCTGTCCTTCCAGACCCGGTCGACGAAGTCAGGGCCTGGCAGGTGAAGCTGGGCCTTGGGCACCGTCTCGCACTTGTGGTCGAGCAGATCCCGGGCCTCGTCGCCGAGCACGTCTTCGATCTTTGCCGCCGTTCCGCGGGTAGCTGTAGCCATGAGTCCCTCTTGTTACACACCTGATTACACTTTTAATTAGCGTGCTGCGCAGGATCTGAATCCGTCACGCGTCACTCTATAGTGCATCGAATGACCGAGCGGGCCAGCGACCTCCTGAGTGAGCTGTCCAGTCGGATCACGGCCGACATCGGCAGCACGGTCCCGGAAACCACGGACGCGGTCCGGATCAGGTTTCCGGAGCTGGTGCAGGCCCAGCCGGAGGGCTTCGTCGAGATGCCGATCCGGACCGCCGGGGCTTTCCTCGAGGCCCTGTTCCGCTCGCTGCGCCTGGACTCGGACGTGCCCTGGGCGGAGTACTACCTCATGGCTCGCGAGGCCTCGCGCCGCTACGCCGAGAAGGGCATTCCGCTGGATTCGCTGACCGACGCGATGACCGTATTCCGCCGAGCCGTCATCGCGCGCATCGCCGCGGAGGTCGCCAACAACCCCTACCAGGACGAGGTGGTGCTGCTGGCCCAGTTCCGGCTCGGCGAGGTGATCGAGCACCTGAACTCGAGCTTCATCCAGGGCTACCTGGACTACAGCGAGGCCCGGCACCAGGCTCGCCAGACCGAGCTGCACGGCCTCTATCACATCGCCAGCGCGCTCGGGCGCTCTCTCGACGTGACCGAGATCGCCGAGGTCGGCCTATCGGAGACGCTGCAGGTGCTCAACCTCCAGGCGGGCGCGGCGTGGGTGCGCGAGGGCGCGCGGCTCAAGCTGGCGAAGACCCTCGGTCTCGAGCCGGGGCAGGAGGTCGAGTTCGCGGTGTCAGGCCGGCCCGGACCGCTGAAGGTGATGGAGATCGGTACGGGCCCCGCGGAGTCGCGCGTCGACCGCGTCGCCGGCGAGTGGAGCGCCATCCGCGCGGAGCTGCGCACCAAGGGCGTGCTGCTCGGCGCGATGACGGTGGCGACGCGCCTCCCGCGCACGTTCGAGTCGAGCGACCTCCAGTTCGTGGCCGCGGTCGCGGATCAGATCGCGGTGGCCCTCGACCGCGCGCGCCAGCACACCAAGGAGGCTCGCACCGACTACCTGACAGGGCTTGCCAACCGTCCCGAGTTCGAGCGCGCGATCGACCGCGCCGTCGCCGCGTCCGAGCGCCACAAGCGCCGGCTGGCGCTGATGATGATCGACCTCGACAACCTGAAGCAGATCAACGACGAGCACGGCCACCACGTCGGCGACGAGGCCATCCGCGTGCTCGCCCACGAGCTGCAGCGCGCCGTTCGCGCCACCGACACGTGCGGCCGCCTCGGCGGCGACGAGTTCGGGGTCGCCATGCCCGATGCCGACGAGCACCACGCGACGGAGGTCGCCGCGCGCGTGCGCCATTCGCTCGAGTACCTCAACCGATCGGCCAAGCTGCCGCTCCGCGTCGAGTTCAGCATCGGCATCGCCGCCTGGAAGCCGGGGATGGACTGGCAGGCGATGTACCAGGAGGCCGACAAGGAGCTCTACGCCGACAAGCGCAGCCGCCACGCGGCGCGCAGGAGAGTCGGTGAGGCCCGAGGCTAGGCCTCGCGCGAGAGCCGGCGCCCCGCAGGGCAAGGTTCTCGACCCGGAGTTCTTCGCTCGTGACACCGTCGCGGTGGCCCGTGACCTACTCGGCAAGATCCTGGTGCGCGAGCGCGACGACCATGTGCTCTTCGGCCGGTTGGTGGAGGTCGAGGCGTACCTGGGGCCCGATGATCAGGCCGCGCACTCCTTCAAAGGCCACCGCAGTCCGCGCAACGACGTGATGTACGGCGATGCCGGACACGCCTATGTCTACTTCACCTACGGCATGCACCACTGCCTGAACTTCGTCACCCGCGAGCGGGGCATTCCGCAGGCGGTGCTCGCGCGGGCGCTCGAGCCGGGGCCCGGCGTCGGCAGGTGCGCCGGGCCGGGGCTGATCTGCCGCTCGCTCAACATCGACCGCTCGCTCAACGGCCTGGAGCTGGCGCCGCCGCAGCTCTACGTGCTCGACGACGGGTTCAAGCCCGAGCGCATCTACGCGACGCCGCGGATCGGCGTCTACAGCTCAGGCGACTGGTCGGACAAGCCGCTGCGCTTCTGCGTCGACTCGCCGCACCTGTCGCGGCCGGTACCTCGCGCGCTGAGGGCGATCGACTAGCGCGCTCTAGCGCCCTAGGGCCAGTCCGGGGTCTTGGGATCCAGGTGCTCGCGCTGGTCCCAGTCCGCGCGGATGGGCGCGAAGACGTCGGCGACGGTCGCGCCCTCGGGCCCGGCCGCGGCGCCGTGCTCGATGTTGCTCGGGATGGCATAGGTGTCACCGGCGTGCAGCTCGCGGAGCTCGGTGCCGACCCGCAGCGACATCGTCCCCTTGATGACGAGGCCGAGCTGCTCGTTCTCGTGCTTGTGCTCGGGCAGGACGGCGTTCGGCTCGAGGTCGACGACCGCGAGCGTCAACCGCTCGCCGTTGATGGCGCGGGCGGCGAGGCCGTCACCCAGGACGATCGGCCGCAGGTCCCTAAGCGAGTGAAAGACGCTCATTCGACGACGCGGTCGATGACGGTCGCGGTGCCGATGCCGCCGCCGCAGCACATCGTCTCGAGGCCGTAGCGGAGGTCGCGGCGCTCGAGCTCGTGGAGAAGCCGCGTCATCAGGATGGCGCCGGACGCTCCGAGGGGATGGCCGACCGCGATCGCGCCGCCGTTGACGTTCGTCTTCTTCAGGTCGCCGCCCGTCTCCTTGTGCCACGCGAGCACGACCGAGGCGAAGGCTTCGTTGACCTCGAACAGGTCGATGCTCGACAGCTCGAGGCCGGCCTTCTTCAGCACCGCGGCCGTGCCGGGGATGGGGCCTTCGAGCATGAGCACGGGGTCGGTGCCCACAACCGCCTGCGCGCGGATCCGAGCGCGCGGCCTGATTCCGAGCGCCTTGGCTCTGTCGAGCGACATGAGCAGCACCGCGGCGGCGCCGTCTGAGATCTGGCTCGAGTTGGCGGCGGTGATGGAGTGCTCCTGGTTGAAGGCGGGCGCCAGGGCGGACACCGCCTCGTAATTGGCGTTGGCGCGGATGCCCTCGTCCTTCGCGAAGACCTCGGAGTGGCCGTTGCCCTCGACCGGAACGTCGACGGGCATGATCTGGTCGCGCATGTATCCGTTCTCAGTGGCTTCGTGCGCGCGGTGGTGGCTCTCGACGCTGAACTCGTCCATCTCCTTGCGCGAAACCTTGTACTTCCTCGCGATCAGCTCGGCGGAGATGCCCTGCGGCACGAGGTCGTACAGCTCCGTGAGCTCCGGCGGAAACGGTGTGCCGGGCTGCATCGCGTTGGAGCCCATTGGCACGCGGGTCATCGACTCGACGCCACCCGCGATGGTGATGTCGCACACGCCCGACTGGATGAGGTTGGCCGCGAAGTGGATCGCCTGCTGGCTGGAGCCGCACTGCCGGTCGACGGTCGTCGCGGGCGTCGTCACGGGGAAGCCGGCGGTGAGCCACGCGTTGCGGCCGATGTTGAGGCTCTGCTCGCCGGCCTGGCCGACGCATCCGAAGACGACGTCCTCCACCTGCGAAGGCTCGATGCCGGCGCGGCGCACGACCTCCTTCAAAACCAGACTGCCCAGCACCACCGGATGGATGTCCTTGAGCTTTCCGTTGCGCCGCCCGATGGGAGTCCTGACGGCCTCGACGATCACGACTTCACGCATCGGTTCTCCTTCTCACGCGTTGGTGAGGCAATGTTACGGGCCGCCTCTAATGCGCATCCCGACGCCATGTCAACCCCACAAAGATTTGCCTGGCGTGCGCATTTTTTTATCTGTTGACGCGCGCTCGGTGCGCTGATAACTTTCGCGTCGCCCCAAGCGGCTGAGTACGGTAAACCTGAGGATACCGAACGTCGAGTAGGTGGAAGGTCCGGGGCAACCCGGGATGGAAACCGAAAAACGCATAGGGGACTTCAGGGTAAACAGGAAGGTCGCTTGGGGCATTTGTTTTCCACAAAGGCTCCACACCCGGGTCTCAACTCGAAAATCCCATCTTGAGCGCCTCCGCGCAGGCTTTGTCCACAGCGGCGGCATCGAGATCGGCATCTTCGCTCCGGAGCTTTTCCACACCCTCGCGAAGCCTCGCCACGGGCATCGGATCCTCGTAGTGAAGCCAGCGGTAGGCGATCGGTTTCGACCACTCCCGGCCCTCGCGCTCGTATAGGCTGCGGTGGGCGTCCAGGACTATCGATTCGACCTGCTCCAGCAGGCTGCGGCGCCCCGCCGCCAGCGACGCGAACTCCTGGCCCGACATCCAATCGAGCAGGCGCAGGAGGCGGGCCCCGCTGTCTACCGGCTCGCCTCCGGACCGTCGGGCGCCGGCTCGACGGCGATCTCGTAGACGCGCGGCTTCAGGACGCAGATGAACGGCAGGTTGCGGTAAAGCTCGCGGTAGTCGAGGCCGTAGCCGACGACGTAGTCGTTCGGGATCTGGAAGCCGACGTAGCGGATCGGAACCGACGCGAGCCGCCGGGTCGGGCGGTCGAGCAGCGTGACGACCTCGATCGAGGCCGGCGCGCGGCGGCGCAGGTGGGAGAGGACAAAGTCGAGGGTGAACCCGGTGTTGACGATGTCCTCGACCAGGAGCACGTCGCGGCCTTCGATGGGGTAGTCGATGTCGCGCGCGACGCGCACCCGGTCGCGCGGCGCGGCGCCGGCATAGCGCTTGAGGTCCATGTAGTCGATGACGAACGGGACCTTGATCTGCCGTGCCAGGTCGGCGAGGAAGAAGGTGATGCCTTTGAGCACGCCCACGACGACCAGCGACCGGCCGCGGTAGTCGCGTGAGATCTTGCGCGCGAGCGCGCGTACGCGAGTGTCCAGCTCGACCGGCGAGATGAGGATCTCGCCGATGTCCTCCTTGCGCAGGTGCTGGACGTCGAGCGCCTCGTAGCCGGCCTTGGCGAGCAGCTGGTGGTAGTCCTTGCGGTACAGCAGCCGCACGTTCACGTCGGGATAGAGCTCGCGCAGCAGGCGCAGCTTGCGGTTCTTCGGCGTGACCAGCGACTGCTTCATCGTCGTCAGTTCGACGTACAGGTCGTGCTCGGGCAGGTAGAAGTCGGGGGTGAACATCTCCGACACTCGCTCGTCCTCCCAGCCGATGGGGAAGGACACGGGCTCGTACACCCAGCGGATGCGGTAGTAGTCGAGAAAGCGCGCGAAGTCCATCTCGGAGCGGTGCGCGAACTGGACGCGGGAGTGCGGGGGCCCGCTGCGCCGGACCAGGCGTGAACGCTGCCTGACCGGGCGGCGCCACTTTTGAGGGACGGGTTCCGGGGCCGACGCCACTAGTGGACCGTAACGGCTGGTGCGCGTGCAGATGGGGGCTGAGGCCGGCGACGCCAAGGCGCGGGTGGCGAGAGGAGGATGGCATCGGTAGATGCCTGACGACGAACGGCGGGGCCCGCAACGCAGGCGTCATCGTCCGCAGGACGCTCGCCGGAAATCAGCCCCCAGATGCAGCGCAACCAACTGGTACGGGCCACTAGGTCGAGGTGATTGTACGCTCGGGTCGGAGAGCTTCCGATGACGACCCCGGCCGAGAAGATGGTGGCGGAGCAGCTCGCGCCGCACGGCGTGACGGACGAGCGCGTGCTGCGCGTGATGGCGCTGCTGCCGCGCGAGGAGTTCCTTGCCGGCGGGACACGCCGCTTCGCTTACGAGGACCGCGCGCTCGCCATCGGCTGGGGGCAGACGATCTCTCAGCCCCTCGTGGTCGCGCTGATGACGCAAGCGGCAGGGCCGCAGCCTTCGGACGTCGCGCTCGAGGTCGGCACCGGGTCGGGCTACCAGGCGGCGGTGCTCGCGCACCTGTGCTCGTCCGTCGTCACGCTCGAGCGTGAGCCCGCCCTGGCCGAGCGCGCGGCCGCGACGCTGCGGCGGCTCGGGCTCGACAACGTGGACGTCGCGGTCGCCGACGGCAGCCTCGGCTGGCCGGAGCGCGCGCCCTACAACGTCATCGTCGTCGCCTGTGCCGCCGACGAGGTGCCGAAGGCGCTGGTCGAGCAGCTGGCCGAGGGCGGCCGCATGGTCATTCCCGTCGGCGCTGGCCACGACCAGCCGCAGGACCTTCGTCTCTACACGCGCCGCGGCGACGACGTGACCTACCGGTCGCTCTTCCCGGTGGTGTTCGTTCCCCTACGGACTGGCTGACGCGCCGGGGCTCGGCGACGCGCGCGCGCCCGGAGAAGGCGAGGGCGACGGGCTCGTCCCCGGCGTGCCGCCGGTCAGGGTCTGCAGCTCCTGCAGGATCTGGCCCACCTGCTGCATCTCGCTGGCAAAGGTGGTGAAGTCGCCGATCTTCAGCGCCGCGTAGGCGGCCTGATAGTGAAGGTTCGCCTGCGCCACCAGGCCCGTGATCTGCGCGAGCACGGCCGGCGTTATGGTCGACGGCGGGGTGGTCGTCGGTGGCGGCTGGCCCGTGCTCGCGCCCACCAGCTGGTCGATCGCCTCCTGCAGCGTATCGGTGTAGACGACGGTGTCCTGGTCGGCGAGGATCACCTTCTTCAGCTCGGGCAGGCTCTCGGTCTGGCTCGCGCGCAGGTAGATCGGTTCGAAGTACAGGAAGCTGTCGCCGATCGGCACCACCAGCAGGTTGCCCTGCTGCACCTGCGATCCAGCCTGGTGGAACAGCGTGAAGTCCCGTGAGACTGCGGGGTTCTCATTGATTCGGTTCGCGACCTGCTGCGGCCCGAAGATGACCTTGTCCTTGGGCAGCACGAACGCCACGTACTTGCCGTAGTTCGAGCCGTCGCTGCGCGCGGCCAGCCACGACACCATGTTCGGCTTGCCGTGCGGCGTGAACGGCATGATCAGCAGGAATTCGGGCTTGCTCTCGCCGGGCAGGCGGAACAGCACGTAGTACGGCTGCACCTGCGTGCCCGTCGCTCCCGGTGACGACGATGCGGTGGGGATGTCCCACACGTCTTCGCGGGCGAAGAACACGTGCGGATCGCTGATGTGGTAGGTCGCGTAGATGTTCACCTGCGTGTTGAAGAGGTCTTCGGGCACGCGGATGTGCGCCCGCAGGCCTTCGGGCATCGAGTCGAGCGGCTGGAACAGGGTCGGAAAAGTCCCTTCGTACGCCCGGATGAGCGGGTCGTTGGGATCGACCACGTAGAAGGTCGCGGTGCCGTCGTAAGCGTCGATGACGACCTTCACCGAGTTGCGTATGTAGTTGATGTCCCCGCCCTGAAACTGCGTTTCCTGCGAATAGGGAAAGCTGTCCGCGGTCGTGTAGGCGTCGATGATCCAGTAGAGCTTGCCGTCGACCACGACGATGTAGGGGTCGCCGTCGAAGTCGAGGAAGGGCGCGATCTCGCTGACGCGGTCGATGATGTTGCGGCGGTAGAGGATCTGCGACTTCGGCGTCAGCTGCCCTGACACGAGCAGGTTGAAGTCGCCGAGCTTGAGCGACCACAGCGCGCGGTTGACGCCGTTGAGGGGCACGCCGTGCGTGCCGGTGTAGTTCGTGTACACGTCCTGCGCGCCCTGCGGGTAGTCGAACTCCCGGGTGCTCGTCGGCGCGATGGCGTAGTCGTTCGGGTTGTTCAGCTGGCCGAAATAGATCGCCGGCTGGGTGACCGGCAGGCTGCCGGTCGGCGGTACGTCGCCCACAACGTAGTCGGGCAGGCCCTCGCCGGCGACCGCGTTGACGGGGCTCGCTGCGACTCCATACCCGTGCGTGTATTGAAGGTGCTGGTTGATCCAGTTCTGCGCGGAATCGGGGAGGCGCGTGTAATCGAACTCCCGCGCGCTGATCTCGAGCGACTTGTACTGGCCGCCGATCGTGTAGCGGTCGATGTCGATGTTCGAGAAGTGGTAGTAGGTACGGATTCCCTGCTGCTGCTCGTACGTGTCCTGCAGCTCGGGCGCGTCCCAGAGGCGCAGGTTGTCGATCGTCACCGAGTCGTTCTGCACGGCCTGCGCGGTGAGGGGCTGGTCGCCGGTGAAGTTCTGCACCGTCACATCGCTCAGGCCGTACCCCTGGCGCGTGCCCGCGATCTCGCGCTGGATGAACGGCAGCTCGTACGACTGGGCGTTCGGGGTCACCAGGAAGCTCTGAACCACCGCGGGATAGATCCCGCCCAGGATCAGCATCGCGACCCACACGACGGCCGACGCGACCGGCAGCCACAGGCGCCGCACCCACATGTTGGCGATGAGCGCGCCCGCCACCACTATGCCGCCGCCGGCCTCGAAGGTCAGGATCGGCAGCCTCGCATTGATGTCCGAATACGCCGCGCCCCACACCACCCCGCCGTTGTGCGCGAAGAGGAGGTCGAAGCGGCCGAGCCACGTCCAGGCGGCGAGCGTCAGCGCGAACACCGCGAGCATCCCGGAGATGTGCGCTATGGCCGGCGGCGTGAAGTTGAGGGCGAAGGTGTCGCCGCGCCACGCATAAAGCGCAACCGTGAGCAGGGCGCCCATGAAAGCGAGGCCGAGCGCCCAGTTGACGACCGAGTGCAGGAACGGCAGCGACAGCAGGTAGAAGGAGATGTCTTGCCCGAGGACCGGGTCGACGGTGCCGGTGGGCGTCGCGTGCTGGAACAGCGCGAGCGCCTGCCACTGCGTGCCGGCGCCGGTCGAGAGGATCAGGGCGACGATGCCGGCGGCGGACAGCGCGACCGCGCCGGCGGCGCTGCGCACGATCGAGCGCCGGATGCCCACCGCGCGCAGGCCGGGCCCCGAGCGGATGCGCAGCGCGATCAGCACGTTGGCCGCGAGGTACACGAACGCGACCAGCAGGCTGCCCACGAACAGGGCGGTCTGGAGGACGAGCCGCGTCGTGTACACGTCCTTGAACCCGAGCGCGTCGTACCACTGCAGCTCCGTGATGACGCCGACGATCGGGCTCGTGAAGATGAAGATCAGGATCGCCAGGCCGACGAGGGACAGGCCCACCCAGAAGCGCCGCGGCGGGCGGGGGATTCGGATTTCGCGAGGCGGCTCGAAACCGCCGCGCTCAAAGGGATCGAACGGCCGGTACCGGCGCGTCATCTGCGCCGAAGCTTAGACGGTTGCCGAACCCGCCTCCGCCAGGGCGCGATCGTCGGCGCTGAAATCGGGGTCAGGATTCTCGGGCGGGTGCGCCAGGTGCCACGCCACGCTGGTGCGCAGCGAATCCTCGGGATTGGAAGGCGTCCAGCCGAGTAGCTGCTGCGCGCGGCGCGAGCTGGCGATGACGTGCTGCGACAGCGTGCCGGTCTCTTCCAGGTCCGGCGGCAGCACACCGTCCGACACGCGAACGAGCTCCGCGTCCGAGCCGGCGGCGTCGAGGATCATGCGCGACCACATGCGCACCGAGTAGGTGCGATCGTCGCCGAGGTTGAGCGCTGCGCCGCGCGCGACGTCCTTCTCCAGCGCGAGCCGGATCCCGCGCGCGAGGTCGCGAACGTACCCGCGGCACGTGAGCCACTGGCCGGAGCCGAAGGGGATGCGCGCGCGTCGAGCGCGCACGCGCCGGAGGATGTACTCCTCGCGCCGCTGATAATCGTGCTCGCCGTACACCATCGGCAGGCGCAGCGACGTCGCGCCCGCCGGCAGGTACACGTCCTCGACGTCGAGCTTGTCGTAGTCGCGGCGGTCGGGCGCGAGGTCGCGATACGGATAGCGTTCCGAGCGAAGGGGCGAGTCCTCGTCGATGGGCACAGGGTCGGTCTCGGCGCCGAGATTCACCGCGCCGAACGCGCGATACACGTCCATGCTCGAGATCACGACCAGCCTGATGCCATCCGGCAGCGCCGCCAGCCCGGTCTCGGCGTCAGCCCGCGTCAGGGCGCGGCAGTCGAGCGCCGCGTCGGGGCGGAACTCGGCGATGTGCTCGCGATTGGCGTGCAGCTCGGCGCGATCGGTGTGCAGATGGCGCGCCGCGGGCAGGCCGTCCGGCTCGAGCGCGCCGCGGTGGACGAGCAGCAGCTCGTGGCCCGCAGCGGCCAGCTCCTCGACCGCCGCGCGGCCGATGAACCGCGTGCCGCCGAGGACGGCGACTCTCACGCGGTCGCGGCTTTCGTTGCCTTCACCACGGTTGGGTTCTTCTCGACGATCAGGTCGATGAGACCCCAATCCTTCGCCTGCTCCGGCGTCATGAAAAAGTCGCGCTCCATCGCGCGCTCGACTTCCTCGAGCTCGCGGCCGGTGTGCTTCGCATAGATGCGCGCGAGCTGCTCGCGCTGGCGAAGGATCTCCTGCGCGTGGATCTGGATGTCGGTCGCCTGGCCCTGGATGCCCTGCGTGAACGGCTGGTGAATGAGGATCTGCGCGTGGGGCAGCGCCATGCGCAGGCCCGGAGCGCCGCCCGCGAGCAGCAGCGACGCGCCGCTCGCCGCGAGGCCCGTGCACAACGTGCCCACGCGGGGTCCGACGTACTGCATCGCGTCGTAGATCGACAGCGATGCGGTCAGCGAGCCGCCCGGGCTGTTGATGTAGACGTGGATGTCATGGTCGGGTGCCTCGTTCTCCAGGAACAGCAGCTGGGCCGTGACCGTGCTCGCGAGATCGTCGTCGATCACGCCGCGCACGAAGACGACGCCGTCTTTCAGCAGCCGGGAGTAGATGTCGTAGGCGCGCTCGCCGCGCCCGTCGTTGGTGATCACCGTCGGGATGAGGCTCATGACTCTCCTTTATCTCCTGGGGTTGAAGCCGATCGGTGCGCGCGGCTTCGGCGGGGGGTTGGCCATCGCCATGAAGGCGCTGAAGTCGGCGACGCTGCGCAGCGCGTCCATGGGCAGGCCGGCGGTGGCGAGGCGCAGCTTGACCGGCGGGTCCTCGGGCCAGGCCGGGCGCTCGGCGTCGGCGCCGAGCAGCCGGGCGAGCTCGGCGTAGACGTCCGCGGGCCGGATGCCCAGGGCGTGCGCGACCGCCAGGAGGCGCTCGATCGAGACCTCTTTCCGCCCGCGCTCGACCTCGGACAGGTGCGCTGGCGACAGCCCGGCCTCGGCCGCGACCTCGCTCAGCGTGCGGCGTGCCGCCTCGCGGCGGCCGCGGAGCACTGCTCCAAGCGCCGCCCGCACCACCTGGGCTGATTCGCTGTAAGCGAAAGGCATCTCTCTACAGCGAAAGTCTACGACGGCGCTCCAGCTCGTGGGCGCGGGTGCCGGCCGCTCAGTCCTTCAGGTTGGCGGGGTCCAGCAGCTCTTCTTTCGGGCGTTCGATCTTCTGCCGCGAGCGCATGATCTCGATGAGCTTCTTGCGGCCCTTCGGCGGGCCGATCATGATCGCGCCCACCAGCCGGTCGTCCTTGAAGAAGAGCTTGCGGTAGAACTTCTCCTCGAAGCTGTACGTGCGCACCGACTCGAGACCG